>WQTE01000033.1 GCA_009786445.1 Oscillospiraceae bacterium | reverse complement strand
GGGGGGGGGGGGTCCCCTGAACCTCCTGTTGATTATGTCCCGGCACCTGAAGAGCAACCCGGACAAGATGGTGCTCTAGTCCCGACTCCGGATAATGAAACCCAACCCGGAGAAGATACATATAATGTAGCAGGCGACGACCAAACCGTCACAGACGGCGGGGACGGCTCGCTTTATGACGATGCAAACAACTACACCCCACCACAAGACGGCGACACCAATCTCGACAACGACTACACCCCGGACGACGATGACGACGACTTACTCGGCTACTTCACAGTAGACGATGACGGTAATTTTGTGTCGGTTTCGCCTCTTTCAGCTCCACTGGACCCGCCGGGGCCTGTCGGTTTTACGTCAGGAGGCGTGTTAACATTTACCGCAGGAGATAATCATGGTGTCCCCGACGAAGAAGTCATATACACAGCTACCCTGTATAGGGGTGACGAGGCTGTCGAAAGCCATACAGTAACTCTCCCGAATCCTACTTTACCATCAAATATTGTCCAAACAATGCTCGCAACGCCGGGTAATTACACCATTAGAGTTCACGCAACAACGGGAGACGGTGAGTTTGACGACGCTGACAGTTATGCAACATCCAATGTTGTCCCTGTGCATTCTGTAACCTTAATAGTTACTGGTGCAGACACCGGAGAAAACGTTACTTTAACGTCACCCACAACCGGCACTTTTTCTCCTCCTTCTCCTCCAAATGTATGGCACTTTTTTAATAGCACTGAGCTCATATTCGGGGCAGACCCGAATGCACCTGCTGGTCGGCATGTAAATTGGGTACCTAACAGTGCCGGAACTACTGATGAACTCTCTACACCCAATCTCCGCACAGTTTCTGTAAATGAGGCCGCATCACAAGCGTTATCCATCGAGGCTGCATTTGCATGGAATCAAGTTAACATCACATTTAACGCCAATGGCGGCGATGGCACAATGGCTTCCCAAACTGTCACATTTCCATCGGCCAATATTAACGCAAACGCCTTTACCCCTCCGTCAAACCATCATTTCGCAGGCTGGGCGCTCACCGCTGGCGGTGCAGTAGTATACGCCGACGGAGCACTAATCGGCGTTAGACCTCACAGTTCCTCACTACCCCTCTACGCTGTCTGGACAGAAGACCCGGACACAGACCCGCCTATCATTACAGACATCAGCACAAACCGCACCGGTGCTACCACGATAGACCTCATATTCACCAGCGACGAAGCAGGAGCAATATACTGGCAACTAAACAGTGCTCCCACGGTTGGTGATACTTCAGGTCCGACATTTCGCGAAGACATGATTGAAGGACCTAACATAATCTCGCTTACAATTCCGAGTATGCAACCGCTCGGCACTTACACTATACATTTCGTAGCAGTGGATAACGCACCCGCTCAAAATCAAGCTTCACACACTGCACCAATAAGCGCACAGGCAGAGCTTACCGCAACAGACTTTACAGTCATTGATGCCGGGACTCGGTACTTCACAAATGCACCTTTGACCGGGATTGTTGTCAACTTTTACGACACAGCAAATGCCACCACCGCAGGTGAAATGACCGTACATTTTCGCGGTACAGGCAGTACCGATTTCCCAATAAGTACAACAGCACCGACCGCCATTGGAACATATGAAATACTCGTGGCAACCCCCGGCGGAACACTGTTCGCTCCGGCTACCAATCTGGTAGTAGGCACAGTGCAAATTACGCAAGCAGACATAACAGAAACTGCAACGCTGTCAGGCCCGCAAAACCAAAGTGTTGCCGGTGTTGTAGAAGAGTGGTTTGTCGCACCTGCAAGAACATCATCGACAGCGATGGTTTTAACTCCTCCTATGGGATTTTTGGTCGCTCAAGCTATTACAGGGCCGTGGTTCGGAGACGGCGGCGATGCTCCAACTCTCACTTTCCAAGCTGAAAATGAGGGTCTCAACACCTTTACTTATTTCCTTAGAAGAGACGATAACGCGCTTTCTGAGCAAAAAAGCGTGGATTTCAACGTGGACACATATGCTCCCACAGGCACTATTACCATTAACAGCAACACCTTTAGCAGCTTTATGAACACTATTTCTTTTGGCCTGTTTTTTAGAGACACAGCTACAGTTAATGTTGTGATGGCAGGTACTGATGCTGGCTCGGGGATATTGAGAACAGAGTGGTTCATATCTGAAGACACATTCACCGATGCTGCCCAAATTCCTACGACCACAGTATGGACACCGGGAACTTCCACCACGATGCCGCAGAACTGGAGAGGCTTCGTGTACACACGTTTCATTGATAATGCCGGCAACAATACTGTAATCCGCTCGGACGGTGTCGTGTTGCATGGTACCCCCCCAGCAGGAACAGCGACTATAACACACACAAGGTTTGCCGATGAACCGCAGTCTGTTGATATTGCGCTAAACGGCAACACGATAGCGAGCATTTATAATGACAATGCACTTGTTGCAGATACAAATTATGAGATCGATATCGATAATGGAATCGCAACCATTGAATTTACAGCGAATTTTCTGAACACACTTCCCGTGGGCGGTACTGATCTTACAATTAACTTTCTCCCCATGGGTGTAACACCAGATCAGGTAACACCAGGAGCAAGTGCTGCATACACTGCTGCACTGAGCTATTCAACTATTCCTATAACTGTAAATCGAGCAACGCAGACAGCTCCCGTAGTTACACAACTGGGCACGCTTAATCCGGTTGAAGGCATATATGAAATGCCATTTGCCACTGACTTGAGCGTACCGCTGTTAATCACAGGTGGTGATGGCTCGGGTGCGTATAGTTTCACAGTTGCACCCGGCAGCCCGGCACATCTCGGAGACCCGCCATCAAACATTCTCAACATAACCGGACTAGGTACAGTTACCATAACTGCTATCAGGCTGGGTAATGCTGATTTCGAAGATAGTCCAGCATCCGCCCCGATGACCTTTACCGTCACTCCCGGTACTCAACCAACACTTACTGTCAACCCTCCGAGCCAGCTGACATATGCACTGCCCTTGCTTCAACCGACTCCACTCACAACAACAGGCGGCAGAGATCCGGCAGGTGCCGTTACTTTTGAAATTGTAGACGGTCTGGGTACACCCGGCGACCCAGCCTCCGTGGTTGTGATAGATGACCATACCCCTCTAGCAGCGAGTGTATCAGATACTGGTGTAATCACAGTTCAGAGGCATGGAACAATCTATGTACGTGCCCGCATGGAAGACGATGCTAATTTCGCAGAAGCTGTTTCAGATCCGATAGCTATAACTGTCGAGCGCGGCAATGCACCTGCGGGATTGACTATGCCGGTGCAGGTTATGTTTAGCACGCCGACATATACATTTAACTTAAACAGTCTCTTGCCGCCTCTGGAGATCGGACTTGACTGGGGGGGTGCTGTGGAATTTTTGGCTCTACCAGCTGAGTACGGTACTCCGGGAATCGTGACTTCTACATCAGTAGATGAGACAAATCCGAATGCACAACTACTCACCATTAACTTCGGTACTACTGTTGCAGGGAACACAACAACCATTCCTGTAACAATAAACAGTGCAAACTTCGGACTTATTACAACTGCAAGAATAAACATTACTGTTATGGCTCAAACACCGATATATATTACAGGCATTACAGCACCGGATCTTGTGTTTAATGCCCAGCCTTATAACTTAGTTGCAGGTATTGATACCGCCGAAATAAGGCTCACCACAAACACTGCTGACCCTGTCGTCTCGCAGGAAATAAGGGATGCCCTCGGCAGCCCAATTGTAACTTTTGATGGGCGTGGCGGCACAACACACGACACACCGGATATAGCTCCCACTAATGTAGGTACCTATACCGCAATCATAACTTTCTCATCTGCTACACATTCAGGCAGCGTTTCTATCCCGTTTGCCATTACAGCTCGCCCTGTAGCAGTTGTTCCCGTCACTGCATTTACCATCACTAAAGCGTTTGATGGCACCACCTCTTTCACAATTCCGGCTAACTTCGAAGTAAACTTCACCTTTGCAGAGCAAGATGATATTGCACAAACCGGGCTTATAACTTCCGAAAACACAGGCGTAACAGTAGGTCTTGCAGGAAATGCGACTTTAACCTTTGCTGATGGAGCCGCTGTTTTGGCGACAGCTCTTAGCACAAACCACGCTATCACGTTTTCTGATGGATTTTTCACCATGACAGGAGGCGCGGCGATTCCGAGTAACTACTTAATAATACTTCCGACAATGACCGGAACGGTTACGCAGGATTTCGTAGCGACATTTCCAACGCACTTTACCACGAATTTAGCTACTGAAACTGATTGGATATACGGACTTACTGACAACTTTGAGGTTACAGCAGAGGCGGGCTTCGAACTAAGCACAGTGCCCACAGCTACCGGGTCAGATGGCGTTTCAGCCGGATGGACTGATACCCTCTCTCGCAGTGAGCCAACCAATACCGGCACCATGCCGCCATTCTATGTAAGAAACACAGCAACAGGCGAAATCTCGCAAGCCGTTACAAATGTTACATACCGCATCGACCGTACTCCACCTACAGTACGCATCAGCTACGAGACAAACACATGGCACAATATTCTCAATACACTGACATTTGGCTTCTTCTTCCGCAATACCGTGACAGGAACACTGGAAGTCACTGACCCTAATGGCAGCGGACCGGATACAAATGCTACTTACTGGGCACTCACAGCACGTGGCGCACCAGCTCCTGCGTTTCCCGGGACTCCCAGTGACTGGACTCAAAGCTTATCTGTCGGAGTTTCACCGGAAGGGCAATATACCGTCCATGTGCGAGCTAGTGACAACGCCGGGAATCTATTCCAAGGCTCTTTAAATGTTACTGTGTTTGAAGATGAGTTAATACCAGCGACATTGACCGCGACATTTATCCGCGGAGCAACTCCTCCATCGGGCGATGTAGTGTTTACCGATGTTAACATGCAAGGAAACACCGTGAGAGATATTACTTTTGATTCAGGCGCTTCAATAGGTCCAAGTAATTTCGGTTCAGATGCGACCGCAGACACAATCACGCTTAATAACACTTTCCTCGACGGATTAGCTGTTCGAGCTGAACCGCATCTATTCACTGTTCACTACAACCCGCAAGGTGATGTAGTAGGTGCAGGAGAAGTGATTGGTGCCCCGATTAGAACAACTCAAATTGCAATTACTGTCCGCGGCACGCAAAGAGATATTGTCATAGACAGTCCAAGCACTCTTGCTTTTATGCCAAACTTGGGCGCAAATATGACCCACCAGTTGAATGTTCCGGATGAAGGTCAACCAGGCGGTGGTGATGGCAATGGGGACTTGACCTTTGAGCTTATGGAACCTAATGCAGCAGTTGAGACGATGACATCGGGAGGCTTGCTCACCATCAGAGGCGTGACGGAAAGCAGCTCTCCAATAAGAGTAACCGCTACCAGAGCGGAAAGTTCTAACGGATTATTTGTCGAGAGAACATCAGATGTTCTGGAAATTACGGTAACTCGCGGTCAATTGGTAGGTGTTCCTTTTGTGGGGGACATGAGAACCAACGAAACGACTCCGTTTGACCTTAGGTATCTGATACCTCAAAATGTGAGAAACCTACCAGGATTCACATTTGAACCCACTATAGAAAGCGATGACTACAGTGTATTGTATCCGTTACCCACTGTGGGTGCAGACGGTTATACCCTTAACATAGGGGTGGAAGATGTTGATGAAGGGTACACTGCGATAATATCCGTGTTAATCACCCATGCAAATTTCACTTTTGCAGACCCTGTCACAATCACTATAACAACCACAGATCTCACGCTATTCCCCGGTATAAACATATCAGGATTTGATAACTTATCAGAAGTGTTCACAGGGCAAACATTTGTTCCCAGTGATTTATGGACAGGATTAACTGTAACTAATGCACCGGACGGTCAGTACTTTTCAAGCTTTACTTTCGTTACATCGGGCAACCTCCGAGATGAAGGAGCCCACATTATCACAGTGACAGCTACAAGCGAAGATTTCTTTGGTACTGCAACAGCAACACTGACGATAACACCGCTGCAGCTCACATGGGGAAATCCCGGCGTAGTGCAAGACAGACCCTTTGACGGAACAAACAATATTGCACCAGCAGCAATTACACTTCCACAGCTTGTTGGTGTCGTATCTCCTGATGTTGTAACCCTTACAATCGCTGACATTAGTTTTGACAGTGCTGATGCCGGTTCCCGAAATATTCTCTTCGGTACCGTCGGTTTAACAGGAAGTAATGCAAATAATTACACATTACCTTCATCAGTTTCGCCTACATTCAGCCCTGCAACGATAACAGCACTGCCCGTCACAGTCAATCCAACTCCGGGTCAATCTATGGTGTTTGGCGCAACTCCTCAGCCTATTGCTTTCACAAATACACCCGCACTACCCACTGGAGTCACATTCGAAGGTGCGCTCACTCATGCAGGCGTTAATGTCGGAAACCATCCGATTACACAGGGCACGTTGAGGATTACAACCGCAGATGCAAATAACATAAATCTGACAGTTACACCCGGAGTCACGTTCGAAATAACCCGAGCCCCGGGTTTAATGGCAACTGAGCCACCGCCTATACCGGTAGTTAGTGCTATAACAGGTCCGCAGACATTTGACCTAAGCACCATCGCACTTAATCCCACCAACTACGGCACTATTATTGAGTTTACCCTCGGCGATACAAATCTCGGTGGCGTGTTAGCTGCTCCCCCAACAATAGTTGATTCAACATTGACTTTCACGGGCACAGGTGCTACAAGCGGCGAAGCCACGCAAGTAATCAATATCATCACGCAAAACTACGAGCCGACTTCCGTAACGCTCACGTTCGAAGCAACTGAAGCTATCCCACTTACGATTTCAGGGATAACTATTGTCTCCAGAGACTTTGACGGGACAATGTATGCAACATTTACCGGAGCTGCTCAGCTTGTTATGACAAATGTGACACCCGGTCATGTTGTGCATCTCTCGGGCACACCATCAGTTACTTTCAACAACGCGGATGCCGGTACCAGCGTTGGCGTAACCATTACAGGCCTATCGCTGACAGGTGATGATGCAGCAAGCTACACCCTTGATTTGTCAGGCTTTTCTGCGGAGATTAGGCGAGCACCGTTGTCTGTCATCGGCGCAACAGTAACAAACCGTGTATTTGACGGCACAACTACTGTTGTCGTCACAGGTGGTACATTATCCGGTAATACCTTCGGCACTGGTGTCAACCTTGCTTCTCCCAATGTCGCCGGGGCAATCCCCGATGCAAATGTGGGGAATGGCCGGCCGGTCACTGTTTCCGAATTCGAGCTGAGCGGCACGGGTGCGAACAACTTCACGCTTGCGCAACCCACAGGTCTTACGGTTAATATCACACAGGCACCTCTCACAATCACCAACATAACCGCAACCAGTCGCCCGTTTGGCGTGAACAACACCACTGTTCAAATCACCGGAGGTACTCTCCAAGGTCTTATCCCTCTCTTTGGTAATGTCACTGCTCACGTTCCAGTTTCAGGAACAATCCCGACCGCAGATGCGGGGAACGCCCGGCCGGTCACTCTTGGACTTGTCACCATTTCAGGTACTGATGCCGCAAATTACGTACTGACTCAACCGGCCTCGATTACTGTGGACATCACACAAGCCGCCATTGCTACTGTTTCCTCTGTAGGACCCTTTAACCTTACAGCATATCAGGCGAGAAATATAGCAAGCATCGCTGCAATAGGCACTCTGGCAGGCTTACCTGCAAATATTAATGTCACGCTTGAAGCCATCGGCGGCGGAGGCAGCACGACCGTTCCTGTCACATGGACTCCTCCCAGCATATCTGTCAACCCGCAGGGTACAGCATACATATTCACAGGCACAACTCCTGGAAACACAAACGTTCAAGCCAGTTTCCCGACAACCGTTAATGCTACCGTAAACGTCACTCCCGTGACAGCGGTTAATCCGGTATTTACACCTACCTTTGTGCTGATGGATTCAACCCAAGATGCAGCGACAGCAGATGATTTAGGCGAAAGTATTCTTCCGACAAGCGGCAGTATAACCGTTGCCGGTACGTCAGCGGTTGTGCAGTATAGCATAGTTTGGAGTAATCAAACACTTGACCTCACCTCTGCACTTAATTCCACAGAATTTACCGGAACAATAACTTACATAGGTCCGCCTGATTGGTTGACATTGCCGAGTAATAATGCAGTGACTCGCAGAGTGGACGTAGTTGGCAGATTCAATGTCACAATCAGCGGTATAACTGTAGCAAGCCGTGTCTATAATGGTAATCCTATTGCCATGAGCGGTACTGCGGTGTTCACAAACACAACCTTAGGCGCTCCTGTGACTACTCTTACACCTGTATTCACATGGAGTACGCGGGATGGCACGGTATTACAGTCTCCGCCTACTAATGCAGGACTTTATACACTGACTGTCTCAGCGGATGGCGGTACAGCTTATGATGTGCAAAACCTAGTCATAAACTTTGAGATTACCGCTCCCCCAACCCCGGCACCCACACCCACGCCGACTCCAACCCCGACACCCACGCCCACGCCTGCACCGCCCGTTGACGATTGGCAGCCGCCACCTCAACCGGCACCTACACCACCTCCCACTCCTACACCCAGAGTAGCAACACCTACCCCCACACCGACTCCGGCACCGCCTTCTGTGGCGGAAGTTACTATCACCGCCGGTGCACAAGGTTATGATGATACTGTAAACTTAACCGCAACGGTGGACCATGATACCGGAACCGTGTACCTGACTATTGACACTGCTACAATGCAATCGCTTATTGAAAACGCCATTGCTGCTGTTGAAGGACAGGCAGATGCCGCTCCTGTCGTGGTGCTTGACCTATCTGTTGTCCTCACAGCGATAGAGGTTGAGATTCCGATTGAAGCCCTTGCACAAAGCGTGGATGCGGGAATCGGCATGAACGTGAAGTTGCCCGAAGGCTCAATTACGCTTGATGCTGCTGCACTTGCTTCGGCAGTCGAAGAAGCAGGGGGCGAAAATATCACGGTAACACTAACCGAAGTCGGGCATATCCCGCTCAACCCGTCACAACTGGGTTCTGTAGAGACCGGGGATGTGGTATTTGAAATCACGATTATGGCAGGTACCAGAGTGATACGCAACTTCGGCGGCACACTCACGGTAACAGTACCATACGACGGCGAGCTTGCCCCGACTGTCTGGTATCTCGACAACTTCGGTTTAATGCACTCCATTGACAGTGAGTTTGACCCGGAAGCGGGACTCGTGACCTTCACAACGACCCACCTGTCAAAGTATGTGCTGAGATCCGATGAATCAGGTGACACACTCGCTGTGGCTCCACCTGCAGAGCCACCGTTTCAAGAGGCACAAGAGGCTCCGCCTGTAGTGAATGAGCCACCGATAATACTCGCTCCCTTCGAGCCTGTAGAGCCGCCGATAAGCCCGGTGGAGTCATTCGTAAATGAGCACGGCACGATTCTGCTGATAGTAGCCATAGCAGGTATAGCACTCTTCGGCGTAATGCTGATTATCCACCTGGTATACCGTAGGCGCACCCGCTATATAGTCAGCTAAAACCACCCCATGCAATAAGAAAAACACGAAAGCCAATCCGAAATGTTTATAGCTTAAAAAGTGGCTGTAGTAAAATGCTACAGCCCCTTTTTGCTTGAGCGGACTAGTCCAGGTACATATAAACACATATAAACACCAGATACATATAAACCTTGACAGAACGGCACTTATGATTTACAATCTACGTATACATTTTGAGAGGGGTCTGACTTAATGCCCAACGGTAAAACAAAAACAAAACCACTGGAATACAAAGGGCACCCATTGAGGCGCAAAGATAATCTCATCTACTACGGCAAGATGTCCGACAAATACATCATCTTGCTCCAGGTTTTAGAATCTAAGTCTCTCGATGACTTAGAACTCGCTACAAAGGTTGCTGTTCAGTTACAATACACCGACACTGACCTCAGATCACGCGACAGGGTTGTTAAGAAAAGCGAAAAAACCAGCTTCTATGAAGCGATAGACGTAGCAGCAGTCTGGCTGGAACGAGCCCTTGCATCCGGATAAACAGGTAACTCTATGAACTTCAAACGTGTTGTGCTCTGCCTTATTGCGGCATTATGCACAGTTAGTTTCCCGCTGATGGCACTTGCCGCTTCGGAAGTGCCGCAAACGAGTGACAGTGATATTTCTTACTACTACGAAGAAATATCACATTTTGGCATTGAAGAATTTCTCACACAAACAGGGCTTGACTTTTTGGGATATATCAGGCAGATGTCAGAGCTGTTTAGTTTGGGTGAGTTCCCCCACTACCTGCCCGAAAACACAGCACGATATGAAAAATTTTCAGAGCTCCACCCTGAAATATATATTGGCGCAATAATAGCCTATGTCAACGCCGATATGGACAAAGAAGCATACTACGAAATAAATCCTGTTCCCGACCCGTATTTTATCGGCGCACTGGCAAACAGTAATTTCAAACTACCGGCACGCTGGGTGCCTAGCGACTTGGCAAACGTGGGACATGGGCATATGCTCAGAGAAGAAGCCGCAGAATATTTCAGGGCAATGAGAGATGCAATAACCGAAGATGGGCTTAGACTCCAAATCATCTCAACATTTCGCTCATATGAAACCCAGAGAGGAACCCACAGAAGAGCCGTACAGAGATTCGGTCTTGAGTCGGCAGACAGACAAATTGCCCGCCCGGGTCACTCCGAACATCAAATGGGGCTGGCAGCAGATATACTGCACAGAGGCGGATATTCGCTTTTGACACAGGCGATGTTTGAAACAACGCCGCAATTTGAGTGGTTACAAGAAAATGCGCATAACTTCGGCTATATTCTCAGATTCCCCTACGAGTACACGCATATCCACAGAGTCATATTCGAGCCATGGCACTGGCGGTTCGTGGGTGTGGATATAGCGACAGTTATGCACGAACAAGGGATTTTAGTATATGAAGAATTTTACGGACGGTATCTCGCATCAGATGTGCTAAAAAATGTACGCGACAACTTGCTCGGACACGCATCCACCGTTACTCTGACAAGAAAAGAACTCACATACGACGTAGTATCCATGAAGTTTGGAGAAGACAGTTATTTCCTAATCGGCGATATAGCAAACGTGCTGGTCGGCACCGAAGCAGAGATTGAAACCTATGAAACTCTTCTGGTAGAGCAACCTGAAGATGGAGAGGTGTGGCTGTCTATGCCGATTGAGCGGGTGGTCGAACTAAACAGGACAGGCGCAGAAACGGAAGCGGAGCCATATACAGAATCAGATATGGAGCCATACGCATACACAGAAACGGAAACAACAGTTTCCGCCAGAATAATAGGACCTCTTACATTTTACCGCATAGAAGACCTAGCGCAAACACTGGGATTTGAATTTGAGGTAAGCGAAAACGGAGCGATGACAACGCTCCACGCCCCCGAGCTCCCCGTCTTGCCGGATGAGCCCGATGAACCCTTATTGTTTACAGTTGAAGTACCCTTTATAGAAACAGATATTGCAGCATACGACCACGAAACAGAGGCCATTGACAATACAACCTTCGATACCGCTTTGCTAATCACCGTATTCGGGACAGCAGGCACTGCAATCCTGGGCGGTACAGTGCTGGTAATAAAGTTACGCCAAAGCAGACGATAGTGAACCTAATGGTCGTGACCACAACCACAACCATCGCCGTGCTCGTGCGTATGTTTGTTGTTAATGTAATCACTCATGAGAAACCCTCTCACCTTATCGGTTAAAAACTGCCTGAGCCAAGGCTCAACGCCCGGGTCACGGAGAGCAAAATCTATCACAGTCTCCAAATAACCGTGGAGATTGCCGGTATCATAACGCCTTGCATCGAAATCCACAGCAACCATTGACCCGCTCCTGCAAAGAGCACCCAAACCATCAGTGAGCTGAATCTCCCCACCGAATCCCGGTGGGGTATTTTCCAGAATATCGAAAATCTCAGGCAACAAAACATATCTGCCCAAAATTGCATATTGCGAGAAAACCTTATCAGGAGTCGGTTTCTCAACAACATCAACCGCCTTGAAAACTCTCTCCTCAAGCGACTCAATCTTTAAAGAAGAATAACCGGTGATAGCCTCTAAACTCACCTCCTGCGCACCAACAGCAGAGGAGTGATACTTAACAGCGGCATCTATAAGCTGCTTGGTAACGGGAGTATGACCAAACATAATATCATCGCCCAAAAGCACAGCAAAAGGCTCATCGCCCACAAAACTCTTAGCACACCAGACCGCATGACCCAGCCCCTTGATTTCCTTTTGCCTGACATAGCAGATATTTGCCATCTCAGCGGTATGGCGCACCTTCTCAAGCTCAGCAGACTTGTTGCTGCGCATCAAACTCTGTTCAAGGTCGGGAGTGTAATCAAAATAATCATCCAGCGCATGCTTCCCTCTGCCGGTGACAATGAGAATATCCTCAATGCCGGAAGCAACAGCCTCCTCAACAATATAGTGTATAGCCGGTTTATCAACAATCGGCAACATCTCTTTCGGAATACTCTTGGTAGCCGGAAGCATTCGAGTCCCAAACCCTGCCGCAGGAATCACAGCTTTTCTAACTTTCATAATAATGACCATTCCTTTCAAAAATCTTCATGCACAAATCGACAGATTATGGTGGGCGGTTTGCTCATTATCTGCGGAAACCATCAGTCATCTGCTGACCTGTGTAGAATTCAAAGTCTCACCCATGAGCGCTGACAGCCTGTTATACATCCCGGATTTAGTCATGTAAATCATCAGCGGCATACCGAGCAAGTAAAGCACGCCAAGCTGACCCAGCCCCACGTAAGCACCATAGATGACAAAAGTCGTCAGAAAACCATAACCCGCACCGGCACTCACGACCAGCCACGAAATCATAGCACCTATCATAATAGCATTAAAAATGACAGGAGGCAAACAAGCGAGCAGCTTAGAACCAAGGCGCTCTCTATTGCAAACCATGCCTATTTTCATAGTACACAACCCCGCAAACAAAGAAGCCAGCGACCCGACAACAACATCAATAAGCCCATAAGGACTAAACAGGTTTGCAATAATACAACCGACAAACAAGCCGGGCACAGCAATAGGAAAAAAGAACGGCAACACAGTAAGCACCTCTGCAAAACGAAACTGCAAAGGACCAAACGAAACCATTGCCCCAACAAGCACCAAAGCAACATAAAGTGCCGCAATGACACCGGCAAACGAAATCTTTCTAATATTGACACTATCTCTCATAAATAATAATAATCCTTCTCAAAAGTGTAGCAGATGATGTGCAGTTTAATTGAATTAAATCGCACAGCCGCAATAATTTTGCCTATATAACCCAAGCTGCCGAGAAAGCACAATCGAACGCTGATAGCCGCCAAGCTTCTTAAAATCAGACGACAAGTAGGCAACATCATAGGAATTTGACAGCTTCTCCCCTATCTCGTTAATCATAGCTGCATCTTTATGCACACTCACGGTTAAAGTAGTAGCAAAAACCTCAAACCCGTGTAACTTTGCGAGCCTTGCAGTCTCAGAAAGTCTCAGTTCAAAGCAAGAAGCACACCTGGCACCGCCCTCGGGCTCACCCCGCAAACCCTCTGCAATAACAACAAAATCTTCGTTTCTATACTCACAATCAAGCACTCGGATATGCTCTCCCTCCGGCAAATTTGAAAGCAAAATCTGTAGTTGCACTTTCCTTTTCAAATATTCATCAAAAGGCTCGATGCAAGGATTGTAAAAGAGTAGCGTAATATCATTGCCGGCAGCTAAAAGCTCAATCACATAACAAGCACACGGCGCACAGCAAACATGCAGCAGCAACTTCTTTTTATCGCTCATATCAGAGACTCTATAAAAACTTAATAATTCTCTCAGTAGCCTTAGAAATATCAACACTCAGCGTAAACGTAAACTTGACACGCTCCTTAGCACTGAAATTATCACACCACTCAAAAAACTCCTCTGAATCCTCGTCTATATCCCTTTTAACAATCCCCAAGACATTATCAATAAAGATGTGAGTTATATCATAATTTGCCGAATGTAAGCCGCTTATAAACCCTCTTAGGAAGCTGTAATCATCAAAACCGTACTGTGAGGCATCAATCAGCCTAACTTTGTGAGGGATATCATAGGTGAGTTTAGCCACTCTTTCAATACAGACTATGTCACCCCGCTCATTGTCAACTGCTTCATTAATCAGCGAAATGAGTTGCTTCGTCTTACCCGAGCCTTTTTGCCCCATAATTAACTTAACCATAAAAACCATTCCCTTCTATAAATGTAGTTGTCGTTTTGTTCCCGCATACTATAGTCCGAGTATTGCAAATAAGTTCTTTTTATATGCCTCGACCCCAGGTTGACCAAACGGATTTACACCTGAAATAAGAGCCGAAACAGCGCATGAACGCATGAAGAAATACACAAGAGCACCAAAAGACTTAGCAGACAAACCGGGTACGCAAAGCTCCAACACCGGTACGCCCCCGTCGATGTGGGCCCTCTTCACCGCCTCCGAAGCCGACATATTTATCTTGTGCATATCAAAACCGGCGATTGCACTGATTTTATCGTCATGAATATCTCCACCAGGCACTTTCGGGTTTTGACGAGGCTCGCTAAAAGACACAAAAGTCTCCTGCAAGTTGCGCTCACCCTCTTGAATAAGCTGACCCATAGAGTGAAGATCAGCCGTATAATCAGCATAAGACGGGAAAATACCAATACCTTCTTTACCCTCACTCTCACCAAAAAGCTGCTTCCACCACTCGCCCGTGTACCTAAAAGCGGGCTCAAAAGAAGCGAGCATTTCAATATTTTTGCCCTTTTTATAGAGCGCCTGACGAGCCTTTGCATACAAGCAAGCATCTTCTAAACCGTTTTCATATTCCTCTTTTGCCCCGGCCATTAATTCATCAATATCTATACCCGCAACAGCACAAGGCAAAAGACCCACAACTGTAAGGAAACTATACCTGCCCCCGACCTCGGGCGGCATTTCAAGAAATGGATAGCCCTCACGCTCCGCCATTTTGATGAGCGGTGAGCCAATATCGGATGTAACATAGAGCCTGTCCTTCAAACCGGCTTCGCCGTACCTTTGCAGAAGCATAGCCTTGAAAAAGCGTAGTGCAATCGCCGTTTCTATGGTAGAGCCTGACTTTGAGATGACGTTTACAGAAAAATCCCTGTCCCCGATAAGTTCGATTATCTGATTTAAATACTCGCCTGATGCATTATTCCCTGCAAAATAAATATCCGGAGTGTCTTTTTTGAGTAAATTGTAGTTAGGTGATTTAATATACTCGATAGCCGCAC
Organism: Oscillospiraceae bacterium; assembly: GCA_009786445.1. Taxonomy (GTDB): domain Bacteria; phylum Bacillota; class Clostridia; order Oscillospirales; family Oscillospiraceae; genus WRMH01. The sequence goes on along the minus strand of WQTE01000033.1, from coordinate 7,739 downwards.
GCGCACCAAGATACGAGCCGCCTATTCCAAGCACAACAAGCACATCTGACTGATTTTTTATGCCGTCTCTGAAACGTTTTATTACATTTGCAAGCTCCGGGTTAAAAGAAGCAGGTAACCCCATCCAGCCGTTTTCATATAGTGTTTTCAACTTTTCAAGCGGCTTTTGCGTATCTAAGGCATTAATCTCGTTTTCGGTAACAAACCCCAAAGCACCACTAATATCAACCTTTACCACAACTTACGCCTCCCTGTTACAATATATTTGATTCTAATAATAACATTAATGAGAAAGTAATTCAATACATAGATTTCATGTACACATCAACTGCCGAGACTTGCAAGCCATTCTTTTAAGTTCCAAAATGCATAAACAGGCAAGACATCGGGTTTATCATATACCGCTGAAACCATTACAGACTTATTTGGCTTAAACATTACGGAATATTGCAAAAGAGACCTAGTCTTACTAACGCTGCCCGCTTTAGCCACAATAGGAATGATATCATCGCCGTCTTGGACTATAAACTCTACCTCAGCCCTGCCGGGATTATCCGCCGACCAATAATAGAGCTCGCTGTCATAAATCCTCATAAGCTCCGAGCAAACAATATTTTCAACGAGTGCGCCCTTTAACTCTTTGTAACCGCTCGACCTGCTCATAATGGCGGAGGCCGGAATCCTCGCAGTGCGCCTGAGTAACCCCACATCGCACATATAGAGCTTAAAATGCATCTCATTAATCTGTGAGTTGAGGGGAAACTTTGGCTTATCCACATGTGTCACTTTATACGCAAGACCCGCACGAACTAAAAGATTTATAGCATCCTCCAAATCCCTTGCACGCCAGCTCCTTTTGACACGAGAAAACATAAACTTGCGATTTTCCTTGCAAAGCTGCGCAGGGATAGCGCTCCAAACAGCGATAAGTTTTGGGAAAAGCGAAGCACCCGCAAGTTTCGCAAAGTCATTTTCAAACCCTTGAATAATGCGAGCTTGTATCTTTTCAACGGCATCAATGCTCTTGGTATCTATCCATGTCTGTACAACCTCTGGCATACCGCCGATAATCTGGAAGTCGGTAAAAATCGCCTCAAGCTGCGCCTTGAAAGTAGTTAAATGCTCGCCTTTAAAACCGGAATCCCGCAGGTGCAGAGCAAGCACAGAATTCTGGGCATGAAGAAACTCATAAAAATTCATTGGAAGCAGTGTCAGTGTATCAATCTTCGGCAAAGGAACATCATTAAAAGTTCCCGCGGCAATCACATGATATTTAGGTGCGTTATGATAGAAATAAGCAAGAGAATCAAGGGCATTTGAACAATATTGAATACCGTCAAAAATAATCAAAGTGGACTCAGGCTTAATATCCGCACCCCTGTAGAGGGACATATCCTTAACTATTCTCTGCGGATTGAGGTCTTGCTCAAAGAAATAGGCAAGCTGCCTATCCTCTTCAAAGTCGAAATAAAGCACATCCTTATAACACTTAGCCCCAAACTCTTTGAGCAAGTGAGTCTTCCCGCATTGTGTTATCCCTTGAACCAAAAGCGGCCTTTTATATGGTAATTCTTTCCAAGCCACGAGTTCTTCCATCAAAACTCTATACATATAGCATCCTCACAATCGAATATAAGTCGATTTTCCAAGACTTTGCAGTCATTCACCGTCACTAAATGATATCACAAACTCAAATCCGCGTCAAGTTTATTCTGCATTTTTATGGTATATTTTTGCTAATTACCCAATCAAAATTATACCATAAACAATAAAGTTCTTCAAATCTAACCCCAGCGGTCAGCACTAATTATCAGATCCTGGTCAGCTGTGGCGAAACTTAAAATTTCTCATTGCTTAACTCATGTGCTCTTCTTTACCCACGCACGACACTGAAAATCCTGCTTAGCAAGCTGCGCTTGCGGCAACTGCTGCAATTCCCGCAATACCCTTTATGCTTCTCTCCAAAATAGCGCAAAATATATGCGCGAAGGCAAGAATCCACCTCACAGAATCGAATCATCTTGTCAAGCCGCCTTTCGTCCAGCCTGCGTACCACTTTCTGTTCTCTCGGAGAAAGTTCATTATTCTTCTGTGAACCCTTAGACAGAAACTCAGCCGTCGTAATATCATCCTCTGAGAAAAGCAAAATGCACTCAGCCGGATTCATGTCCCGCCCTGCACGCCCTGCCTCCTGATAATAGTTTTCAAGGTTTTTCGGCATATTATAGTGTATAACATAGCGCACATCGGGCTTATCGATACCCATACCAAAAGCATTCGTCGCAACCATTACGGATACACCGCTGCCGAGAAATAAATCCTGGTTGGCTCTACGCTCCGAAGCCTCAAGCCCCGCATGGTATCTCAAGGCAGAAACCCCACACCTGCGAAGTTCACCACAGACAGCATCAACAGATTTTCGCGTTGAGCAATAGACGACCCCGCAGACATCACTGTTTTCAGCAATCAGCTCATGGAGCCGTACCACCTTATTTTTCGGTCTCTCAACCCCAAAGTAGAGATTAGGTCTGTCAAACCCGGTCGTGAGATTCAAAGGATTTTCGAGTTTCAGTAACCGTACAATATCACTCTTCACATCATCGGTTGCAGTCGCTGTGAACGCCCCGATTATCGGACGGGACTTGAGCCTCTGAACAAAGTTTGAAATCCTCAGATAACTGGGTCTGAAATCTTGCCCCCACTGCGAAACACAATGCGCCTCATCAACAGCAATAAGCGATATATCCGAATCTTGCGCAAAATCTATAAAGTCCCCCGATTCGAGCCTCTCAGGAGCTACATAGACTATTTTATAGTAACCGGACCTGACCCTGCTTATAACCTCATCATACTGCTCTGCCGAAAGAGAAGAATTTATGAAAGCCGCAGGAATGTTACCATCTCTGAGACCTGCAACCTGATCTTTCATCAGCGAAATTAGAGGCGAAATCACAATGGTGACGCTGGACAACAAAAGCGCAGGAATCTGAAAACAGACGGACTTACCTGCCCCTGTCGGCATTATCCCCATCACATCACGTCCCGCTAAAATAGCATCAATAACCTGCTCCTGCGCAGGACGAAACTCACTGTGACCAAAGTATTTCCTTAACGCTTCATGTTTTGTCATGTTAAATCTCCCCGATTTCGTTAAATGCAGCAAATGATAGGGCTGATGCAAAGCATCACACCCGTGTCATTCTGAGCGTAGCGAATAATCTTTTTGCTAGCCTGTGGCATCATCGCCATATATTTAAAACACAAACTGCAAATTGTCAAATAGCGAAATTCTCTGTATTGCACTAATAAACGTGAAAATTTTAACACTTTCGAGCCATCATCTTCATATTTATTACAACTTTCTTTGTCATATCTCACCAAATAAAATGAGTGATAGCAATTATTTTATTTACCTTATTACTACTTTGTGCTATACTCAATAGAAATTTTGTGTTTCGGCATAAGGAGGACGTGTAAATGGCATATCCAAAAATCGGAGTTCGCCCTACAATTGATGGGCGCTGGGGCGGAGTGCGTGAGTCACTTGAAGCTCAAACAATGGCAATGGCAAAATCAGCGGCGACACTTATCAGCAGTAATCTACGTTATGCCGACGGAACACCCGTGCAGTGCATCATTGCAGATGGCACGATAGGCGGCGGAGCAGAAGCCGCCCGCTGTGCGGAGAAGTTTGCAAAAGAAAATGTAATCGGCACACTGACTGTCACTCCCTGCTGGTGCTACGGCAGTGAGACCATGGACTTATCCTCTGACACAGTAAAAGCAGTATGGGGATTCAACGGCACAGAGCGCCCGGGCGCGGTCTACCTTGCCGCAGTCCTCGCCGCTCATGCGCAGCGAGGCTTACCCGCATTTTCAATTTACGGGCATGACGTGCAAGATAAAGATGATAGCTCAGTTCCCGAAGATGTAAAAGAGAAAATCCTGCGCTTTGCCGGAGCAGCAATCGCAGTCGGGCAGATGAAAAATAAAGCATATGTCGGAATCGGCTCTGTTTCAATGGGCATATCAGGCTCATTTTTAGACCCTGCTTTTATGCAAAAATACCTCGGAATCCGTTCAGAGTGGGTAGATATGAGTGAAATCACGCGCCGCATTGACCGCGAGATTTATGACCCCGAGGAGTTTAAAAAGGCTCTCGCTTGGGCAAAGAAGCATTGCAAGGAAGGGTTTGATGTAAACGCCGAAGCTAAGCAGTATTCTGCCGAGCAAAAGGTTGAGCAGTGGGATTTTGTGGTTAAAATGACTCTTATCTGCAAAGATATATTGCTCGGAAACCCCAAACTCGCAAAAATGGGTTTTCACGAAGAAGCACTGGGCAGAAACGCCATAGCCGGCGGCTTCCAAGGTCAACGCCAGTGGACAGACCACAAACCAAATGCCGATTTCACGGAGGCGATTTTGAGTTCGACTTTCGACTGGACCGGCAAGAGGCAGCCTACAATTTTCGCTACTGAAAATGATAGTCTCAACGGTATTTCCATGTTGTTTTCGCATCTGATGGATGGAGCAGCTTCAGTCTTCGCCGATGTGCGCACATACTGGAGTCCCGAGGCTGTTGAGCGTGTAACAGGATGGAAGCCCGATGGCAAAGCAAAGGATGGCTTTATCCATCTTATCAACTCAGGCGCGGCTGCACTTGACGGCAACGGCGGAGCGAAAGACTCGGACGGCAACAGCATTATGAAACCTTGGTGGGATATGGCTGATGAAGACATCAAAAATTGCCTCGCAAAAACCGAATGGTGTCCTGCCGAGGTCGAATATTTCAGAGGCGGTGGCTTCTCTTCAAAGTATCAGACCGAAGGAGTCATGCCTGTCACAATGCTCAGACTCAATCTCATTGACGGTCTGGGTCCTGTCATGCAGATTGCCGAAGGTTATACAGTAGACCTTCCGGCAAATGTAAGCGAAATGCTTCACAAACGAACGGCACCAACCTGGCCCTCAACTTGGTTTGCTCCGAAGCTCACAGGTGAAGGCGCATTTAAAGACGTTTACAGCGTTATGGCAAACTGGGGTGCAAATCACGGTGCATTCTGCTACGGTCACAAAGGCGCAGACGTAATAACCCTTTGTTCAATGCTGCGTATACCTGTATCACTACACAACGTCTGTGACGAAGCCATTTTCCGCCCGCACGCGTGGTCTGCATTCGGCACAAAAGACAAAGAAAGTGCAGACTACAGAGCCTGCGAAACATACGGTCCGTTGTATCGGTAGTGCCGCACGCAAATGTTACTAGTTCCGTTGTTTCCCACAGCACTGGCCCACAGCACTGCAAAAAACTCTTGCAATTTGCAAGAGTTTTTGTTACAATACCATAGCTATCACGCACGAGCTTTGATTTTCAGCCATGTGCCTAAGGGTTTCCCGAGGTTGGACTGAAAAGTTGACGAGTTCGGAGGAAGGCAGAAATGTCTTAAAAACAAATAATTTTGGAGGAATTTATGTCAGTAGTATCAATGAAGCAACTTTTGGAAGCAGGTGTGCATTTTGGACACCAAACTCGCCGATGGAACCCCAAGATGGCTCCTTATATTTACATGGAGCGCAACGGAATCTACATCATCGACTTGCAAAAAACAGTTAGGAAACTGGAAGATGCATACAACTTCGTCCGCAACGTAAGCGAGCAAGGCGGCAGTGTCCTGTTTGTAGGTACAAAAAAGCAAGCGCAAGATGCCATCCGTGAGGAAGCGGAACGTGTCGGAATGTATTTTGTCAACGCCCGCTGGCTGGGTGGTATGCTCACAAACTTCAAGACAATGCGCACACGCATAGACCGTTTGGCGCAACTAAAACAAATGCAAGACGATGGCACATTTGATATTCTGCCTAAAAAAGAAGTAATCAAACTCACCGGCGAGATTAACAGGCTTGAAAAGTACCTCGGCGGCGTTAAAGATATGAAAAAACTGCCTGCGGCGCTCTTTATCGTAGACCCGCGCAAAGAGCACAACGCAATCGCAGAAGCGCGCAAACTTAAAATTCCGATTGTGGCAATCGTTGATACAAACTGTGACCCCGACGAGATTGACTACATCATACCCGGAAATGACGATGCCATCAGAGCCATTCGCCTTATAGCACAAGCAATGGCAAGCGCGGTAGTCGAAGGCCGCCAAGGCGCAGATGCAGCGGAAGCCGCAGCAGCCGATGAGGCAAAAGCCTCCGAAGGTTCACCCGAGTCAGTAGCAGCACCCGTCAGCGAACCTGTCGCTGCAAAGCCTGTAGCAAAACCTGAACCCGCCGCAAAACCCGTGCCTGTAGCTGCACCTACACCTGCACCGACAGCAAAAGCGGAGCCTGCACCTGTAGCTGAGCCTAAACCCAAAGCTGAAGCGGAGCCCAAGGTAAAAGCTGAACCAAAAGCCGAGCCGAAATCCAAGCCTGTTGCAACCGAGTCCGCCGAGTCTGAAGATGCCTCTGAAACACCTGTTAAAAAGACCACACGCAAGACTGCAAAAAAAGAAGAGAGCACTGAAGTTGAAGTAGGCGAGCAATCATCAGAAGAAGCTCCCGCTCCGAAAAAGCCGAGAAAACCGGCGGCAAAGAAGGCGACTGCCAAAGCAGAGGATTCCGCAGAAGAACCTACAGCAGAATAGTATCTGAAAGGATTTGAATAAATGTCATTTACAGCTAAAGATGTTAAAGAACTCCGTGAAGCAACCGGAGTTGGAATGATGGATTGTAAAAAAGCCCTGACCGAAACCGGCGGGGATATGGAAAAAGCAATTGCCTATCTTCGTGAGCGCGGACTTGCAGCGGCACAAAAGAAGGCCGGAAGAATCACAGCAGAGGGTATTGCATACGCCGCAGTTATCGACGGTGTAGGCGTAGTCGTAGAAGTCAATGCCGAGACTGACTTCGTAGCTAAAAACGATAAATTCAACGAATTTGTTGCAGGAGTGGCGCAGGCAATAGCAAAAAACGCACCGGCTGATGTCGATGCACTTCTGGCAAGCCCCTACTCCGGTTCAGGCAAAACAGTTGCCGAGGAGCAACAGGAAATGATACTCGTAATCGGTGAAAACATCTCTATCAGGCGCTTCGAGCGTTACACAGATGGTTTAAGCATACCGTACATACACGCAGGCGGTAAAATCGGCGTTATAGTAAACCTCGAAGTAGACGGCGTATCAGATATGGATGCTGTAACAGAGCTTGGCAAAGACGTTGCTATGCAAATCGCCGCTATGCGCCCCCTTTACCTCGACACAGCTTCGGTTGACCCTCAGGAACTTGAAAAAGAAAGAGAAATCCAACTTAATAAAGCTATCGAAGAGAACAAGGCAAAAAATCTCCCCGAAGATAAGGCTCGCCAAATTGCAGAGAACATGGTAAAAGGTCGTATCAACAAATTCTACGAGGACATCTGCCTTCTCAATCAGCCTTTCGTAAAAGAAAACAAAGTCACTGTCGAGCAACACATTGCACAAGTTGCAAAGTCTCTCGGCGGAACCATCAAAGCAAACTCATTCACACGCTTTGAAAAAGGCGAAGGTATAGAAAAGAAACAAGACGACTTCGCCGCAGAAGTAGCCTCGATGGTAGGATAGGGTAGTAGATAATGTGCTGTTTGCATATTATCTTCAGACCATATTAAAATTAACAAGTTAAAAATGGGGTGCTGCCGACAGGCGGCTGAGAGGGTGTGAAATGCCACACCTAACCCTTATTACCGGATGCGGATAATGCCGCCGTCGGGAGTAAGA
>WQTE01000032.1 GCA_009786445.1 Oscillospiraceae bacterium | reverse complement strand
ATAGTTTTAACAGTACGGTACTTATCATCGCGCTCATATTTCACGACATTGCCGCTTTGCTCTGTCATAGTGGTTATCTTATCATCATAGCGGAGAGTAGCTACACCACCGTCAGGGAAGCTCTGTCGTGTCAGCCTACCATGCCCGTCATATTCATTGCTGATTGCTTCTATGCCGAGTGGGTTTGTTACTTTCTCTAAGTTACCATAGCTGTCATACTCATAACTATACTCTGCTCCTGATGGGTGTGTTACTTTGCCCAGCATTTTGCCGTTGTAACTAAGCTTCACTTCACGTCCTGTATGGTCTGTGACCTTGGTTATTTGCCTGTCTTCGTATTCAAAGGTCATGCTGCCGCAGGGGTTGGATACTTTTATCAGCAAACCATCTGTGTGTTCATACTTCGTCTCATTCCCGTTGATGTCGCTCTGGGTTTGCAGAAAGCCTTCTTTGTCAAACTCATAAATAACATTGTCGTTTGTCCACAACTTAAAACCTTCATCTGTATGAAGCAGGAGTGTGTTGCTATTCTCCAGTGGAGACAAATAGCCGCCGTCGTCGAGTTGTCCGTGCGTTTCCATATGACCATCGCCATATATGATGCGTACTGCTTCATCTTGGCTGTAAAGTCGGATATTGTGGTTATGAGTCCAGTTTACTCCCAATACATCGTTTTCCATGCCGCCGATGCTGTTGTAGAACCGGGTGAATTCCAGCGGGTATCTGCCACCAACTGACATATCAGTCTTGCTGTAGATGAAGTTGCCTGTTGCTGTGTTTACGGGGTCTAAGGCGAATACCGTGAAATGTGGCATCCCGGCAAGCGCACACCCTTCAAGGAAACTCAGCATTGTGTTTTTCCGAACACCCATGGAGGTGGGTGCGAACTCACCTGCGTTGATTGGATGCTGGAGGTTTATGCCGTTGCGTATTTCGTGCATCCTGTTTGTGAACGATCGCATCCATCCACGTATTTCATTGAGACGCTCTGAATGATACCTATCTATCCTTATTGATTCATCTATAATCCTGTTAAAATCTTTTTTTACTTGTGCCATGGCTATTTGCAGGGATACTACTGCATTTCCTATAGCTCTCGCTTTCAAGCGCAGTGCTTGTGCCAATGCCCTATGTGCCGCTGCACTCTGCCTTGCCACGGCACGTGCTGCTTCATCAGGTACTTGCACAGTATATGTTGTGCCATTGGTTCGGGTGCGGATTTCTGTCATCGTTGCATTACTAGCTATTGCATCTTGCCGCATTGCGGCGTTTACCTGCGCATCTGCCATCAGGCGCAGACAGCTTGCCGTTACATGCATATTCCCTATTTGCTTGATCATAGAGCGCTCTATATCCAAATGTATGTCCACTGCTGCTCTTTGATTCACTACTAACTCTGCCATACCTGCTCCTCCACTAACTTATACCTCAAAACTATCCGCCGGGAAAATCTTACTTTTATTATCTGTCCAAAGCTTCTTCGGCAGCCGCATCCCTTGCGCTTTGTAAACCTTCAATCCTGCCGGATATATGATTTAACAGTACAGTCATCTCCTCACCGCTGAGTGTCGGGTCATTTCTCACCACTACTTCATATTTGATGTATGCAAACAGGAGAAGTTCATCATCACCTAGGCGTTGTGCAATATCTATAGCTTCATCAAATTGCATACGGCCCAGCAATATCCAGTAATCAAAGATTATCGGGTCTGTGCGGAGTGTCAGCCCCATCAGTATATTATCTTTCTGAGCATCAGTCAGGGCTTCTGTTATGACATATGACCGCGAGAGAAAATATCTCGTTTCAAATGATAGCTCCGTCAAATCATATCTTCTCAAAACCCGCTGCACGTCTATATAATTACCTGCTATATAGTGGGTATTTGCCTGTATTATATCATTTTTATGCGGTATGTCATTAAAAAACGCTGTCCACAGGAAAAATCCCGCTGCTAAAAGTGCCGCAAGCAATGTTGGAATTGCTACTTTACCTATTCGCACACTGCTTTTCATAACCAGTTGCTTGCTCTTTTTGTTTTTGTTGACGAGTGTGTGATATTCTTCAAACAATTCGCTCTTTATTTCTTCCACACTGTCGAGTGAAGTAAGCGATGCGAGTAGCTTCTGCTTTTTATATAGGTCTGTACCGCCGCTCAGATAATCCTCATATTTATATCTTTTTTGAAGCACACTGCCAATAAGCGCTTTATACTTTGAGAGAAAATCTTTGCCGTCAGCACCCTTTGAATCTCGTATAAGCACTTGCGGTCTCAGGTTTACATCAACCATAAGATTATCCGGCGAGATAGAGAATTCATATTCTTCACTGAGCTTGTCAAGTTCAGCGCAGTTAGCAAGAAAGCGAAACCATTCTTCTCTTGTTTTGCTGAATATTGACGTTGCACTTTCAAACCCATTTGTTTCAAATTGCAATTTTATGCAATCATCAGCTTCTTCCAAGCAACAATCAGCGAGACCGTCAGCAGAGTATGTTAAAAATGCCCGTTTGTCTTTAGGTACTGTGAGGTCGCTGTTTTGAATACTATGTGTTATTGTAGTGTCGTTGTTGATATTAGGATTGCTATTGTTTGCCATCTGATTTTCTCCCCAATAATTTATTCAATCGCTGATAATATGTCGCCGTCGTAAATTTGCTCCGCTGAAAAAGTCATATATGCACTCACAGGTTTTTCTCTAAGCCGTGAGTGAAAGTAATCGGGAGGTTTTCCGCTTGGTAGTTTGTCACTTTCGCGTAATACTTTCAGTCCCTCGCCGATGTTCTGCTCCGAATCAATGCGAATGTCCGCTTTTCCGGTGCTTGTCTCAATTGTAACGTTAATGAACATTTGTGCCTCGCTTTCGTTGCTTTAGTATCGCGGCAAGTACAAATCCACCTACTGCGCTGAAAACAAATATTATTACTATCAGCCATGTGGGCATAAACTCTTCTTCTGCGGCCGCGCGCATACCGGAAAAGTTTGCCGGCTCTGCAAATAGTGCAAAGCTGTATGCGGCACTTGTTATTTGCTCGTATTTACTTAATAAGCCGCTGCCGTACTCCGTAAAGAGGTCAGTTAGCTTCATGTCTCTCCGTTGGGTGAAATGTTCGTTGATTGCCCGGCTGATTTCTCCTGCGCTTGGTGTCAACACTTCGACATTTCTACCTGCGGTGTGGGCTTCGCCTGTACCTGCTTCCTGTGTTATTAGTTCTATGTCTATAGGTAGGTCAACAGCACCCGCCACTGCGCCGGCGGAGAGTAATGCCATGCAGATAAGTGTTAAGATTATACGTCGAATAGTCATAGTATCACCACCAAGAGTTTTGCAAAGCCCATGTCATTTGGGGGCGTAAGCCGTGCCTATTTGGTCCACAGACACGGACTTTGCACTTTAGTTTCCGATTCTTCTCTTCTACCGCACGCCCATTTTTGAGGCAATAGTGTTGTCCAGTTCTTCTACGGCTTGCGCTGTTTGGCGGAGTTGTGTACCGAGGTCTTGCAGAAGGTTGTCCATGTTTTGGAATGCTGTGCGCCTTAAGTCTTCAAACTGCTGCCGGAAACTTTGGCTGGCGGCGCCGTCCCATTCGGCTTCGAGCTGGTTTAGGATGCCGTTCATTCTGCTCAGCAAGTCGTTAAACGCATTGCGCTGTCCATCCACATCTCCTGCTCTTGCCCGCATATCTGCGGGGGTCATACGAATTTGTCCTGCCATGATTTGTCGCTCCTTTAAGTTTATTTTGAAAGCGGGTTTATTTTCCACGCGTTTCATTTATGCGCCTTGCTTTTTTGTGTATTTGCTCATACCCTGCGGCACTTTTGGTTGGTGGAAGAATATAATGCACATTGTTGCTTCCACTGAAACAACGCCTAGCATCAGTGCAAATGCCGCCATAACCTTGCCGGATCTGTAACCTAATCTACTCAGTTTCATTTTTAGTTTCTTCATTTTATTCCATCTCCTTATATTTTTTTTTGTTTTTTGCAAAATTAGTCAACAATGATATCGCCACAGTAAGATTGCCAAGACTTAGGGAGAGCGGTATTCTTAAATCTGAAATGAACACAGATAAAACCCCGATAATAGCGGCGAAACATATAATAACGATTTTGCTTTTCCGCTTGTAGATTGCTTTTTGTTCATCTGAGATTGGCTTGTTTCTGTCTTCCGATGGAGCTAGCAGATAAACTAATGCTAAAGAGAGTGCAGAAGTAGCTACAATCAATTGTAATAATAATTCGTATGGAAAAAGCGTTAGAAGCAACAGGTATGTTCCATATATGCACATGAACAAGGTAATGCATCTGAAATGGTTTTTTGCATGGTACCCTCCGGCAACAACCCGGAGGGGGATGAATCCGAGCAAATATAGAGCTGTGTATCCCACGGTGCATGTGATAATTGCAAAGACCGCCAGTGCAAGGAAGCTGATAAAAGTGGAAATTATTACCTCAAAACTATATTCATATACTTCTCGATCATCGACAGAGATAATTTCATGGGCAATAAAAAACGATGATAGTTTCTTAGACATTTGAGCAATCATTTGTTCGCCCTCCGAGTCGTGAAACTGTAACACCGCTTTAAAATAAAGTCAACAGTTTATGCAAAAATAGCACGTCTGCTTGCGTGAACGTTAAATTTTTGTGTTTTGCAGAAGAATTTTAAGTGAAAATTTCAAGCTTTCAGAATCGTATTTAATCCGGACATCGCCGTTGTATTTTTTCGCAACGGTTTTTATCTGTTTTATCCCAAATCCATGATTTGCCATATCGGGTTTGGAAGTTCGGAAATCATCGCGCACCGAACCTGATGAGTGGTTTTCAATAAAGATCGAGATAAAATCAGATAAAGTAGATATAGTCAAAGATATATCTCTTTCTATGCCGTCATTTGACCTTAAAATCCCCTCAATTGCGTTATCGAGTGCATTGGCAACAATTCCCGCCAAATCGAAACTATCAATATTCAATGAACAGTCTATATTTATTTTACTGATAATGCGTACTCCGGACTTTTCAGCCTTGTCTATCTTCGCACCAACAATTGCATCTAACGCCGGTACTCCGGTATTTGTAATTGCAGCAGTTCTGTCAACACTCGAACTGATGCTGCTAATATGCTTCAGAGCATCCTCCACATGTCCATCCTTCAAAAAGCCTGATATGGCTATGAGAGTATTGCTAAGGTCATGGCGGACTGCCCTTATCTCGTTTTGCGCTTGGTTGAGCTTTTCATATTGCTCTATTTGGTTTTTAAGCCGCTCTTGTGCTACTTCAAACTCGCCTTTGTAAATAATCGACTGCTGTAATTTCTTAACAATGAACAGAGCTACAAACACCAACGATAAAGACACAAGAATCGAAACTATTCCAAGTGGTGATACCTGCACGCCGACGTCGTTTATCGAGTAGAATGAAACAACAAAACAAATAATAATCGATTGAATCGGCATAAGTACTGTAATCAGGTTGAATTGATTGATTGTGTCTTTTTTATATCCTCTCATGACAGCTCTGACAATAAAGGCAATAAAGAGCGCAAGAAGATTCGATGTTACAACTCCGATGAAATAGATAAAAGAATTTTCTTGCACTTGCTCAATCGGAAAGCCTAATGTGTTGATTAAAGCAGTGGCGGCAAGCAACTCCGCTATAAATAAAATTGCCAAAGCAATGAGAGGGAAAAATATTTTTGCTTTAATGCCTGAAATGTAGAAATAGCTTAAGGCAAAAAAGTTTGCAACTGATATTAACGGAAGCAACATAGTGTTTATTAGTAAGTGTGTTAATGACACATTTACCAGAGCAATAATAAATATTCCGGCTGCAATGATATATCGGTTGACTTTTTTTATGTCCCATAGTGCTTCATATAACACCATAGTGGCTGCAATACCTAATAGTGCGCCAAGAAAATCGATAAGTACTCTTTCCACTTTCACACCTTATACTTGGTTGCATACTCATTGTATGCACCTAGAAAATCCTGTTTCTTCCGAGCACTTACATTAACGACACTGCCGTTTGCCATTATAATAGTTTTTCCCTTAAACCCTGCGATTAACCCCATATTGACCAGATAACTTTTGTGGCATCTGAAAAAATCGTATGGTCTTAAAAGCCCTTCATAATGGTCGAGCTTGCCTATACATCTAAGTTCGTGGGTTTTGCCTTTAGTCACAAACACTAAATTCCGATCCTCTATCCTGACATAGATGATGTCGCCGATATTAAGCATGTGAGTATTTCCTCTCCATTTCAGCTCGACCTTAAAGTGTTGGTTGCAATGCTTGCGCAGTGCTCTCTTCAGAACCTCGTGAATATCTTTAGCTTCATAAGGCTTTGTGATGTAGTCGAACACCTCTATCTTGAAAGCATCCTGCATGAAACTTTTGTGATTAGTCACCAGAATGATTATTACATTGTGGTCATTGCTCCTGATTTTCCTACCTGCCTCAAACCCGTTGGTTTCACCCATTTCAATATCAAGAAATATGATATCAAAAGAGCTTTTGTTATGACCGGCTATCAGTGTTTTTCCACACGAAAATTCTTCAATAGACACGTCGGTAGGTAAATCGTCATATGTGCCTATTGCGTTACACATTTTCCCCCTGAACGATCTTTCATCGTCACAAACTGCAATCCTCACCGCTCCATCCCCTTTGGTCAATGTGCTATAATTATACTCTGCTCCAATAAGTTTCGCAAACGTTTTTACTAATTTCTTCATAATTATGTTCTCTTTCTTCTATTATTTCCAATACAACGGAATTTTACATTTTTTCTCATAAGCATTAACACTCTGGTGTAACAGCACTTACATCAGCATAAAAGAGCATTTAAGCACTTCTGAATAAGCCAAAATAATAGATGTATATGACTTCGCCTAAAAACGTTTTACACTTTGAAAAAGCATAGCAACGCAATTAGTCCGTGTCAATACAAGTTGTAAAAATAGCACGTGTACATGTATGAACGTAGTACATTTTAGTAAATCGTAACAGTAAAAGGGCACTTTCTTAACAGTAACTTACAAATAAAAATGGGGTAACTCCTACAAAATAAAAATGAGGTAACTAAAAAAAGTGATTGAAAAAATCATCCGAATTGTATATAATATCGAATCAACAAAGATTTAGGCTCCTTGAGGAGGATCCGGATGGGAAAAATCATTACTGTTACATCGGGAAAAGGTGGGACAGGGAAGACCACAACAGCGGCTGCATTGGCATCTTGCCTGGCGGCGTTAGAACATAAAACGCTCTGCATCGACTTTGATGCGCAGCTCAGAAATCTCGATATAGCACTTGCTATGACTGATTTTACGGTAATGGACTTCTCTGATGTGGCAAGCGGAAAATATGCACTTTCGGATGCGTGCAGCGAGTCCCCGATGATTTCCAATCTGTTTTTCTTATCAGCACCTGTCCACGAGATCCCCGAAAGAATTGACTATGAAGCAATTTCTGAAATGTTTGACAAAATTCGCAGTGAGTTTGACTATTGTATCATCGACACTCCTGCCGGAATAGGCAGAGGCTTCAGACTGGCAAACAAAAATGCAGATATGTCAATAGTTGTCACAACAGGAGATTTCTCGGCAATGAGAGATGCCTCCAGAGCGGCTGATGCGTTGCGAGAACTCGGCGTAAAACAACTCAGGCTCATTGTGAACAGAGTCATTCCAAAAAGTTTCAAGCAAATTAAAATAACGGTGGACGACATAATAGACATTACAGGCGTGAGATTACTCGCGATTGTGCCGGAAGACAGTTATGTGTTTGCAGCACTTCATGCAGGTACTCCACTAATCTTGTACAAGAAACGCAACTCCGCATATGACTTTCTCGATGCCGCAAGGCGTTTAACCGGAGAGGACATACCTCTCAAAAAGGTCAAATGAAAATACTATATAAACTTCAAAGATTTCGGCAAATATCAAAATACTATACAGGTGGTGACTCGTTTTGAATGTAGCTCTACTCGCACACGATAAAAGAAAAGAATTGATGGTTCAGTTTTGTATTGCCTATTGCGGAATACTTGCAGGACACTCTATTTGTGCTACAAATACGACAGGTAGGCTTGTCAGTGAAGCGACAGGACTTCCCATAACTTTGTATATGTCATGCAACCAAGGCGGCAGCCAACAAATCGGTTCGCGTATTCGTTACAATGAACTTGACATGGTGCTTTATTTCTGTGACCCGCAACTTGTTGAAGAATATCACGGCAGTGTTACCGACATAGCTCGGCTCTGTGATGAGAAAAATATCCCGTTTGCATCTAATGTTGCAACGGCAGAGGTACTGATTCACGGACTTCGGCGCGGCGACCTTGACTGGCGCGATATAGTAAATCCGAAGAAGTGATATTGGAGGATACCTTTCAAATGCGAAAAATAAAACCACGCACTCTATCGGGCTTTATGGAGCTTTTGCCGTCAGAGCAGGTATCATTTGATACCATGATGCAAAAGCTTCGTGATTCGTTTTCGCTTTTCGGCTTTACACCCCTTGATACGCCTTTGATGGAGGCATCGGAGATCCTTCTGGCTAAGGGCGGGGGAGAGACAGAGAAGCAGATGTATCAGCTAAGCAAGGGAGATACAGACCTTGCGCTTCGCTACGAACTCACCACTTCGCTTGCTAAATATGTGTCGCTCTATTATAACGACCTCACGTTTCCATTCAGAAGATACGAAATCGGCAAAGTCTATCGCGGCGAACGCGCACAACGTGGGCGTTTTCGTGAGTTCTATCAGGCAGATATTGACATCATAGGAGATGGAAGCCTCAACATCTTAAACGAAGCGGAAATTCCGAGCGTTATTTACAAAGCACTGACCTCGCTCGGACTGAGCAGATTTTACATCAGAATCAACAACCGCAAGGTTTTAGGTAGTTTTTATGAGATAATCGGCGCAGGTGACAAGGCGACAGAAATCATGCGCACAGTAGATAAGCTCGACAAAGTGGGTTCTGATAAGCTCTCAAAAATGTTATCTGAAAACTTAGGGCTGACAGATGCTCAGATAAGTGAGATTATCAGCTTTGTCACATACAAGGGCGATCCTTTTGAAATACTCGATAAATACAAAGGCAAAAACGAAACTTTTGACAAAGGCACAGAAGAATTGCTCACACTTAAAACACTTCTGAGCGGCTTTGGCGTGCCCGAATCTCACTATAAAATAGACCTGTCTCTTGCACGTGGGCTGGATTATTACACAGGCACGGTCTACGAAACTTATTTGACAGATTACCCCGAAGTCGGCTCTATAGGCGGCGGCGGCAGGTATGACAATCTCGCAGAATATTTCACCGACAGAAAAATGCCGGGCGTCGGTATCTCCATAGGGCTCAATCGCCTGTTCTATATCCTGCAAGAACAAAAGCTGCTCAGCGATGATTTCTACTCATCGCCCGCAGATGTTCTTATTATCCCGATGACCGACGATTTATCGCCCGCAGTAACACTTGCGACTTCAATGCGCGAAGCAGGTTTGAAAGTGCAGATTTATAATGAGGACAAAAAGTTTAAAGTCAAAGTTAGCTACGCCAATAAGTTAGACATACCTTTTGTAGCATTTCTTGGCGAGGACGAGATAAAAGGCGGCGTAATTACAGTAAAAGACATGACAAACGGACAGCAAACCACGGCATCAAGCGCAATGCTGACAGCAGGTATTTGCGATAAAATAAAAGAGTTAAATAAAAATCCACCCGTGCGATAAGGTAGGGAAAGCAGACAATAATATGAACAAAAAACACGAATTCATAAACTTCATGGCAGAAGCAGGGGTGCTTACCTTTGGTGATTTTACGACCAAGAGCGGGCGTAAGACACCATATTTTGTGAACACGGGCGGGTTCAAAACAGGAAAGCATATTTCAACACTCGGTGACTATTATGCTGAGCGCATAGTGCAGAGCGGAGAAAAATATGATGCACTCTACGGCCCTGCATACAAAGGCATAACGCTCGCAGCCGCAACAGCATCATCACTGTATCGCAATCACGGCATCGACATACCATATTTTTTCAATCGAAAAGAAGCAAAAGATCACGGCGAAGGCGGTTCGCTCGTTGGATATAAGCCAAAAGACGGAGACAGGCTTCTTATAATTGAAGATGTAGTAACAGCAGGCACAGCGGTACGCGAAAGTCTTGACCTGCTCAAGAAAATCGCCGACATCACAGTCACTGCGCTGTTTGTTTCGGTTGACAGAATGGAGCGGGGAACAGGCGAAAAATCAACGCTAGATGAGCTGAAAAATGAGTTTTCAATAAACGTATACTCAATAATAAACGCAAGAGACATAATAGATTCGCTCCCAAAAGGCGATGCGAGAATAGATAAAATGGAAGCATATTTAACAGAGTACGGTAGTTGCTCGATTTGAATAGTTATAGGAATATGGAGCAAAGTAGTAATACATGCCTGATTTTAAAGTAATAAGTGAATTTGAGCCTGCGGGGGGACAACCGGAGGCTATTGACTCGCTCTCAAACGGTTTAGTAATGGGTTTTGAAGAACAGACACTCCTTGGCGTTACAGGCTCAGGTAAGACATATACAATGGCGAAAATTATTGAGCGGGTACAAAGACCAACACTGGTGCTAGCTCACAACAAAGCCCTTGCCGCGCAACTATGCAGTGAGTTTCGGGAATTTTTTCCGAATAATGCCGTGGAATTTTTTGTCTCATACTACGACTACTACCAGCCGGAGGCATATCTCCCGCACACGGACACATACATAGAAAAAGATGCCACAATAAACGACGAAATAGAGCGGCTTCGCCACTCGGCGACATCGGCACTTTTTGAGCGCAGAGATGTCATAGTCGTGTCGTCCGTGAGCTGTATTTACGGGCTTGGAGACCCTATTGACTACAGCAGCATGGTAATCTCGCTGAGGCAAGGTATGGACTTCAGCCGTGACCAACTCCTGAAAAAACTTGTGGAAATACGATATGAGCGAAACGATATAGCCTTCGAGCGCAACGCCTTTAGGGTGAGAGGGGATACCGTTGAGATATACCCTGTATATTCGCGCGGACAAGCAATCAGAGTGGAATTTTTCGGCGACGAGATAGAGCGGATAAGCGAAGTGGATGTAGTAACCGGAAGCGTGACAAACGAAATCATGCACATAGCGGTATACCCCGCATCGCACTATGTCACAACCGAAGAGAAAATCCAAAACGCAATTGCCACGATAAAATCAGAGATGAACAGCCGTCTCGACTATTTCAATGCGGAAAATAAACTCGTAGAAGCCCAGCGATTACAGCAACGGACAATGTATGATATTGAAATGCTGACAGAACTCGGGTACTGTAACGGCATCGAAAATTATTCGCGGATAATCACAGGCAGAGATCCGGGCAGTGCGCCGCTGACTTTGCTTGACTATTTTCCCGAGGACTATTTAATGTTCATCGACGAAAGCCATGTCACGTTGCCGCAGGTCAGAGCTATGTATGCGGGCGATAAATCCAGAAAAGACAATCTTGTCGGTTACGGCTTCCGCTTGCCTTCGGCATATGACAACAGACCGCTCAACTTTGATGAATTCAACGAACGACTGGTATCGGTAGTCTACGTGTCGGCGACGCCGGGCGAATATGAGTGCTCACGCTCAAGCCAGGTTGTGGAGCAGGTTATCAGACCTACGGGACTGCTCGACCCTGAGATTTCAGTGCGTCCCGTGAGCGGCCAGATTGATGATTTGATAGGCGAAGTTAATCTCCGCTGCGAGAGAGACGAACGGGTGCTCGTAACGACTTTGACAAAAAAAATGGCGGAAGATTTAACGTCATATCTACGAACCGCGGGAATCCGTGTGAGATACTTGCACCACGATATTTCAACAACAGAGCGCATGGAGATTATCCGTGATTTGCGCCTTGGTGAGTTTGACGTGCTTGTGGGTATCAATCTGCTCCGCGAGGGCTTGGATTTACCCGAAGTCTCGCTTGTTGCGATACTCGATGCAGACAAGGAAGGTTTCCTGCGGAGCGAAACATCTCTGATTCAAACAATAGGAAGAGCGGCAAGAAATGTATCCGGGCTTGTTATAATGTATGCAGACAAGGTCACTCCTTCAATGGGCAGGGCAATGGAAAAGACTGAAAAACGCAGGGAAAAACAACATGCGTTCAACGAAGCACACGGCATTGTGCCGAAGACCATCAAAAAAGATGTGCGCGGTCTGCTTGAAATTTCAAAGAGCGACGGCTCGGCAAAAGCAGACGGCGTGAAACTTACAGGGCGCGAGCTTGAAGAGGAAGTAAGAAGGCTCGAAAAAGAAATGGCGGCAGCGGCAAAACTTCTCGAATTCGAGTACGCCGCCGCACTGCGCGACCGAATCATAGAATTACGCGGGGGTAACAAATAATTGGTTTATTCAATACTTGAATTTTTACAGGGTATTTTCGGTACGGGCGAATCTGCACGTTATCTGATTGTGTTTCTCATCTCACTGCTTCCGGGAGTTGGCGGTCCAAGCACCACAATTCCGCTAGGTGTCTTTGCACTAGGACTTCCGATAACCGCGGTAACACTTATATGTATGACAGGTAACATACTGCCTGTGCCTTTTATCATACTCTTTATTCGCAAAATTTTTGACATTATGAGAAAACTCAGCAAACGCCTGGGCGCAATCGCGGACAAGTTCGAGGAAAAGGCAAAATCAAGGGCATCGCGCCTTGAAAAAGGTGCGTTTGTAGGGCTTTTTGTGTTCGTAGCAATTCCGATACCACTACCCGGCATGGGAGCATGGACAGGTGCGCTAATAGCGGCAATTCTAAATATACGAATGAGAATAGCGCTCCCTGCAATTGCCCTCGGCGTACTTGCAGCCAGCGCAAT
This sequence comes from Oscillospiraceae bacterium, assembly GCA_009786445.1. Lineage (GTDB taxonomy): Bacteria > Bacillota > Clostridia > Oscillospirales > Oscillospiraceae > WRMH01. Next base: position 11,288 of record WQTE01000032.1, on the reverse strand, counting down.
AACAGTCGCAGCAACGCTGGGGATTATAACTTTTATGGAATGAGCTTGTAATTTATACTAAAAAAATCTTTTAGGGGAGTGATGTTGTGTATTCAGTAGGGTTTGATGTTGAGTCATATTTGAAAAAGCAGTCTGAGAAAATTCTTGAAAGAATCGAGATGTTTGAAAACAAACTCTATCTCGAGTTCGGCGGAAAATTATTCAATGACTACCATGCGGCGCGTACTTTGCCGGGCTACACGCCCGACATCAAAGTTCAGCTCCTGAAAACACTTGCAGACAAAGCAGAAATCTTAATAGTCATAAACGCATCAAACATCGAAAAAACAAAAGAAGTCGGTGACACAGGCATCTCATACGATGATGATGTACTCAGGCTTATAGACGAAATCGAAAAGCATGGACTTTTTGTCGGAAGTGTTGTAATCAGCCAATATCTTGGGCAACCTGCCGCCAACACATTTAAAGAATACCTTGAAAGCCTTGGTGTCACAGTCTACATCATGCACTACATACCCGACTCCGAATATCCTTCAAACGTGCAGCTCATTTTGAGCGACAAAGGTTATGGTAACAATGACTTTATACATACAACAAGACCTCTCGTTGTGGTTGCCGCTCCCGGACCCGGAAGCGGCAAAATGGCGACGTGCCTTTCGCAGCTTTACCATGAAAACAAGCGCGGAGTCAGAGCGGGTTATGCGAAGTTTGAGACTTTTCCCGTCTGGAATCTTCCGCTCAATCACATGGTCAATCAGGCATATGAAGCAGCAACGGCAGATTTGCACGATGTCAACATGATTGACCCGTTTCATCTTGAGGCTTACGGTGTTTCCTCCGTGAATTACAACAGAGATATTGAGGTTTTTCCTATTCTGAACGCCATGTTTAAAAGAATCTGGGGCGAAAGCCCATATCGTTCCCCGACAGACATGGGCGTAAATATGCTTGGCTTTTGCATTGATGACGAAATATGTGCAAAGGCTTCAAAACAAGAGATTATTAGAAGATATTTCAACACTCAGCTCGACTACGCCAGAGGAAAGGTACGTAAATCTGCTCTTTCAAGGCTGGAACTACTGATGAACAACTCAGGGATTTCCCCGTTTGAGCGCCCCTCGGTTTCCACTGCACTCAGAAAAGCTGAGCTTACACAAACACCGTGCGTGGCAATAGAGCTTCCCGACGGCACGCAAATAACAGGAAAAACATCATCTCTACTGGGTGCATCGTCTGCCGCTGTTCTCAACGCACTAAAACATCTCGGCGGCATAGACGACGATGTGCTTTTAATATCTCCCGTTGAGATAGAGCCTATCCAAAAACTAAAAGTCGGCTATCTGGGCAACGAAAACCCGAGACTTTACACCGACGAAGTGCTATTAGCCCTCGCTATCAACGCAGCGACAAACGAAACCGCAGAACATGTTTTGAAACAAATCCCAAAACTCCAAAACTCAGAAGCCCACTCCAGTGTAATACTAACACGTGAAGACATCTCAGTTTTTCGCCAACTGGGCATAAACATAACCTGCGAACCAATATTCCAAAACAAACGCCTATTCCAACGCAAGTGAAGAAGCAAGGGGACGGGGGTTGCTGCTTCACTCTTGTTTTAAGGCCTTAATGCCGTGATAGGCACTACAAAGATTCCGTCCGGTCTTTGGAAAGCTGCGTTAGACATTCCGCAAATTATGCACATTATTTTGGGCAAAATACCGCCGTCCGCCTGTATTGCATTTTTTATTTTTATAAGGTTCTCTGCGGCTTCATCTATAGCATTTGCACCTAGTTTGATTTCAAATGCGCACCAGCTTCCGTCGTGAAGTTCAATAACCGCATCAATCTCCCGATTTGCATAATCTTGATAATGATAGAGACTTGCGCCGAAAGACTCAGCATATATCTTTAGATCCCGCTGACACAACGCCTCAAACATGAATCCAAAAGTCGTCAAATCACCTATAAGTTTTTCAGGGGTTATCTTGAGCAATGAACAAGAAAGTGACGGGTCGGCTAAATGTCGCTTACTTGCTTTTTTTAGGCGAGTAGACGACCGAATATTAGAAGAAAACGGGGGTTGATTATCCGTAATGAACAATCTCTCGAAAATATCGAGGTAAGCGGTGACAGTGTTGCTGTCAATATCTGATTCACCGATCTCTCTTATATCGTTTCTGAGTGTGCGGTTTGTTGCAGTTGTGCTTTCGTTTCTTGCGAGTGAGCGCAGCAAAGTACGCATTTTTTTTGTGTCTCGTTTTACATCATCAAGCCGAAATACATCATCATCTAAGACTGCATTTATGTAAGCCTCCGGCAGCAAATGTGATTGCGCAGCAGGTATATCAAGAGTTGCGGGCCACCCACCCCTGACTATGAGCTGCGAGAGCCTGTTTAGGTCAACTTCTCCAATAAATGCCGGGTCAATTTTTCCGTCACAAAGTTCTTTTAAGCTGACAGTCCCGCCAGAATCTCCTGATTCAAATAGAGACATTGGGCGCATTCTGAGCTTTCCGATTCTGCCTGCTCCGCTGTGTAAAATCCCTTTACGCTTTGGTGTAGCTGAACCTGTCAGTATGAATTGACCCTTCAAAGCACGTCTGTCTACTTCATATCTGACAGCATCCCAAAGTGAAGGAACTTCCTGCCATTCGTCTATTAACCGCGGCGTTTCACCATCAAGCACCAAATCGGGAGAAAGTTCCGCAAGCCGTCTGTTTTGAAAGTTGTTTGACGGATTGCCAATCATGATTTCGCTTTCGCTGTGAAAAGATGATGTCCATGTTTTTCCGCACCACTTAGGCCCTTCAATGCATATTGCACCGAAAGTGCTGAGATATTGTTTTATTGTGTCGTCTACCACTCTTGGCATATAGCTTTTGCTGACTTTCGGGTCGCTTTTCACACCTCGCACCTCCCAGATTATTTTGCTTCATTATAATCTATTCAGTGGAATTTGTCAATTTCATTCAGTGAGATTTCGAAATTTCATTCAGCATCTGTAGCAGCACAAGAGTTTTACAAAGCCGCATTTCGATTTATCTCGCCGAGCAAAGTTAAAGGGCGGGGAGCGCGATAGTTCACAGAGTCTTAGGTGCCGGAAATCAAGAGTTTTTTTCTTCAACAACAGAAGCCCCCTTGCAACATGCACTGAAATATGTTATTCTAATGAAAAATTTTGCAGAGGTGAGCGGATTTGCTGTTTAGGCGTAATATGGAACCGAGTTGTTCTTATTGTCAACATGGAGTAGCTCTCGGCTTTGGTGAAGTCGTGTGCCGTAAGTGCGGTATCATGTCCTCGGAAGGTCGGTGCAATGCATTTCGCTATGACCCGACCAAGCGTGAACCGGAATATGCTACAGCTCCGGACACCTCAGACCTGACAGAGAGTGACTTTGCATTGACTTGATAAAATCCGCTTTCACTACTTCTCAATAAACCCCAGCTTTTTATATACCTTGCGAAGTGTCTTGTTTGCGGTATAAGATGCTTTTTCTGCGCCTTTTCTGTAGACTTCCTGCATATACGCCTTGTCTGCCAAAAGTCTCTCCGTCTCCTCGCGGATGGGACGTAGAAGCTCTACAACGGCTTCGCCGACACAGGGCTTGAACTCGCCATATCCCTTGCCCGCAAATTCATTTTCTATCTCTTCAAAACTCTTGCCTGTACAGCATGAGTAAATTTGAATGAGATTGGAGATGCCCGGCTTGTTCTCCTGATCAAAACGCACTTCCGTCTCACTATCCGTTTTTGCCCTTTTGAATGAACGCATTATATCCTCGGGCTTGTCCATTATAAGGACACACCCGCCGTCTGCAACTTCGGATTTTGACATCTTCTTCGTGGGAGTCTGCAAATCCATGATTTTTGCTCCGACTTTTGGGATATACGGTTCGGGGATTTTGAAAACATCACCAAACACGCCGTTAAAACGCACAGCTATATCACGTGTCAGCTCGACATGCTGCTTCTGGTCAGCACCAACAGGAACCAAATCAGTGCCATAGAGCAAAATGTCTGCCGCTTGCAGTGCGGGGTATGTAAAAAGCCCTGCATTTATGTTTTCTGCATTTTTAGATGATTTGTCCTTAAACTGTGTCATGCGGCTCAGTTCGCCAAACATTGTAAAGCAGTTTAGAACCCAAGCAAGCTGGGCATGGGCGGGCACATGGCTTTGAATGAACAAAGTATTCTCATCGGGGTCAATTCCGCAAGCAACAAACTGTGCAAGCTGTTCCAGTTGCAGTTTTCTAAGCTCTGCCGGCACTTGACGGGTTGTTATCGCATGCATATCCACGACCATATACAGGCACTCAAATTCGCTTGAAAGTGAAGCCCAATTCTTTAACGCTCCCAAGTAAGACCCCAGAGTGGCAGACCCACTTGGCTGTATGCCTGATAAAATTATTTTTTTGTTTTCCATTTGATAATCCTCTTTTCCTATTGTCATCCCTACCGGATTATTAACGCACTCTGCAGGGGTGACTATAAATCGCCTGCAAAATGCTGTCAAACCGCGGGCGATTAATAATCGCCCCTACGAGGCACTATGGCACTTTTCTCTTAATCCCCAGCTCATTCGCCAGTTTTTTAAATGCCGGGAGAGATTTTTCTATAGTCTGCTTCGACACGCAGTAGGCTATTCTTACATAGCCTCCGCATGTGAAAGCGCTACCGGGGACGATTAAAATGTTATACTTCACGGCAGCTTTCACAAAATCCTTGTCATCACCCGGAGTCTTTACCCATAAGTAAAATGCGCCTTTCGGGTCTACAATCTCGAAACCCAAAGCACTCAGCTCGTCATAGAGCAACACTCTGTTCGCATTATATGCCTCAATGTCGGTTTCTTGCTCTAAACATTTTGCTACAACCTTTTGAATCAGTGCGGGAGCATTTACAAAACCCAGAATGCGAGTTGCTATGCTCGCCGTTTCAAAAATCAGTTCATAGTCCTCCGCTTCGCTCGGCACAAGCACATAACCAATGCGCTGACCCGGTAGCGAGAGTGACTTTGACCAAGAATAGCAGACAATGGTGTTTTTGTAAAATTTTGTGATAAATGGAACCTCTGTATCATCGTAGACAAGTTCTCTGTAAGGCTCATCAGAGACAATATATATCGGTGAGCCGTGCTCTTTTGACTTCTCCTTGAGCAGCAGTGCCAGTTTTTTGATGGTATCTTCAGAATAAACGACTCCCGTTGGGTTGTTCGGGGTATTTACGATAACTGCTTTTGTCTTATCCGTGATTGCTCGGCGCATTGTCTCCATATTGGGCTGAAAATCCACTCGGCTTGCAGGAACCACAACAAGTTCCCCATCAAAGTTACTTACATAATTGCCATATTCGACAAAGTATGGCGAAATTACAATAACTTCATCGCCCGGATTTAAAAGAGTTTTCAAAGCAACATTCAGCCCTCCGGCTGCGCCTGCCGACATGATGATGTTTTTTTCCGAAAATGCCGTGCCATGCTTTTTGTTAAGCGATTTTGCGATTGCTTCTCTAACGGCAGGGTATCCTGCGTTGGTCATGTATCCGTGCAGAGACAGTGGATTTTCATTTTGCACTATGTCGATTATTGCTTCATTGACCGCAGACGGCGACGGTATGCTCGGGTTGCCGAGACTGAAATCAAAAACATTTTCGCGCCCATACTCCGCTGCAAGCCTGTTGCCTTCCTCAAACATCGCACGTATGACACTGTTGTTTTTCGCAAGTAATATCATTTTTTCTGAAATCATATCGCACCCCCTTTTTTTTTGCTTTTTTATATGATACTATCTTTTCTGGAAATTGTCTAGGTGCTAATCATGGGGCAGACGATGATGGGCTGTTTGCGGAGTCTTTTTTGCGAGAACGTGGCGACGATGCCGCAGATTCGCAAAAAAGCGGAGCAAATTACATATCGTCGGCTAAAATAACAAGAGGTGAAATTATGGGAATTAAAGAAACACTTGAATACATTCATGCGGTGCGTTGGCAAGGGAGTAAGCCCGGGCTTAGCCGCACGCAGGAGCTTTTGCGCAGACTCGGGAATCCTGAGAAAAAACTCAAATTCGTGCATGTCGCCGGCACAAACGGCAAAGGCTCAACCTCTGCGTGTATAGCAAATGTGCTGACCAAGGCAGACTACAAAACAGGACTGTATATCTCGCCGTATATAGTCTGTTTTAACGAGCGTATGCAGATAAATGGCGAATACATTTCTGATGAGAATCTGGAAGCGATGGTGGGCATCGTCCGTCCTCATGCTGATGCGATGGAGGACTCTCCGACTGAGTTTGAGCTTATAACTGCACTCGCCATGAATTATTTTCATAGCCAAAATTGCGACATTGTCGTTCTGGAAGTCGGCATGGGCGGGCGGCTTGACTCAACAAATGTCATAGAAACACCGGAGCTTGCCGTTATTACGGCAATTGGATATGACCATGTGAAAGAGCTCGGCCCGACAATCAGCAATATCGCCTTTGAAAAGGCGGGTATCATTAAAAGCGGCGGCGATGTTTTAGTCTACCGCGGCGAGCCTCAGGTTGAGGAAGTGTTCGAGAAAGTTGCGGCAGAGCGCGGTGCAAGGCTCACTAAAGTAGATTTTTCGAGGATTAAGCAGCAAGAATTCTCGCTGAGCGGTACGACCATAGATTTTTCACCATATGGAAAAATCAGCCTCTCCCTTGCCGGAGCTTATCAGCCAAAAAATGCGGCGGTGGCAATCACTGCGCTCGAAATGCTCAGAAATAAGGGATATAAGATTAGTGACGAAGATATAATAGCCGGCATCGGAACTGTCAAGTGGCCCGGCAGATTTGAGATTTTGGGACAAGACCCCGTGTTTATACTCGACGGCGCACACAATCCGCAAGGCGCAGAGGCCGCTATAGAAAGTCTGCGCACTTACTTTGGCGAGCGCAAGTTTATTTTTCTCATGGGTGTCATGGCGGACAAAGACCTCGACCAAATTGTATCAAAAATCGCACCGTCTGCTAAAACCTTTTTTGCCGTAAGTCCTGACTACAAACGTGCTATGGATGCACATACACTTGCCGAAAAACTTTCCAAATACGGAGTTCCCACAACAGCGTGTGAATCCGTATCGTCAGGAGTGGAAAAAGCACTGGAACTTGCAGAAGATTCCGACATCATCTGCGCACTCGGTTCGCTTTATTTTTCCGGAGAGGTCAAAGGGGCTTATTTGGAGCTGACAAAGTAGGGGTATAGCAAAGCTGCAAACATCAGGAAAAACGGGACGATGTAGGTATCGTCACCTGCGGCATCTCGGATGTCAGATATTGTGCGTTTTTTTACAAAATTATATAAATTTTTGCTAATGTATGTACAGAATATTGCCGAAAAGATATATAATTGCCGAACTTAAAAATGGTAAGTCCGATATCGCTATCCCGGATTTGTTCGGAGAATTCATGCAAATGCTGGAGCAGCGCGAAAACTCCGTGCTCATGGCACCTAAGACTCTGTGAACTATCCGCTCCCCGCCCTTTAACTTTGCTCGGCATAGATGCATAAGTAGCCTATCGCTACATACCAACACGCTTACATACCCTGAGAAGCGGACAACGCTCGCAAGCCGGGCTTCTTGCTGTGCAGACGGCTCTGCCGTGGAGTACCAGGCGGTGGCAAAAGTCGGATGATTCTTCGGGCGGCAACACTTTTTTCAGTGCAGTTTCAATCTTCACGGGGTCTTTTGTGTCCACAAAGCCTATACGATTTGATAGTCTTATACAGTGTGTGTCAACTACTACTGCGGGCTTATTATATATGTCGCCCAAAATTAGGTTGGCGGTCTTTCTGCCTACGCCCGGAAGGGTAAGCAATTCTTCCATTGTATCGGGAACCTTGCCGCCGAATTTTGCAAGTATCATAATCGCGGCTTCCACGATATCTTTTGCTTTTGTCCTGTAAAATCCGCATGGATGCACAATCTGCTCAATCTCTGAGATATCTGCTTCGGCGATAGCTTCAAGTGTCGGATACCGCTCAAACAAAATAGGCGTAACAGTGTTGACACGAGCATCTGTACACTGCGCCGCAAGTCTTGTAGCGAAAAGCAACTCGTAATCTTTTTTATACTCAAGAGCACAAATAGGCTCAGGGTAGCTCTCTTTTAACAGGTTAATAATTTCATCTGTTTCATTTTTTTTAAGCATATAAATCTCCACTACATCTGCGATTTCGACTATACTAAATAATGGACAAATTTAGTATAGCACATTTGAGGTCATGTGTGGTATACTAATTTAATCTATTTAATACCACTAGGAGGGTCAATATGATTAACGAAATGATGGCTTATATTTTGAAAAGGGATGAGGAAGTAGGCAGTGCTATTGAGCGCGAGTATGCCAGGCAACGCAAGCATATTGAACTCATCGCTTCTGAAAATATTGTGAGCCAAGCAGTCTTGATGGCAGCAGGGTCGATTCTTACAAACAAGTATGCAGAAGGGTATCCCGGCCGCCGATATTATGGAGGTTGCGAAGAGGTAGATGTTGTTGAAAATATTGCGATAGAGCGGGCAAAAAAATTATTTGGCGCGAAGTATGTAAATGTGCAATCACATTCGGGAGCTTCCGCCAATTTTGCTGCTTTTATGGTTCTCTGCAAGCCGGGTGATACCATCCTTGGAATGAATCTCGACCACGGCGGACATCTCACGCACGGAAGCAGTGCAAATTTTTCAGGTAAATACTACAATGTAGTGGACTATGGTGTTGACCCGGAGACTCAGATGATAGATTATGACGAGGTGCTTAAAAAGGCCAAAGAAACTAAGCCAAAGATGATAATTGCAGGCGCATCTGCATATCCTCGGAAAATAGACTTTGAAAAGTTTTCAAAAATCGCAAAGGAAGTCGGTGCGAGCTTACTTGTTGACATGGCTCATATCTGTGGGCTTGTTGCGGCGGGAGAACATCCTGATCCTGTGCCGTATGCCGATATTGTTACGAGTACAACTCATAAAACCCTGCGCGGAACTCGCGGCGGTATTATGATGACAAATAACGAAGATATAGCGAAGAAGATAAATTCAGCAGTTTTCCCCGGCTCACAAGGTGGCCCGCTTATGCACATCATAGCGGCAAAGGCGATTGCGTTCGGCGAAGCGCTCAAACCGGAATTTAAGTCTTACCAAAAAAAGACCCTCCAAAATGCAAAGACTTTGGCAAAGGCTCTGATGGACAGAGGTTTTGACCTTGTTTCGGGAGGCACGGACAATCACCTCATGCTGGTAGATTTACGCAAGTTTAATACAACCGGCAAAGATATGGAAGAAAACCTCGACCGTGTGCATATTGCGACGAATAAAAACAAAATTCCAAACGACCCGCAACCTGCAAAAATCACCAGTGGTTTGAGAATTGGCACTCCTGCCGTGACTACCCGAGGCTTCGGTGAGGATGAGATGAATAAAATTGCAGAATTGTTTTTACATACGGCTTCTGATTTTGATGGCAAGGCTGACTACATCCGCGGTGAGGTAGAGACACTGTGTGCCAAATATCCGCTGTATGAGTAAAGGTAAAATTTGCTTTATTGCAAAGCATTCTTTTCGGGATATTTCAGATATTGAGCCTCAGTTTTTGATAGAGCAGGGAGTTTCTTTTCTCATGCTTGACCTCGACAACACAATAGCGGCTTACAATGAGCACTCACCGGCAGAGTCCGTGAAAGAGTGGTTTGCATCACTGAGAAAGAGCGATATTAAGCCGTTTATTATTTCAAACAGCACACGCACCAAGCGAGTTGAGTCATTTGCTGAGGCACTTGACTGTGAGTTCATAATGAGAGCCGCAAAGCCGTCACCGAAGGCTCTGAAGAGAGCTATGGCTGAGAGTGGGTTTACATCGGAGCAGTCCGCTCTTGTCGGCGATCAAACGTTCACAGATGTGCTCGCCGCACGTCTCGCAGGCACAACACCTATTCTCGTGCGCCCAAGAGCTTTCACAAACCTTTTCCTCGCCCTGCGCTACTACATAGAAGTGCCAATTCGGCTGATGTGCAGAGACAAACATTAGCCGTAGGGTGAAGGCTTGCCCGTCACCTGCTACCCTTGCAAATATTTATATATTAAAGGAGCAACTCATATGAATAACATCAAAAAAATCAGAAACACAATCCCCGAACTCGGTTGTGATGCCGTATTGCTTACAAACGACATAAACAGGCTGTATGCAACCGGTTTCAAGTCAAGCGCCGGTGCTTTGATAATTACGAAAGATGAAGCTTGGTTTATAATAGACTTTCGTTATGTCGAAGCAGCACGGCAGACTGTTGCGGAAGCACAAGTTGTGCAGCTTCCGAGCGGCAAAAGTTATGGCGATATCATAGAGTCAACCATCAAAGACAATGGTATAAAATCAGTCGGGTTTGAAGATACGCTGATTCCTTTTTCTACTCATAAAGAATGGCTTGACAAGTTTGGCGCGGAGCTGATTCCTGCTCAGAAAAAGATAGACGATTTGCGCAATGTGAAGTCGCGCGCTGACATTGAGCAAATGATTAAAGCTCAGCGTATTTCTGAGAAAGCTTTTGCGGAAGTGCTTGCGCTTATCAGCACTGACATGACAGAAAAGGAGATTGCTGCAGAGCTTATCTATCGTATGCTGAAAAACGGTGCTGATGATAAAGCGTTTAATCCCATTGTTGTATCGGGCACCAAATCCAGCCGTCCGCATGGTGTTCCGGGTGATGAGAAGATTTCGGAAGGGTTTCTCACAATCGACTTTGGTGCTAATCTGGGTGGTTGGTGCAGTGATACAACAAGGACTCTTTGTGTGGGTAAGCCGGACGATGAGATGGTGAAGGTTTATGACACGGTGCTAAAGGCTCAGCTTGCAGGTATTGCGGCTGTTCACGGCGGTGTGAAGGGTGTTGATGTAGATGCCGCTGCAAGAGATGTGATACAAAATGCAGGATATGGCGATCATTTTGACCATGGTTTCAGTCATTCCATTGGTCTTGAAGTACACGAGACTCTCAAGGCTTCGCTTGTTTCAAAAGACATACTTCCCGTAGGCGCAGTAATCTCAGCCGAGCCGGGCATCTACCTCCCGGGTCGCTACGGTGTCAGAATAGAGGACACTCTATACATAACAGAAGACGGCTGCGAAAACATAACAAACCTGCCTAAGGAGCTTGTAATCCTATAGGAGGTTACAGTAGAGACCAAGCCAAAAGTGGATGATTTGTGGAGTCTTTTTTGCGAGAACAGTGGCGCAATGCTCTCTGGCTCGCAAAAAAGCGGAATAAATTATCCATTTTTG
>WQTE01000031.1 GCA_009786445.1 Oscillospiraceae bacterium | reverse complement strand
TTGGTATCGCAGTATGGCGTACATCTATCAATGAAAGTTTTCAATTGGGCAGTTACATCACCCCAATAAGATGGAGATGCTACAATAACAAGTTGCGAGTCAAAAATTACTTGCACGATAATAGGAACATCATCATTATGTACGCATGTTCCATCTTTATAACAAGACTTGCACCCGCTACAATAATTGATTGCTGATTCATGTAAGATGAAATGTTTTGTTTCAAAGCCTTGTTCTTTAAGCCCACGCTCAATCTCGCCCAATATTGTAATGGTGTTTCCGTTTTTTCGTGGACTTCCTGATATAAGAGTCGCTTTCATGCGCTTACCTCCAAATGTAGAATTTTTGTTTGCTGTATTATCCTTTGCTTCTGCGTTTATAAACAGTAGTTTATACTATAGACACAACAATTTCACTAAGTTTTTGTGCCCGAAACTAAAAACTATTGGAATTTTTGTTTGCTTATAGTACACTATCCTCAAAAAAGATGACTCGGAGGGCTCTAAATAATGAAACTTGACCGATTAATGGGCATACTTACAGTATTGCTGCAAAACGACCGAGTGACAGCACCGTATCTGGCGGAAAAATTTGAAGTAACCCGCCGCACTATCGGTAGGGATATTGATGCCTTGTGTCAGGCCGGAATACCGATTGCTACCCATCAAGGCACAGGTGGCGGAATCTCTGTAGCACCGGGCTTCAAGCTGGATAAAAGCATTTTGACAACAGGGGAATTATCGGGGATTATTGCTGCGCTCAAAGGCTTGGGCAGTGTGTCAGAGCAGATGCAAATTGAGCGGACACTCGACAAACTCGGAGCAAACACAGATGCGGTTATTTCCTTACACGAACCTGTTGTCATAGACCTTGCATCCAACTATAAAGGGTACTTAACTGAGAAAATCGAAATATTGAAAAAAGCAATCATTGATGGGCGGCTTGTGGAATTTGATTACCACTACAGCAAGGGGCAAAGCCGCAGACGGATTGAACCATACACCGCTCTGTTTCAGTGGACTTCATGGTATGTGTTCGGCTTTTGCACTTTGCGGCAGGATTGGCGGCTATTTAAACTCAATAGGCTTTGGAATCTCACAATATGTGAAGAACAATTTGCTCTGCGTCAACTGCCGCCTGAAAAGCGTAATTTAAACAGTCATCTTTCTGATGACATAAAACTAGTGGCAGTATTCGACAAATCTGTAGAGTTTCAGCTAATTGAAACCTACGGACCGTATTGCTATTACGAAACAGAAGATGGCTTAAAGGCTAAAATCGGCTTCACAAATCGTAGTTTCATAATTAGCTGGCTTCTCGGTTTTGGAGATAAGGTCAAGGTTTTAGAGCCTTATGACATAGCCGAAGAAATCAAGACTATTGCAAAAAATATTTTATCTCTCTATTTTGAAACATGACATAATGCTGTCTTGTTGAGTGTGTTATCATATGTTTATCAATATTTTTATAGGAGAATGAACATGAATAACAAACTAATCACAAAAGCAAACGAAATCATCATGGACGGCACAAAAGACTGGAGAAGGGGCATTTGTACCCTTGCGCTTCTTGACAAGGATGGTTTTCCAACCGTATCTACACTATCTCTGGCAAAAGCCGATGGCATAAAGTGGCTCACATTTGCTACCGGACTTGACTCAAACAAAGCACAGCGCATCAAAAACTCCGATAAAGCAAGTGTCTGTTTCAATTCGGAGCATTACAACATTACGCTTGTAGGCACAATTTCGATTCTCACAGACCCGCAGACAAAAAAAGATACATGGTATGACGGCTGTGAGCACCATTTCTCAGGTGTCGATGACCCAAACTACTGCGCACTTAAATTTACACCTCATCGCTACTGCATTTTTATTGGCGAAGATGAAGCAGAAGGCAGCGTGTAGGGGGATTGCATTAAAAGACTATGCAAACGGCTCATTTTCTGCTACACTGTAGCTACAGGCACATAATTTTCTAAAGCTATGTGTCGGGCGCAGTACGCAGAAAGGTTACAACATGAAAAGACTTACAACAAAAAACGAAGAAATTAGAGAAAACAAAAAACGCACGAGCGGTCTACAGACCTTTAAGGCTATAAAGATTATATCGCTGATTTTATGCATGGCACTTATGTTTGCAATGCTGGCAGCGTGTGGAAACGGAGATGAAGACGGTGCGCTATCGGGAGAAGCAGGTGAAGCTGCTTCCGACGGCGCAGTGAACGAAGACGGCTCCGGTGAAGAAGAGCCGGAGCACCCATCGCAAGACTTTTCCGAACGTATGGCAGCAAATCTTGAAGAATCAATGACGACTTTTGGCAGAAATGATGTCATGATAAGTGCAGGAGACCTGGATGTTACATGGGCAGAGCTGTATATTTTCATATTTAGCACGGTCGCAAATCTCACAGGTCTTTTTGAGAATCCTGTAGATTGGCATGAGGTTATTGGCGATGCTGACGGCGAAAGAACTGTGGCAGACATGGTACTGGAGTTGGCAACAGGAAATGCGATTGATTTTTTATCATACCGCTATGGAGCGGCAAGCCTAGGTGTTTCACTGACTCAGGATGATCTTGAAGATATAGATGCCCATATAGAGAATGTCGTTGAGTTTTATGGCGGTTTAGAAGAATTTTCAATAGCACTCAGAGAAGACTATGGGTTTTACGACCATGAGGCTTTCGTAAACATGATTAAGACACAATCGCTGGTAGATGCCATATTGCATGAACTTTACGGCGAGCTTGGAGCGAGTTTACCTGATGATATTGCCGCTGCCTTCGCAGAGCGCCACGGGTACATGATGGCAAAGCATATCTTGGTAATGACAGAGGATAATCCGGAGGCGCGTAACGAAATAGACGAAATTTACGAAAGATTACGTCCTCGGGCTGATGATGCTGATTTTGAAGCCTTTTTTACCGAAATGATGCTTGAGTACAGCGAAGATCCGGGTAGCATTAGAAACCCGGAGGGATATCTTTTCCAGCCATGGGATATGGTCGAGCCTTTCTCAGTTGCAGCCATGGATCTTTCGCCGGGTGAAATGAGCGATATTGTTGAGACGACACACGGATACCACATACTCCTACGTGTCCCGACAAACCTTGATGGTGTGCCAATAGGCATTGCAAACATGGGTCAAACACACACAATTCGCCAACTTGCGGCAGGAGAAGACTTTGAAGCCATATTACTGCAATGGCGCGAGCAAATGATTTTAGAGTTTTCTGCACTATATGATTCAATCGACATAGCGAGGGTTTTTGCTTGGCTTGAGGCTTAAGTACTTGGGGAAACTACATTTGGCGGTCAAAGCACTAGCACTAGCACTAGCTCAGTTCTTTTTTTAGCATCTCCTTAACAGCCTCCGGGTTGGCTGTGCCGCCAAGTTTTTTCATAACCTGGCCCATCAGAAATCCAAACGCTTTTTCTTTCCCGCTTCGGTAGTCAGAGACTGCCGAAGCTTGCTCTGCCATGATAACGCTGACAGCTTCTTTTACTGCCGCACTGTCATTTTGCATCATTAAACCATTTTTTGATATATAATCTTCAGGGTCAACGTCCTCTGTGAACACAGCTTCTACAGCTTGCTTGTATGCGCCTCTGTTTATTTTTCCGTCTGTTACGAGAGTTACGAGAGTTCCGAGCTTTTGAGCGTCTACAGAGAGCTCTTCGGGCAGTGTGTTTGTTTGGTTCATAAGCCGCATTACTTCGCCTGTAATCAGCCTGGCTGATTCTAACGGAGCGTTGCTATGCGCGGATATGTTTTCATATAAATCAGAGATATTTTTATGCCCGGTTATTACCGAGGCTTCAAACTCAGAGAGCTTATACTCTGATATATATCGCTCCCGCTTTTGATGTGCAAGCTCAGGGAGGTCTTTGCGGATTTCTGAAATCCATTCCTCACTGATATTTATCGGAAGTAAATCCGGCTCCGGGAAATAGCGGTAATCCTGCGCATTTTCTTTCGAGCGCATACTGTAAGATTCTCCGATGTCGTCGTCCCATCGCAGTGTTTCCTGTGCTATTTTTCCACCGCTTTCCAAGATACCTATTTGCCTGTCAGCTTCATATTCAATGGCGCGTGAGATTGCCTTAAAGGAATTAAGATTTTTCATCTCGGTGCGCACGCCAAGCTCACCACCGATTTGGCGCACGGATATGTTGACATCAGCACGCAGCGAGCCTTCTTGCATTTTGCAATCACTAATGCCGAGATATAAAAGTATCTCGCGCAGTTTTTCGAGATATAAAAGCACCTCATCGCCGCTGCTAAAATCAGGCTCGGAAACAATCTCCAGAAGTGGCACGCCGCAGCGGTTAAAGTCCATATGCGTTTCGCCAAAACCGCTGTGCAGCAGCTTTCCGGCATCTTCTTCTATGTGTATTTCACGGAGCCGTACTGCTTTTTTTTGCCCGTCAAGGTCTATTTCAAGTTGCCCACCACGTAGTATTGGAGCATAGAGCTGAGAAATTTGGTAGGCTTTTGGCAAATCGGGGTAAAAGTAATTTTTGCGGTCAAACTTGCTGCTTTTAGAAATCGTGCAGCCGAGTACAATACCCAGTCGCATTGCGTATTCCAAGACACGTTTATTCAGCACGGGCAGAGACCCCGGCATTGCTGTACAAATAGGGCAAAGCCTTGTGTTCGGCTCACCGCCAAACTTGGCAGAGCACCCGCAGAATATTTTAGACTCAGTCAAAAGCTCAGTATGGACTTCCAGACCTATAACAGTTTCCCACTTCATATTAATTCTCTCGTTTTTCAAGTGATATTTAGAAACATATATTATAGCATGTCTCAAATTCTGTAAAGCAATTTCTTCTGATGAGTCGCTTTTTGCGGATGCCTTCAAGCAAATATTTTCACAGGGGCTGACTTGTTGTGGTCGTTAATGACTGTTTTCCAAAAGTCTGTTTGAACTATCGACTACAGTGCTGATGTGGTCATATGAATCATTTACATTAATGGATATCTCAGAAACAAGAGAGTTTATGGCATTGATTGCAGTTTGAGCCCTGAGTGAGGCAACTTTCGTGCGCTTTGCAGAAGCATCAGAGCTTTGGGCAAGCTTTTTTATCTCATCGGCAACAACAGCGAAAGCCTTGCCGTGCTGACCAATCCTAGCTGCCTCGATAGATGCATTTAAAGCAATAATCCCGACACTCATTGCAATTTTCTCGATATCTTCTATCATGGAATTGTATGATAGAATCACATCGTTAATATCTTCTGCTTTACTCACTATCGACTCTGTGAGTTCTTTTATGTTGACAGTGTCATTTAAAACAGTGCGGAAAAGTGCCATATTGGCCCTTGCCTCTTCATGATCTTTTAGAACATCTTTATGCGCTTTTTCCATACAATTTTTAGGAGTATTGATACCTTTGGCAATCCTAGTTGCCATATCATGACAGGTATCGCAACCGCACGCACCACAATCGAAATTTCTTGCAGCATCATCGGATTTTCCAAGTAAACCAAACGCATATTCGATTTTATCGGATGAAATCTTCATATGCTGAACAGGTCTTGGAACATATGACCTTACAAAGTCACGGAAATTGAGTGTTTTATTAAACATTTCAAATAGCTCGGTGAGGTGCATTTTTTTCATCTCGGCACTCATGTTTGCACGGCGATACTGATCCATTGTGCTTGAGATATCGAAAATATCGGTACCGGTATGCCGACACCCGGTACCAACATTACACCCTTCCGTACAATTTAGCACATCAAACACAGCCGGAAGTGCAGAGCTATGTTTATCCCCATAGATATCCAGTGCTTCATAGACAAGTTGCGGACCTTCAGACTTGTCAATCCTGATTGATTTTCCTAGATAGTGTTCAACGCATTCTTTTAAGCCGCCGGGCATGGGATATAAGCTCCCGAGCCCCGCTTCATAGTGGTCAAAGGAGCCTCGCTTTTCCGGGAAAATAATATTGTTTTGCTCTATATATTCTGAAAGTTTTTTAAATGTGACATTATATTCCACGAGGGTTGTATCATCAAACTCATTTGTTTTGGCTATGCAAGGAGACAATGCCGCAATCTTTGTATGCACGTGTTCATATTTTTTCATGTATACCGCAGTGCATAGCATTGGTGAGTGTATGGGTGAGAGATGTTTTAGCAAATTGTTGCGATGCATGAGTATGTAGTTTACTATGGCAGGGCATGGTTGAGATATGATTGGTGCAGGGCTGCTTTTTTGTATGTGCGTAATATGTGCCCATGTACAGATATCGGCTCCGAGTGAAACATCATAAATTTTGTGTATTCCAAGCTGCCGCAACCATGAAAGCATTCGTTCCCAGTCATCAAAATTAGTTCGTATAGCAGGTGCGGCAATCACACTAATCTCCACGCCATCTAAAAGATCTGCGAAAAACTGTTCGGTATCGTCGCTGTAGCCTCTGGAGTTATGGTGACAAGCCTCCAAGCAGGCTCCGCAAGTTATGCAATGCTTGCTGTCAGCTTCGACAATAATGCGTTTGTCTTTTTCATAGGTGATGTTTGCCTCTTCAACCGGACAAACTCTAATGCACCGGTTACAACCTGTGCAATTGTCGACATTATTATGAATCAATGTGCGCATTTATCTACCCCCTATAAAACTTTAAAGATACAATAATTGTACCTTTAAAAAGTCCCGATTTCAATCCGCAGGAGAATCATTAATTTATCAGCAATTATGATATTAAAAGGAAGTATAGCTCATTTTAAAGCGCACAAAAAGCTGCTGAAAGCAAACAAAAATCATTCTTAGAAAGCAATCTGTGGTGGCTTTCTCTTGTGAAAGTCGGTGCGGTGCTGATAGACTCGCGCTGTGTCTACAAGCTTATTTTCCGAAAACGCATCTCCTACAAGCTGAAAACCGATTGGCAGACCTGACTCGTCAAAACCGCAGGGCAGAGCAACTGCAGGGAGACCTGCCAGATTTACAGACACGGAGTAGATATCACCAAGATACATCTTCATAGGGTCGTTTATGTTTTCGCCGAGCTTGTAAGCCGTTGTCGGCGCAATGGGAGATAAAACCATGTCATAAAGCTCAAAGAGCTTGTTGTAGGCATCCTTTATAAGAGCGCGAGCCTTAAGAGCCTTTTTGTAGTATGCATCATAATATCCCGATGAGAGAACAAAAGAGCCAAGCATGATTCTGCGCTTAACCTCAAGCCCGAAACCCTCACTGCGCGAGAGTTTGTAGACATCGGCTAGTGACTTTGCATCAGGATTTCTGTAGCCATATTTCAAGCCATCATAGCGTGATAAGTTAGATGAAGCCTCGGCGCAGGCGATAATATAATATGCTGCAATCATATAGGAAGTGAGAGGCATTTCAAACTCTTCAACTACAGCACCCGAATCTTCAAATTCTTTTGCTGCCGTAAGTATCGCATTTTTTACAGATGAGTCAATGCCGTCTTCCAGATAGTTTCGGGGAAGACCGATTTTTACTCCGCTCAAATCTCCCGAACTCGCTGATCTGAAATCAAATGGCTTTTTAATTACACAGGTGCTGTCCTTGCGGTCAAAGCCTGAAATTACAGACAACAAAGCAGCGCAGTCGTCAACATCTCTGCCGATAGGGCCGATTTGATCCATTGAAGAAGCGTATGCGATAAGCCCGTACCGCGAAACTGCGCCATATGTAGGCTTTATTCCTGTAGTGCCGCAAAAAGAGCAGGGCTGGCGTATGCTCCCGCCTGTGTCGGAGCCGAGTGTTAGAGGTATTTCGCCACCTGCAACAGCGGCGGCACATCCGCCTGACGACCCGCCTGCAACGCGGGAAACATCCCAAGGATTTTTGACTGTTCCGCTAAACCCGGTTTCGCTGGAGCCTCCCATGCCGAACTCATCCATGTTGAGCTTGCCGAGAACAATCAAACCCGCCTGCTCAAGCCTGTCGACTACGGTTGCACTATATACGGGAGTGTATCCGCTAAGCATTTTTGAGGAACATGTCGTGGGGATTCCGAGTGTACTGATATTATCCTTTAAAGCAATCGGCACACCTGCCAGCGGCGAAAGTTTTTCACCCGCGTCAATGCGCTTTTGAACATCTGCTGCTACGGCAAGAGCTTTCTCCTCAGATATGGCAACAAATGCATTGTACACGTTATCCGATTTTTTTATCACATCGATATAAGCACGTACTGCCTCGGTAACGCTCATTTTTTTTTCACATATTAAAGCTGAAAGCTCCAGCGCACTAAGCTCAAACATTTTCGGACTCTCCTTTAGTTGAGTAAGGCGTATTTATCACAAGACAAAATAGTCATCACGTTTCGGACCGACTGATACATATTTTATGGGGCAATCTACGGCCTTTTCAATATATCGTATATAACGAAGTGCCGGCTCAGGTAAATCCTCAGCTTTTCTGCACCCGGATATATCGACCTTGAAGCCTTCAAAATACTCATAAACAGGTTTTGCTCTCACTAACTCATCACCTGATGGAAAACGGTCTGTTCTGTGCCCGTCAATTTCATACGCAACGCAAACAGGGATTTCATCAAAATAAGATAAAATATCAAGTTTTGTGAGCGCAAGTTCATCCGCCCCCTGCATCGCAACACCGTATCGGCTTGCGACAACATCAAATCCGCCGACCCTGCGCGGTCTGCCTGTCGCAGCTCCAAATTCCTCGCCCGCTTCACGGAGTGCAGAGGCATCTAAGTCAGACATTTCTGCAGTAAACGGACCTTCGCCAACGCAGCTGGAGTATGCTTTCATAACACCAAGCACATTTCCCAGTGAAACTCCCGGTATTCCGGCTCCGATGGGTGCGTATGCCGCCAGAGTCTGCGAGGAAGTTGTATATGGGTATATTCCATAGTCAATATCGCGCAAAGCACCGAGCTGTGCTTCAAGCAAAATATCACGCCCCTCTTTGACTGAATCGGACAGATAATTTGTGACATCAGTTATATAAGGTATAAGCTCTGAGCCGAAAGTATCCAGCCACTTCATGATTATATCGGCATTTGTGTGAAAATCACCATACCCCTTTGTTGTGACATTTTTCCACTCCACGATATCAGAAAGACTCTGCTTTACGGCGGCCAGGTTACGCAAATCACCCATGCGGATGCCTTTTTTCATATATTTATCACCATATGCAGGTGCAATTCCACGCCTTGTCGAGCCGAATTTCTTGTCGCCGAGACGTTCTTCTTCCAAAATATCCTGTGTTACATGATAAGGAAAGCAAATGAAAGCCTTATCGCTGATTTTCAGATTGTCGGGCGATATATAGATTCCCCTTTGCCGAAACGCCGCAATTTCTCCGACCAGATGCTCCAAATCAATAACCATGCCACCGCCCATGACGTTTACTGTGCCCTTGTGAAGGATACCCGACGGAAGAAGATTAAGAATGAATTTGCCGTCGTTCGTTACTACAGTATGCCCTGCATTGTTACCGCCCTGATACCTACAAACCACGTCATATTGTTTAGAAAGCAAATCGACCATACGGCCTTTTCCCTCATCGCCCCAGTTAATACCAACTACCGCTGTCAACATATTGAAACCCTCCTTAAAATTATACGGTGATTTTTACATCTACTCCCAACAGGGTTTTGTTCGCGCTTAAAATGTCATTGACCTCTGATAGAAACTCTTCAGTCTGCTCTTTTGCCCTGCCGATAAAATTCTCTGTTTCGAGAAAAGCGCTCAGTTCATCGGCGGTAATGCCAAATGCAGGGTCTGATGTTATTTTGTCAAGTAAATCGTTGTCTTTACCTTCTCTTTTAATCTCCCTTGCAGCCTCGGTAGAGTGCAGACGAATCCTCTCGTGCAAAGTCTGCCTGTCGCCCCCTTTTTTTACGCAGTACATCAAAATGTTTTCGGTCGCCATATATGGCAGTTCCTCGTCTAAATGCTTTTTGATTACTTGCGGGTAAACGGTAAGACCCTCTACTATGTTAATAAACAGCGACAGGATTGAATCTGTGGCAAGAAATGCTTCAGGAATAGATATTCGCCTGTTTGCCGAATCGTCAAGAGTCCTTTCAAACCATTGTGCGCCGGCCGTCAGCGCGGGGTTTAAGGCACTTACCATAATATAACGGGCGAGTGAGGCAATACGCTCGCTTCTCATGGGATTTCGCTTATATGCCATTGCGGAAGACCCGACCTGAGTATCTTCAAACGGCTCATCAACCTCTTTTAAATGAGAAAGCAGACGAATATCGTTTGAGAATTTATGTGCGCTCTGTGCTACCCCTGAAAGCACGGACAGTATAAAATAATCAACCTTACGCGAATAAGTTTGTCCGCTTACGGAATACACATTATTAAAGCCCATTTTTGCGGCTATTTTTTGTTCAAGTGTCTTTACTTTTTCATGGTCTCCGTCAAAAAGTGAGAGGAAGCTTGCTCCTGTTCCCGTTGTTCCCTTGCAGCCTAGTAGCTTTAAGTTATTTGCCGTAAACTCAAGCTGCTCTAAATCCATAAGCAAATCTTGTATCCAAAGTGTAGCCCGCTTGCCGACGGTAGTGGGCTGTGCCGCCTGAAAATGTGTATAGGCAAGACAGGGTATATCCTTATGTTTGTTAGCAAAATCACTCAGCACGGAAATGGTGTTTATCAGGAGTTTTTTTATGTGAGCCAAAGCGGATTTTTGTATAATAATATCTGCATTGTCGCCCACAAACGCCGAAGTTGCTCCGAGGTGCAGTATGGGCTTAGCCTCGGGGCATTGCTCGCCGTAGGCTAATATATGAGCCATTACATCATGCTTTGTTTCAGCTTCATATCTGCCTGCCGCTTCATAGTTTATATCAGAAATATGAGCTTTCATCTCTTCAATTTGCTCAGTGCTTATACTAAGCCCAAGCTCGCTTTGACTCTCTGCAAGAGCGACCCAAAGGCGACGCCATGTGGAAAACTTGGTGTCCGCGGAGAAAATATTCTGCATCTCCGCACTCGCATACCTTTTACATAACGGGTTTTCATATCTGTTTGACATTGTGTTCACTCTCCATCATACAAAGTTTTTGGCGCAATAATCATTTCATCATTTCTGTTTGGTGCGTTTTTTAAGATAAGTTCACGGTCAAACGAAGGCTCTGCCGAATCTTCGCGAAACGCATTTACATTGTCAAACGGATGGCTGCGTTCGGGCACTCCTTCTGTGTTTAGCTCGCTGAGCGATGCCATATGACCCAGTACATCCTTCAAATCTCCTTTGAGGCGGGTTTTCTCATCATCAATCAGCGCAAGACCGGATAAGTCCTCCAAATATGTAATCAACTTATCATCAATTTCTATCTTCATACTTTCACTCCGTGTCAGATTTTTTCGTGCCGCAGAGGACTGTGGCCCCCATCTCTATTGTTCCGCTAAATACCTTTATGCAATCGCCTGTCATGTGGACGATGCCTTCACTATAGTTGATTATAAGCTCTCCGCCAGGAAGCAATACAGATATATCGGTTGCTTCATCGCAATGACCGTTTAATACCGCGGCGACGGCTGCCGCGCAAGCACCTGTTCCGCAGGCGAGCGTTTCCCCGCTGCCTCGCTCCCAAACGCGCATTTTCAGACGATTTCTTCCAATAACCTGAACAAACTCGGTGTTGACCCTATCGGGAAACAGCGGAGCATTTTCAAACAGCGGACCTATAGTTGAAAGCGGGATATTATCGACATTTTCACAAAAGATTACAACATGAGGATTTCCCATCGAAACACAAGTTATCGCATACTCCGCACCGCCGATATTAACAGGTACGCCGACAATACTTTCCGGTAGCGAGCTGAGCGAATCTGCGGGTAATGCATCTGTTCTGACAGGAATAAGTTCAGGCTTTAAAATGGCGTTACCCATATCTACCGTGGCATGAGTGACAATGTCGCTTTGCGTAGTCAAAGAGAGAATTTTTATCCCGCTGAGAGTTTCAATGCTGATTTTTTGCTTTGAGATAATGTTATTATCATAAAGATATTTTGCTACACATCGTATGGCATTGCCGCACATCTTCCCTTCACTTCCGTCGCTGTTGAACATACGCATTTTAGCATCGGCGTTATCTGAGCGCATTATCATAACAAGTCCGTCGCCGCCAATACCGAAATGTCTGTCCGACAAACTGATTGATAAACTCTCGGGATTATCTATCGTTATATCAAAACAGTCGATAAAAATATAATCATTTCCCGCGCCGTGCATTTTCGTAAAATTCAGATTCATGATATCTTTCCATTTCTTTGTATTTAAGACCCTTAACTTCGCTCAGGATGACATGTGGGTTCAATTCAGAATGATATATGGATTCAATATAATTGAGGCTAGAGCAGTTTCTTCATCTCAAACAGCAAACTGAGAGCTTCAAGCGGTGTTATTGTATTTAAATCAGTAGAGCGGAGTTTTTCCGTAGCTTCGTTTATGCCGATGTCGAGCATGGAAATTTGCGGAGAAGAAATTTCTTCTCGTCCACTTGGGCCGAACTTTCCCTTTGAGGGAATATTTTTTTCGTTTTTGTCCAAGTCTTCAAGCGTTTTTAAGATTGCTTTTGCCCGCTTAATAACGCTGTCGGGAACGCCGGCAAGACCCGCCACTTCTATGCCATAACTGTCGTCTGCGCCGCCGGGGACTATTTTTCGCAAGAAGATTATCTCGTCGCCGCGTTTTTTTGCAGAGATATTATAGTTTATTACGCCGTCAATTTCATCTTCAAGGATTGTAAGCTCGTGGTAATGCGTTGCAAACATTGTCTTTGCGCCGAGCTTTTTCTTGTCGGTGCAGTGCTCCAAAACAGCTCTGGCAACGGACATACCGTCGTATGTTGACGTACCTCGCCCGATTTCGTCGAGTATGAGCAGCGACGATGCAGTTGCATCTGATAAAATATCGGAAACTTCGGTCATTTCGACCATGAATGTTGACATTCCGGCGGCTAAGTCATCTGATGCGCCAATCCTTGTGAATACCCTGTCAACAATGCCGATTTGCGCAGAGCTTGCGGGAACGAATGAGCCCATTTGAGCCATAAGCACTATGAGTGCAGTTTGCCGCATATATGTTGATTTACCTGCCATGTTAGGGCCCGTGATTATGGATGTCCGTGCTTTGCCCTTATCCAAAAATGTGTCGTTTGGCACAAATAGTGAGCCTTGCTGAAGGACTTCAACGACGGGATGTCTGCCATCCTTTATGTCTATAATTCCCGATGCATCAATTTCGGGTTTTGAATAATTGTTTGTGACAGCGACATGAGCCAGAGAGCAGAAAACATCAAGTTCGGCGATGGCTTTTGCCGTGTCTTGTATGCGGCCAACGTGCGCCGCAACATCATTGCGGAGTTTTTCAAAAAGATTGTATTCGAGCGTTGTAATACTGTCTTTTGCCGTGAGAAGCTCTGTTTCAAGCTCTTTGAGTTCTTCTGTAATAAACCTTTCGCAATTAGTCAGCGTTTGCTTTCGGATGTAGTTGTCGGGCACGTTTTCCGACACACCACGCGAGATTTCGATGTAATAGCCAAATACTTTGTTATAGCCTATTTTCAGCTTCTTACCTGTGCGCTCACGTTCTTTTGCCTCTATGGCGGTGAGAGCTTCGGAACTGCCCCGAAGCAGTAAACGAAGGCGGTCAAGCTCAGGGTCTACTCCGTCATTTATAAACCCACCCTCTCTGACAGAAAACGGAGGATCGTCACGAAGCATAAAGTCTATTTGCTTTGCGATATCTGAGAGACTATCTAATTTTGCACTTTGCCTGAGTGCGGCAGATTTCATAGGCTCCAGTTGCTTTACCAGTTCGGGTAGTGCCGCAATTGAAATGGAAAGTGCTTTCATATCACGACAGCCTGCATTCCCGAAAACTATTTTACCTATGAGTCGCTGCATATCCCCAATTTTCTTAAGGCTGAGAATCAGTTCGCCACGAGCTACAGTGCTGCGATAAAGTTCATCGACCGCACTTTGCCGCCGCATAATCTGCGAAACTTGAAGAAGCGGGCGTAAAATTAAGCCTCTGATAAGGCGACGTCCCATTGGCGTTTTTGTGTGGTCAAGTACACCCAGCAGACTTCCGCGCTTGTCGCCTGTCCTCAGCGATGCAACGAGTTCAAGATTTCGCATGGTCGTTATATCCATCTCCATGAGTGAGAACTCATTATTGTAGCAGAGCGATTTAAGATGCGATATATCAGTCTTTTGTGTGTCGGTGAGATACGAAAAAAGTGCACCTACGGCTATGTGTGAGGGGCTTTCTACAGGTGGATGAGAGCCCTCGCTTATCCGTGTAAAATGTTCAAGCGCAGCTTTTGCGTTTAATTCGTTAAACCTGTTGTCCTCACACTGCACAAGGCAAGAAAAGCGGAGACTCATCTGCTTTGCAAGTGTTTTAACCATATCGGGGTTTCCGCCTAAAATTGCTTCAGAAGGAGAAAATGAAGCCAGCTCATTTTCTATGTGGCGCAAATCCACATCAGAAAACTCTGTCACAGAGATCTCTCCTGTCGAAAGATCTGAAAAGCAAGCGGCTGACACTTCACCAAGATACACGGCACAAAGATAATTTGATTTGCTCTCATCAAGCATTGAAGAGTCCATGAGTGTTCCCGGGCTGATAGTACGGACGACATCGCGAGCGACAATCCCCTTTGCCTCACGCGGGTCTTCCAGTTGCTCACAAATAGCAACCTTGTAGCCTTTTGATATGAGCTTGGCAATATATGATTCGGCACTGTGATAAGGAACACCGCACATGGGGGTGCGCTCGTCAGGGTTATCTGATTTATCGCGGGTTGTAAGAACTATATCAAGCTCGTGCGAAGCTGTCTTTGCATCCTCGCCGAACATTTCATAAAAATCACCAAGACGAAAAAAAAGAATACTGTCAGGGTTCTTTTCTTTTATTTCCAGATACTGCCGCATCATCGGCGTCATGGTTGCTTCTCCTTTCGATAGAATCAATTATACTTTGTCATTGCGCTCTCAAGACCTTGCATCATGGTCATTTCCAGTGCTGCAGCCGCGCGGAGGGCGGCATCTGAGATCTGCTTTGTCTCTTCATCGGTAAGTTTTGACAGTACCCAGTCTGCCATAGCATAGTCATCGTGCGGAGGCGAGCCAACGCCAAGTCTGATTCTCGGAAAGTCCTCACCGCCGCATTTTGAAATTATATCACGAAGCCCATTATGTCCGCCTGACGAACCGCGTCTGCGAATGCGGAGCTTCCCGGGAGGTAGTGAAACCTCATCGGAAATGACAAGAATATTTTGGAGCGGAACTCTATGAAACTTCATAGCCTGCCTAACCGAGGTTCCGCTCAGGTTCATGTAAGTCTGGGGCTTCACAAGAAGAACTCGCTTACCCCCAAGAGTAACAGTTCCTGTGAGGGCACTGAACTTTGCACGGATTATCTTAACTGCGGCTTCTTTTGCTATTATATCTGCCACCATGAATCCGGCGTTGTGGCGCGTGTTGTCGTACCTGAGTCCGGGGTTCCCCAAAAAAACGGCAATCCACTCAACCGGGTCATTATTTCTCCTAAAAAACATATGGATACCTCATCACGGCAGAATCTCATTTCGAGAGAGCGAAGTTACTGAAGAGTCTTCGCGACCAAGCAACGAAAGTGCATCAAGACCCTTCGCTACGCTCAGGATAACAAAGCTATCAGTTTCGCAATAACCTGACAATTCTACCGAAACAGTGTTGAAATAGAAACTTCCTCAAAAATGCGCTTGATTGCTTCGGCAAACAAAGGAGCTGCTGATAAGTATTTTATCTTCGCTGAGCCTTTTGAGCGTTCGTGCGGGATTGTATCGGAAAAAATAACTTCTTTGACAACGCTTTTATCAATGCGCTCGACAGATTCGCCCGAGAGCACACCGTGAGAGGCACAGGCATAGATCTCCTTTGCACCACCTTTCTCGACCAGGGCGGTGGCAGCTTCACAAAGACTGCCTGCAGTGTCTACCATATCGTCATACATGATAACCCTTTTTCCTTCAACAGAACCAATAATGTTCATAACTTCGGCTTGATTTGCTTTTTCGCGGCGCTTATCAACTATGGCAAGACTGAGACCCATTTTCAGGGCAAACGCCCTTGCGCGAGCTACGCTGCCGATGTCAGGCGAGACAATCATCACATCATCTATACTACCTTTAAACTTCTTTTGAAAATGGTCTACAAAAAGCGGCGTGCCGAGAAGGTTGTCAACGGGAATGTCGAAAAAGCCTTGAATTTGAGCTGCGTGTAAATCCATAGTGAGAACTCTGTCGGAACCCGCGGATACAATAAGATTTGCCACCAGCTTTGCGGATATGGGGTCGCGAGCCTTGGCTTTTCTGTCTTGCCGTGCATAACCAAAGTAGGGGATTACGCATGTGACACGGCTTGCAGAAGCGCGTTTACACGCATCAACCATGATAAGCATTTCCATGAGATTATCGTTTATGGGGGTGCACGTTGATTGAAGGATGAACACATCCGAACCGCGGACAGTCTCATTTAGTGAAACTGCAATTTCACCATCCGAGAATGTAGAGACGTTTGTGCTGCCGAGGCGCAGTCCGAGATTTCGGCAGACGTTTTCTGCAAATGGAATGTTGGAATTTCCGCAAATAATCTTAATGTCTTTACCCTGTGCCATAAAAACCTCCTTGTATTGAGCGCACTCAACCAATCTTAGCTGCGTTTTCCAAATCTTCCGCTATGACCATTACTAAGTCTTCTCTGGTGTGCTCGCTCATTAATGATATTCTGTCTGATTGCTGAGAGACAATATGTTCAAAAAAATTACGGACATGCCGTGCATTGCCAAAGTTTTCATCACGATTCTCGTAAAGACGACGAAAATGCTCACGCGCAAAATCCTTTGCATCCTCTGTAAGCAGATACTCGCTCTGAGAGCACATTAGTGTGAAAATATCGTTTAACTGATCACTATCATAATCTTCAAAATCAAAGTATCTGTTAAAGCGCGACTCCAAGCCGGGGTTTGACATAATGAACCGCTCCATAGGCTCACTGTAGCCGGCGACAATAACTATCAAGTCGCCTCTGTTGTCTTCCATTAACTTTAAGAGCGTTTCTATTGATTCTCTGCCAAAGTCGCTTACATTTCCCATTTCAGGGGCAAGAGCATAAGCTTCGTCAATGAAGAGTATGCCGCCGAGTGCTCGCTCGACAGCTTCCGAAGTTTTTATTGCGGTTTGTCCCACAAAACCCGCTACAAGTCCTGACCTATCCACCTCTACGAGCTGTCCCTTTGTGAGAACTCCGATGGCGCAGTACAGCTCAGAGAGAATCCGTGCAACGGTTGTTTTGCCTGTTCCGGGATTTCCCGTAAAGACCATATGCAGCGAGAGCGGAGGGTTTGGTAATTTATTTTCCTCACGCAGCTTACGAACCTTTACGTAGTTTATAAGACTCTTGACACTTTGCTTTATTTTATCAAGTCCCACCAGAGAATCAAGGTTTTGAAGAAGTTCCTCAAGTGAAGGCTTTGCTTCGGCGTTATCTTCAGCCACCGCTATTGCCCGCTCCTTAGTTTGTTCTTTCGGTTGCTCTTTCGTGGATTGCTCTGTTTTTGTCGCCTTCAGTCGTGCAGACGTAGAAGCATCGCCCGCCTCTGCTTCCTGATTTTGCTTGAATCTGGGTTTTCTGGGCTCAGCAGTGGCTTCTGCTGTTTCGTCAAGTAATTCCTTTGCCGCGTTTTCTGCCTGCTTTATCGTGCCGAGCAAATCAGAAAAGCCCGCAAGACTACCAAGATATGATCCCGACGGCTTCATATCTCTTAAAAGTTCCTCTTTACTTTTCTCGCCAATATTATTTCTAATCATCTATCTGCCTATCTGCAAATCCTGTGATAACAATTTCGTCAGGGGAAACAAGTCCAAGCAGCTCCTCGGCGATACGGCGAACAACATCAGGATCATCGGTATTTTCAAGCATGAACTCAAGATCTGCAATTTGTTGCTGTAACTCCGCGGCACGGCGCATATCTTCCTGGTGCTGCCTATTGAGCGGAACAGTCAGCTCCCAGATGACAACCAAACTCACCACTGCATACAGTGCAAGTGCGCCTATTATGATTATTGTGAATAGCTTTGAACGTGATGACACGATAATCTTCTCCTTTTTGGGCAAAGCCGTCAACTTGTGAGTGTCACTATCATATCACTTTTTTGGGGAAATTACAACAGGACTCCTCTAAAAACTCAGTGTTCACTGTCACAGACTTTTATCCCTAACTCTTCAAGCTGTTTTTCGTCCACTTCATCGGGGCAGGCAGTCATAACCTCGGAAGCGTTTTGGACTTTCGGGAAAGCAATAACGTCGCGGATTGAACCCAGTCCTGCTAAATGTGCAACTAATCTGTCCAACCCGTAGGCAATTCCGCCGTGCGGAGGTGCGCCGTACTTAAAAGCGGTTATGAGATGGCTGAATTTCTCATTTGCTTCTTCCGGAGTAAGCCCGACAGCACGGAAAACCTGCTCTTGCATTTCCGGTGTGTTAATCCGGATTGAGCCGCTGCCGAGTTCCGTGCCGTTTAGCACAAGGTCATATTGTTTTGCGCGGCAATTTGCCTTATCGCTCTCAAGTAGGTGCATATCTTCGTCCATCGGTGCGGTAAACGGGTGATGCTTGGCAACGTAACGCTCCTCCTCCTCGGAATATTCAAACATCGGAAATTCGGTTATCCACACAAACTCATAAACCCCTTGCGGAATCATATTAAGCCTTTTTGCACACTCTATGCGAAGCGCACCGAGCGAAGCAAAGACAACATCTTCTTTAGGGTCTGCAACAATCAGCACAAGACAGCCCGCCTCGGCCCCTGCACGTTTTAAGATTTGTTCGTTTTCCGCATCGGTCAAAAATTTTGAATATGAAGAAGAAACGCTGCCGTCCTCAGAGAGTTTAGTCCATGCAAGACCTTTTGCGCCATATGTTTTTACAAACTCTACAAGTGAATCAATCTGCTTTCGTGGCATAGAGCCGCCGCCCGGCACATAAAGCATCCGCACACTGCCGCCGTTTGCAACAGGCTCAGCGAACACCTTAAACTCGCAGTTTTTCACAATGTCGCTTATGTCGGAAAGCTCAAGAGAGAATCTCAAATCAGGCTTATCACTGCCAAACCTATCTATAGCCTCACGATAAGTGAGCCGAGCAATCGGCAGCTTCACCTCTACATCGAGAATGTCTTTAAAAATTCGCTTCATGTAACCTTCGTTAATTTTTATGATGTCCTCCATGTCTACAAACGACATTTCAAGGTCAATCTGCGTAAACTCGGGTTGGCGGTCGGCACGCAAGTCCTCATCACGGAAACATTTTACAATCTGCAAATACTTGTCAAACCCCGCAAGCATAAGTAGCTGCTTGTACTGTTGCGGAGACTGCGGGAGCGCATAAAATTTACCCTTATGCACACGGCTTGGTACGAGATAATCCCTCGCACCCTCGGGGGTTGACTTTGTGAGTATGGGGGTTTCGATTTCATAAAAACCGTTTTCGTCAAAATAATCACGAGTTACCTTAGCCGCTTTATGGCGCAGTGCAAACAAGCGTTGCATATCAGGCCGGCGCAAGTCGAGATAGCGGTATTTAAGGCGAAGCGCATCGTTCACATCGGAATTTTCTACAATTTCAAATGGTGGTGTCTCGGCTTTTGAGAGTATGTTAAGTGCTGTAACTTCAAGCTCGACATCACCAGTCGGTAAATCAGGGTTTTTTGAAGAACGCTCACGCAAAGTGCCTGTTGCCTTAAGCACAAATTCAGCGCGAACGGTCATGGCTTCGCTGAATATCTCTCTTGATGTGTTATCGTCAAAAGCGAGCTGCAAAATTCCCGTACGGTCGCGCAGGTCAATAAAAATGAGCCCGCCCAAATCACGATTTCGCTGTACCCAGCCGCAAACCGTCAAAGTCCGCCCAATATCTGCACTACGCGGTTCCCCACAGTATATGTTTCGCTTAAAATCAGGTGTGTTCATGTATAAAAAGCCTCCATGTTAATGATAAAAGGTTGCACCAATACATTACCACAAAGGCTATATCTTTGTAAAGACTACCGCAAAGTGTTAAAGAACATTCCTGCATTTGATGTGCGCATATTGCGGCTCATTTGAGTCGGCAAAGAGAGGAATCTGGAGTTTGCATCAAACATACTTGTAGCGGAGTTTCGTGAATCAGCAAATGTTGCGGGATTTCTGCTTACACTTTCAGCCGTTCTTGTCAGACGGGAGAAGAAGTTGGTTCCGGTTCTTGTGCCGAAACGCTGAAGTTCACCTTCTTCAGCCGCCTGCTGTAGGCGAGACTCATCTATGCTCATAGTGCCATTGGGGTTTAAGGTAACACCCATGCGGGACAATGATGTCCTGAACGCTTGGGTAATAGAGCTTAAATCTCTCTCTAGGTTGCTGCTCCTTCCGAATTCTCTCGCCGTTCTCATAAGACCGTTAAACGAGTTGACCATATTGCGAAAAGCGTTGACTTGCGCTGTCGTGTCGCTTCCCATAGTAATCCCTGTAGTTCCGGTGTCTGTGAGCCTTGCCGTTATGCCGTGACCCAAGTCAACATCATTAGACCTTGAAGTGTGAAATCCTGTCTGCGCACCACGGGTTATTCTGAACTCTGCGTTTTGCGCCTCTTGAGTGATATCGGTTACTCCTGTTATTGCAACAGAGTTGCCGATAACATCTGATACAGTGAAGTTGGGCTGACCCTCATTTGCTATGCCTGTTTGTGAGGAACTCAGAACAAGCGAGCTTGTCCCTGCCGTTGTATTTTGGGAAACTGATGCAGAAACAGCAATATCGTTTCTGCTGTTTATTGCAGCAGCGATTCTCTGCTGGACATCTCTGGTTGTGTCGCCTGCCGCAACATTGAAGCTGACTTCAAATCGGCGGTTGTCAACTGTTATGGCTATGCGGTTACTACCTAAAGTAAAGCCGGCAGCCATTGCATTTCTGGATGCGCTGAGTGCATCCCCTTCGTTTTGTTGGACTGTAGCGATTTGGGAAACTTCTATGGAAAGATTTGAGAGGTTTGCATTTCTCAATCTATTTTCATCAAAAGAGCGTATATTCAGCACATCAGAATTCTCGGCAACAGGACGGGTAAGATCAAAAGGAGAAGTCCCGTTTCTGCCAAGTCCTTGCAGATTATTTAGATTTTGCACCAGTGTGTTTGCGGTATTGCCAAGTTGTGTAACAGCGTTCCGAAAAGCCGGAGATGTCGCTGCCGTATTCTGTCCAAATAAATTATTTTGTGGTCTGTTTGTCAATGAGTTTTGCATACCCATACCCATATTCATACCATGAAACGGGCTGTTTTGCAGAAGACCGGATGCCCAACTTGAATTACCTGCTCTAAAAGTCGTGCCTATCACAAAGAAGCTCCAATTCTTTGCATCCGTGCCGAATTTTATCCTATACAAGTTATTATCGGTCCTTTTGCAAAAAAAATTACAAAAATGTCATAAATTTTTCATAAATTTATATTCTTGCATAATCGAGCTCAACCAAAATGAGAACGCGGCGTTTTACAACAACCGCGTCCCTCTTAATTATTTTGTTTTTCGAGCTAATGCGTTGACCGATTAGATTGAAAACTAGAGCAGTGAATCAAACAACATTCCTAAGTTCATAAATCGGGTCATTGACACTGATTGCATGGGGCTAAAGTTGATTCCTGCATCCATGAAGCTTGAGGGGTCAAATCCTCCAAAACCACCATCGGAACTGACTGTTTGTTCGACGTGTGCGGCGGGGTTTCCTCTTACACTATCTGCGGTTCTGCCGAGGCGGCTCATGAAGTTGAAACCGTCACGGCGGGCAAACTCTTCAAGCTCCCCGCTTTCGGCAGCAGCAGCCATTCGAGTTTCGTCAATCTGCATACGCCCTTCAGAATTGAGTGAAATTCCTATGCGCTCAAGCTGAGATGAAAAGTTTCTGACTATGCCACCAAGCTCACTCGCCAGTGCGCTGCCTCTACCGGCACTTCTGGCAGCTTCCACTAAATCGTTGAAAGAGTTGACCATATGGCGAAATGCGTTTTGCTGGGTTGTTGTATCTCTGCCCATCTGCACTTCTGTGGTTCCGGTCTGCCTGAGTTCTGCTGTTATGCCAAAGCCCAAGTCTACATCGTTTGACCTTGAAGTTTGCACTGCACCTGTGAAACCTCGCGTTACCCGAAACGCGGCGTTTTGCGCCAGAGTTGTCGCCATATCTACGCCCGCTGTTTCCACAGCATTTCCGGTTACGCTTCTCACTGAGAAGTTTGGCTGCCCCGCCCCTGCGCTCGGATCTATTCCCGACTGTGATGAGCTGAGGACAAGCGCACTTGTTCCTGCCTCTTGATCAAAATTGACCGATGCGGTTACAGCGACATCGCTTCTCGCGTTTATTGCGTTTGCTATACGTGTTTGGACATCTCTGACTGTATCGTTTTCGGATACGTTGAAGTTAAAGTCAAAACGGCGATTACCAATAGTGATTTCAATATGGTGCGCACCAACGCTAAATCCTGCTTCAGATGCGCGAGATGTAGCATCGAGTGCTTCCCCCTCATGAGTTTGGGTCTGTGCGAGCTGGAGCACTTCTACACTGAAGTCTTCAGTACCTGCACCTCTGATTCTATTTGGGTCAAAAGAGTTGATATTTAAGGCTTCGGTATTTTGCGAAACAGGGCGCCTTGCCTGCATAGGTTGGTTAAATGTGTTGCCAATGCCGCGAATGGCGTTGAGCGACTGGGTCAATGCCTCAGATGTCTGGCGAAGTGCGACTATGGAATTTCTGGCAGCTTGTGACGTTCCGGCTTGATTAGTACCACCTGCTTGCCTTGCGGCAAGCGGCATGTTCCAATTGCCGATTCCGGGGTTACGTCCGGATGCATTCGCCCACCAGTTGTTGCCTGCGTTTCCTACTCTCATAAACTACCTCCTTGTAATTCGGGCAGAGCGTTTTCCGTGAAAAATCATTATACCATATTAATACTTAATTTAATACTAATTATTTGCAAATTTCACGATTTTTTACAGATTTACCAAGCAATCTCCCACATTTAATAGTTTTTTCTTCAATTTAACTGCTTGCTCCGGCTGCCCAGTCGTCGAAGGCTTGCATTATCGCAGCATGTGTATCCTGCGTGACTCCGGGGAGATTATTAAATCCGCCGAATAATTGAGCGACCTCGTCAAAGCCTCTCTGCACTGCCTCGCGCATTCTCTCTATGTCCTCAGCACTTGCATCTTCGCCTACCATGGCTTTGGCAAAGCTCATAATGCGCTCAGTGGTCTGTCTCACGCCGAAGAATCCGTCCTCGCTAACCATCTCCTGCGCCCTTAGCCTGTCTGCTTCGCTGACATTCATGCCACCATTTGCCATCGCACCAAGGGAAGCTTGTCCCGTTCCGTTACTGTTACCTATAGAGGCACGTATGAGACTCAAAACTGCTTCGCCGCGTTGATTTGTGTCTCTCCACAGATTACGGATAGCGGAAGGATTTGCCGGGCGATTTCTTCTTGCCGCAGTAGTTGTTTGTGCAGCAGGTTCATCAGCTTTTTCCGTTTCTTCCGCTTCTTCATCCTGCACAGTTGTCTCTCGCGAGAATGATT
The DNA here is from genome assembly GCA_009786445.1 of Oscillospiraceae bacterium. Lineage (GTDB taxonomy): Bacteria > Bacillota > Clostridia > Oscillospirales > Oscillospiraceae > WRMH01. Next base: position 937 of record WQTE01000031.1, on the reverse strand, counting down.
CCAGAATTTGCTGTAGATTTTCGCGCCATGATGCTATGTCTCCCGACCCGGCACTTGCACTGCGTTCATTGCCGAGTGAATCTATCATTCTGGCAATAAGTGATGTGGCTCCGTCCTCATCGGTGTTGAAACTGAGCAGAAGAGATTTCCCGGGGTTCTGCTCTGCCCACTGTTCAAGCTGTGGCACCAGTTCCTCGAAACCGCGTATAATTTCCATAACTCGCTCAAACTCGGCAGGGTCACTCGCCATACGTTCAAGCACACTCTGGTCAATTTGAATGTTGCGGAAGCCGCTCTGCCAATCGCCATTGATAACCCAGCCCGGCATCATGCCCCTAAGTTTATCCAAAACATCAGAAGCAGTCATCTGTCCGCTCGCCTGACTTGTCGAAGATACGTTGCTCGAACTTGTTGTATTCGACGGCGGTGGTGTAGGGGCGGCTTGCGAAGCAGCGTTTGCTGCTCTTTCTCTGAATAGGCTTACTACGGAGTCGCCCAATGTTACCCGAGACCCGCCAGCAAGGTTCTCGTTTGCATCTGCTCCGTCGTTGACCATTCCACTGGCGTGGTCAATGTGGTTGAGCGCAAATCCTGCGTTAGTCAGCACGTCGGCGATAGCAGAGCTGAGTTCCTCTCTCGTGTAGCCCGCAAAATCTCCTGATGGAGACCACTGGTGCCAGCTACCCTCAGTGGTGGTTGCTCCTGCATCAAACCAGTTTAACAGGGTACCTGCCAAGACATCGGGGTCAGCAAAGTCTACATCATCAATAAGTTGCGTTAGGACTAGTTCAAATTCTCTGTTTTCACTGGTCCAGTCAGGTACATCATTGGGGACACCTGAAATAGGCGACCATTCACCATTTACAAACTCCATTTCGGTTCTGGAAGCAAACATATCCATAAACTTATTCAATATTTGCTCCACATCGCCACCTTT
>WQTE01000030.1 GCA_009786445.1 Oscillospiraceae bacterium | reverse complement strand
CTGATATTACTATTTGGAATAAGCTCAATAATTGTATTGCTTGCTGCTTTCTTTATTTATCTGCGCAACATAACAAATGTCCGCGCTTTGCAAGTTAAAGCGCAAAGAGGTCAGCACATTCCTACATTTATAGAAGATATTAAATCAGCCGGAGATAAGCGTTTTTACATAACATTGTTATCACTCCCATGTCTGGGCGTTGTCATCTTTACTATAATTCCGCTTATTGTACTTATCGCAGTTGCATTTACAAATTACGACCAACATCATATGCCGCCTGCTTCTCTTTTTACGTGGGTAGGGCTAAGTAATTTCCGTGAACTATTTGGTGGTGATGCTGTAGCAACAACTTTTGGGTATGCATTTGGAAGAGTGCTTTCATGGACTCTTATATGGGCTTTCTTAGCCACATTCAGTAATTTCTTTCTTGGGATATTTCTTGCCTCATTTATCAATAATGAAAAAACAAAACTTAAAAAGCTGTGGCGGACGATTTTTATTGTCACCATTGCGGTTCCACAGTTTGTAACCTTGCTCGTTATTAGGAGCTTATTTGCGCAAACGGGATTTATAAATTTCTTTGCCTCTGATATAGGTTTGACACAGTGGCTGATTAATATTGGAATGGTACCGGAACACCTCACATTTATTCCATTTTTCAACCATCCGATGTGGGCAAGAGCAATGATTGTCCTTACAAATATTTGGGTTGGTATCCCGTTTACAATGCTTATAGCAACGGGGGTTCTCATGAACATACCAAAAGACCTGTATGAAAGCGCAAGGATAGACGGTGCAAGCCCATTTAAGCAGTTTGTGTACATCACCATGCCGTATATGCTCTTTGTAACGGCACCGTTCCTCGTCACGCAGGTTATCCATAATTTTAATAACTTTAATGTCATTTTCTTACTGACCAATGATGTTTACCGAACTACCGACCTCGCTATGTCGCGAGCGAATGCCAACGAGGTGGATTTATTGGTAACATGGCTGTATAGGCTTACTCAGGATCAATGGAATTACCGAATGGCGTCTACCATAGGTATAATGGTGTTTGTAGTGTGTGCAATTATAACCCTTGTTGCCTTTAATTTGATTATCAATCGTAATAAGGAGGATAAGTTTCAGATATGAGTAATAAAGTTTTAAAAGGTGCTTCCTTTACGCTGCGCCATCTGTTATTAGCTGTTTTATCATTAATATGGCTTATTCCGATAATATGGCTTGTACTCAACTCATTTTCAGAGTTTCAAGGTATGAACGCGAGAAGATTTGTACCCGAGGAATTTTCTTTAACAGCATACAGGCTTCTTTTGTTTGACCGATACGATACCGTAGCGCAGTTTCCTGTATGGTTTATGAATACACTTCAGATTGCAATCTTTTCCGGTCTTATTGCCAGTATATTTGTGCTTTGTGTAAGTTACGCCATGAGCCGTATGCGTTTTAAAGGGCGCAGAACTCTTATGAGCTTAAGTGTAATTATAGGCCTGTTCCCCGGAATATTGGCTATGATAGCCGTGTATTTTGTAATGCAAGCATTCGGCCTTACAAATAGCCACATTGGTCTTATTTTGGTTTACTCAGGCAGCTCCGGTCTTGGTTTCTTGATAGCGAAAGGCTTTTTTGACACAATATCAGAAACTTTAAGTGAATCGGCGCGGCTTGACGGTGCAACGGAGTCGCAGATTTTCAGAATGATTATCATGCCGCTGTCAAAACCCATTATTGTATATACCGTAATCGGTGCGTTTTTGGTGCCGTGGATGGACTTTATGTTTGCAAACATCATGATCACATCAGGCATCGCCACAGACTGGACTGTCGCCATAGGTCTGTTCCGAATGATTGACCGTGCGCTGATTAACACTCACTTCGCACGCTTCGCCGCCGGTGGTGTACTCATATCAATCCCGATTTCGGTACTGTTTGTTATCATGCAAAAGTTTTATGTTGAGGGAATAACGAGCGGCGCTACAAAGGGGTAACTTTAAAAGGAGGCTGGTGCTCTTTAGAAGTTATTTACAATTGACAAAATAGTTCATAAATGATAGTATTCATTTTGTAAAATCTATGTAAAAAATGCTGAATTAATCTATCGAGGAGCGGGAGCATGAGAATGGATGCGAAAAGAATTGCTGTTGTAGTCTTTCTTCTTGCTGTTCTTTTTTTGTCCTCGTTTTTACTCAGCGAAAATCCCATGACAGTTGTATATTTTCCTCTAACCGACGGTGTGACCCCGGGCGACGACGGGGGCAATGGTTATGACGATGCCTATGAAGACGGACTATTACAGCAAGGTAACGATGTTACACTAATGCCAAATAATGATGGCGAGGCGGCATTAGACGAGAATAACCAAGCCGCCGGGATTACGCTAAGTTTCTCCCAAACAGGGCATTTTTTTGATGAGAGCATAACGGTTGAAATAACTGCATCGGAAAGCACAGTAAGGATTTTTTACACTTTGGACGGCTCTGCACCAACGACCGAATCTTATGAATATATTGAGCCGATAGAGCTGCAATCGCGCCGCAGAGTGAGCGGCACGGTGCTTAGAGCCATAGCGGTTTATGAGGACTATCAGGGCGATATACACAAAACCGCGCCATTGACCCACACATACTTCATCGGCACCGAGATTCATGAGCGGTTTGGGGAGGATATTCTTATTTTCTCGCTTTCCACAGACCCGTATTATTTGTTCGACCATTATTATGGTATTTTGGTGCCGGGTCACTTGCGGCGAGAATTTATCCGTGAAAACCCCGGACATCATGTGATTCCCACCGACCCTGCGAACTTTAACTTGAGGGGCAGAGAGGGAGAACGCCCGATTCATGTTGAGACATTCACGCCCGATGGTGAGCGTGTGCTCACACAAGATGCAGGGGTGCGTGTTTTCGGCTCGTGGTCAAGAGAGCATGATCAGAAATCGCTGAGACTCATTCCAAGGCGGGAATACAGTCCTGACAGGGGGAGATTTCATTATAAATTCTTCCCGGGTGACTATATTTTAGATGAATTCAACACACCTCAGCACAGATATGAAACGCTGATTCTTCGTAATGGTGCTAATGACCGCTTTCACGGTATGCTTCGTAATGAAGTCGGCTCTGTGCTTGCGCGAAATGCAGGGTTTTATGATGTTACGCCCGTGCGTGCAGCGGCGGTTTTTCTCAATGGTCGGTACTATGGCTTTGCATGGCTTCAAGTACGTGTAGATGATGATTTTTTTGAAAAACTCTATGATGCGCCTGTTCGGGAATTTGATGTAATCGGTCGTGGTGAATGGTGGTTTCGCAATGCTTGCGAGCGTGTTGTTGAGGATTTGACTTACAAAAATCAATTTGCGTGGCGCGACTTAAATGATGAAGATGAGTTTGCGGCTTTAAATGCCATAGTTGATGTTGAAAACCTACTGTGGTACTACGCATATCATATTTATTTAGGTACACGGGACTGGCCGTATAACAATCTTCGCCGCTGGCGTTTTACGGGCGAGCAGGTTCCGGGACTCCACCCGCATTTAGATGGGCGATGGCGTTACGCTATGTATGATTTGGATTGGATTCTCGGCTTGTATGGCGACAACTACCGTTTACGCACCTTCCAGCACATTTTGGAAGACAATAATGATAATGGGCAGTTGCTCCGCAATATTCTGACCCGCCAAGATATGGCTGAGCTTTTTACGATTATGCTCTGCGATATTGCTGCAAATGTCGTAACGGAAGAGACAGTGCGAAGCGCAATAGAGTATCTTTACGCTCAGGCTTATGTCGAGATAGGCCACGCTATTGATGCAAGTAAGTTCCCGGGCTGGTTCACCAGATATTTCGCAGAGGAAAATCACGCAGAGATGATTCATTTCGCCGCTAACAGGGATAATGTCATATTTGAGAGTTTGGCGCGCTTTTTCGATTTTGATAATGAGATGTTTTATGTAAATGTACATACCGATAGCGGTTCGTCTGCCGGTGAGGCACGGATTGGGACACAAATTGCATCCTCGTCTCGTTATTTTAATCACTTGACCGTACCGGTCAGTCCTGTTTTGCCGCAGTTCACAGCTTTTGACCATTGGCTACTTAATGGTGAACGTATCTACAGTGAGACTATTTTTGTTTCAATCGAAAATGCAGATGCAGGTGGGGCTGTTGATATCACACTGGTTACCCGTCCGAATCTGCCGCCGCTTGTAATTGCAGAAGTGTATGAGGAGAGTCGCGGCAATGGTGTGGTTCTCTACAATCTCACCGATGAAACAATACGCACTGACGGTCTTTTCCTAAGCAACCGTCTCGATGATTTGCAGAGATGGAGACTTCCTCCGGCTTCGGTCGCTCCCGGTGGTCGGCTTGAGCTGGCGGGTACAGGTAGCAGAACTGCTGCGGATTTGTTCAAAATTCAAATGGGTTTCAACGTACGGGTTGGTAGGACTGTTTTCCTCTCAGACATTGACGGGAATATTCTGGACCATTTTTATCTCATGGAATTTGGCAGAACTGTTAGGGATTTACCTTAGCTGAAAAGAAAGGTCGTTTATATGCGGCAGCGTTTTGAGAAAAAATATATCATAGACCCGAAAATAGCTGCTGTTTTGCGGGAGCGTGCCTCGGCGATTATGCAGCCTGATTCCCATTCAAAAGACGGGTCTTATGTGGTCAACAACCTCTACTTGGACGACCGTTATGATAATTTTTATTACGCAAAATACAGAGGTGCATTTGTGCGTAACAAGTTTAGGTTACGGCATTATAACGGTGATTTGTCTTTCATACGCCTTGAGCGCAAGCACAAAGACGGGCTTGTGTCGTACAAGGAAACCGAAAAAATCACTGAGGAGCAATACCAAAAGGTCAAGTTGGGCGATTTGGAGTTTGTTCTGACTGAAGATTCTCCTTTATGGCAGAAATTGGGTGTTATCTACAGACTGCGGGGGTTGCGCCCTACCGCTATGTATGCCTATCGGCGCGAGGCTTTTGTGTATCAGGCGGGTGATGTTCGCATTACATTTGACAGCCCGCTGTTTAATCCTGATGAAAACAGCATTGGGGCAATTGTTCCTATCAGGTACGACCCGCTGAAGATGTTCTACAGCCAACATATGCACTATCCGATGTTGCTCGAAGTTAAATATACAAGTTTTTTGCCGGAGACTATGAAGCGGTTGCTTAATGGTCTGCCGCTCGCACATACAGAAATGTCTAAATATTGCATAGCACGAGAAAGGGGTATTTTACCTTATGGGAAGATTTGACGTATTATTGGAATGGCTTTTAGACCCGCAGATTCTTGTTTTGGAGGATTTGCAGCCGATGAACGTTTTGGCATCGCTGGCGGTTGCGGCGTTCTGCGGCCTTATAATTTTTTTGGTGTACCGCTTTTTTCACAGAGGTGCGCTGTACAGCGAGAGTTTTAACTTACTCATAATAATGGTGTGTGTTATTACTTCTTTTATCATAATTACCATCGGGACAAATCTTGTTTTGACACTCGGTATGGTTGGTGCGCTCAGTGTCGTGCGTTTTCGGGCGGCTGTTAAAGACCCGCTTGATGTTGGGTTCCTCTTTTGGGGTGTCGGCGCAGGACTAACTGCCGGTGCGAGGCTTCATTTGGTCGCGTTGATTGGCACGGCTTTCATTGCTATTTTGTACCTTTTGTTTATAGCTCTGGGCAGTGATAAACGTGCATTTTTGCTAATAGTCCGCTATAGCGACGGCGAAGGGGTTGACGATGATGTAAAGGCAAAGATGTCGAAAATTTCTCATAAACTTAAAAATAAGACGATTGGTATGGGCTTCACTGAATTGACCGTTGAGGTCAAAGTGCGCAAGGGCGACACTTCGTTTCTAAGACCTCTGAAAGAAACAAGCGGCGTAGATAACGTAGTTCTGGTAGAATACACCGGAGATTATACGTAAGGGAGTCGTTATCGGCAAGTTGCACATTAAATATTATACAAGTTTTACACATATGTGAAATATATATAAAAATATCTTGCATTAATATGAACTATGTGTTATGGTTGTTATCGATAGTTATTTTGATAAATTTTGGTAATTTTTATTAATAATGTATATAACGATATAGGCTAAAATAGCGGACTAAATAGTAGAACCTTGTAGGGAAATGCGAAAAATCCGGCGATTACCTTATACGTCAGTCGGCGTTGCCGCCAATGCAGCCCGTGACGATACGGCTACTTCGGTAGCCAAAAAAATTTTGGAGGTATTCAGATGAGAAAACGCATACTCGCAGTTTTGCTTGCGGCAGTTTTTTGCTTTGCACTGCTTGCCGCCTGCGCTCCCGCTGCCGATGATCCGGCACCCGCACCACCGGAAGACCCCGCAGCCCCGACACCGGCAGACCCGGCACCTGCCCCGGCAGAACCCGCAGAACCGCCGGATCCGGATGCTATTGACAGATCACAGTTCGCACGTGCGCCGTTTGTATTTCCGGACGAAATTTCTACAGAACTGCCCCGCAACGAAACAGTTTACCACTTTGGTCACCAATGGGGCCCGTCAAATGGTTGGAACCCGTTTTCCGATGAAATGAACAATCCGCTTGCAATTGAGCAAGTCGGTGCCGGAGCGCGAGTACCTATGTTTGAAACACCGTTTATGTACAACTTCCTCGATGGATCCTTCATTCCGCTTCTCGCAATTGGTCCTCCGCGCTGGAATGACGACCTCACAAGACTTGAGTACAGCATCAACCCCGCTGCTTTTTGGAGCGATGGTACACCCATCACAGCGTGGGATGCAGAGTTTACTTTTTATGTAAACAACACCTATACTGCCGCACCCAGCCCGTTCATCGACAGGGTTGTAGCAGTAGATGAGTTGACAGTTGCGATATACGCAGCATTAAACGCAGCAGGTCAACCACTAAACCCACTCATGTTAGACCAATTTATCATTGAAGAATATGTCTTGCAGCAAGCATGGCTTGAGCAACTCGTAGAACGCAACAACGGAGACATCGGCGCTATGCAAGCAGATCCCGGCTACGATGTCGTATGGTCAGGACCCTACACCATGTATTTCACCAACGACGAGCTTACTGTTCTCATCCGTGACGACGGCTATTGGGGACAACATGAGAGTATGTGGGGTCAGCTACCTGTTCCAAGATTCCTCGCACACCCGATTCTTGAAGATAATGATGCAGGACTTGCAGCAATGATGGCGGGTATGGTAGATGTCAGCCAGATGTTTATCCCGAATGTACAAAACTTATGGGAAGTGGACGGTCTCCCGATTTCCACATTCATGGACTCACCTCCATACGGGGTAACAGTCAATATGCCTACAGCATGGTTTAACATGCACAGCGACAAACCCGGAATCCACAATGCTGATTTTCGCAGAGCAATAGCAATGGCTGTTGATTATGACCTTATCATCGCAAACGCCATGACCAACCAAAGCCCGAGCTTTGCAGAAGTTCCGCGTTCACTCATGAACCCGACCGCTGGCGAGCAGGCACTATTTGACAGTGCTCGTGTCGCACCGTATCAATGGGATTATCAAATGCCCAATGTAAACGATCGAATTGAAGCGGCAAATGAGCTGCTTGATGAAGCAGGTTTCCCGAGAGGCGCAGACGGTTGGCGTACATATGACGGACAAAGACTGCCCGCATATATTGCTTCAGTACCTTTTGGCTGGTCAGACTGGGAAGCTGCAATGGAAATAGTTGCTGCGGCAGGCGAAGCCATAGGCATTGAAATTGTGACACAATTCGACGACTGGTCAATCTATCAAACATTTGTCACGGCGGCGGTTCATACGGAGTATGACATCTTTATGATGTGGACATCTTCCGCATCACCGACTGCACCGTGGGAACGCGCATACAACCTGATGAGCTCCGACCATGTTGGTCATGATCATAACTGGTCAGGCAACTGGGGTGCATGGACAAATGCCCGTGCAGACGAGATTCTTTCTCTCATACCCGTTACCACCAACCAAGCTACCCTGGTTGACCTATGGACCGAGCTTGTTATACTCTACCTCACAGAGGTTCCCTCGTTCTCGCTCATGTACCGTCCCGACCAGTTCCATGCAGTTAGTGAAGCTGTCTGGACAGGGTGGACTGAATACGGCGATGGCCGCAATGTTCCCCCCGCAAACGCACTAAACGGCTTTGCAATAGCGGATAAATTCAACATAAGATTGGTAGGCTAGCACCTATCTCGCCGGAAGGCGGTCATTAACTTGCATAATGGCCGCCTTCTATAATTTATGCCACATAAGGGGGACTTGCATATGAGCGAACCGGTAAAAAATCCCGACGACAAAATACCCGATGACTTTCAGGCTCCTAAAAATTCAGGCGACTCCGATAATCCAAATGATGAAAGCGATATATCGACTTCATCTTGGGAGAGATTTAGAAGAAACGGTTATACCCGATACTATACCAAGAGAACCATTTGGTTTCTCGTTACACTGGTTGCCGCAGCTATTTTGAATTTTATCTTGCCCAGACTAATGCCGGGCGACCCTCTCGCTGCGATTATGCAGAGAGTTGCAGTTGGTCTCCATGATGCTGAGCAAGTTCGTGCTATTTACTACCATTACTTACAGCTTTTTGGTCTTGACAGACCTGTAATTGAACAATTTTTTATCTACTTCGGAAATTTGTTCCGAGGTGATTTGGGGTTGTCGTTTTCACGGTTCCCCAGACCGGTTTCGGACATTATCTCAAATGCTGTGCCTTGGACAATTGGCTTGCAGCTACCTGCAATTCTTACAGGATGGATAATAGGAAATTTCCTTGGTGCAATTGCCGCATATAGAAGAAGAATTTTCGACAAAATTGTGATGCCGGCTTCACTTTTTGTAAGTGGCATCCCTGCTTTTGGTCTTGCGGTCATTTTATTGGCTGTTTTTGCACTCAACCTGGGATGGTTCCCGGTCACCGGCGGATATGAAATCGGTTTGATTCCGCACTTTAGCTGGCGGTTTATTTCATCTATAATAGAGCACTATCATTTGCCGTTTTGGTCAATCGTCTTGATCTCAATTGGTGGTCAAGCACTCGGAATGCGTTCTATGTCGATATATGAACTAAACGCCGACTATGTAAGATACAGCCGCTTCATGGGAATTAAGGATAGCAAGATTGTCAGATATGTGTTCAGAAACGCCATGCTTCCCCAAGTGACGGGGCTTGCGCTTTCACTTGGAACAATGATGGGCGGAGCGATAGTAGCTGAAATTATCTTCTCATATCCCGGACTCGGAACAGCTCTGCTGCAAGCAGTAAGGGAAGGTGATTATCCGCTGGTATCAGGAATAACGCTCGTAATAACAGTTATGGTGCTTGCATCAGTATTCCTGCTTGAGATTATTTATGGTTTAATAGACCCACGCGTCAAGACGACGCAATATGAGTAGGGGAGGTGTGGAAAATGAAAAATCAAATAAAACAACTATTAAAGTCGGGGAAATTCATGGTGGGATTTATTGTTTTCATGTCAATCCTATTATTCATCACTATTTATCCGTTTTTTGTCCCTGGAAATCCTCTTCAGATGATAGGGTATAACTCATTTATACCCCCCGGCACGTATCTTTCACTCTATGATGCAGTAAATCCAAATGTTTTTGTATATACACTTCGTATTCCCGGGGCTGCGGAGGCGAGGATTGTCAATACATTGCCCATGTCTGACAGGGAGGCGATGCGCGACTGGCTTGTTAGGGCAGGTATGCCGGAGGCTGCGATAGACATCTATGACCCTGAAACTCTTCTTGCACTCTGGAATGCAAATTATGACCCGGATGAACGCATAGAAGGCATGATACTCGCTGATCACAGAGCCTATCAGAGACTCAACAACAGAATTCAAGGAATGTTTGATGCATCAGCCCTGCGGCTGTATTCCGCAGACCCGGAGACCGGGGAACCGCAATTTCAAGCGCCGATTACCGATACAGATTATATTGCCCTCTCAGACATAGTAAATATAAGGAGGCTGCCGCTCGGAACTGATAACTTCGGCAGGGATATGCTAAAGCAGCTCGTTCAGGCAATCGGAGTTTCTCTTAGAATTGGGCTTATTGCAGGATCGATAGCGACTGCCATAGGACTTTTGCTGGGCTTGGTAGCCGGATATGTCGGCGGCTGGGTTGATGAAATCATAATGTTTATCTGCAATCTGCTTACGGTCATACCCGGCTTTGTACTGTTGGTTCTTCTTGCCTTCAGCATCGGACCTGCCGGGAGGAGCGTGACAATTGTCGGAATTGTTATAGGGCTTACCACATGGGTGTGGACAACCCGTGCCGTACGTTCACAAGTACTTTCTCTTCGCAACCGTGACCATGTAAATCTTAGCAAACTTAGCGGTCACTCTCTCCCAAGGATTGTCTTTAAGGACATATTACCCTATATTGCATCATATGTTGTGATGGCATTCATTTTGCAAGTTTCAGGTGCTATACTTGCAGAAGCAGGGCTTTCAATGCTGGGGCTGGGTCCAAGTACCACGGAGGTTGCAACGCTCGGTCTTATGATGAACTGGGCAATGTCGTTTTCAGCGCATATAATGGGTGCGTGGTGGGCTTATTTCCCCGTCGTGTTTGTTATAGCACTGATATCGTTCTCGCTTAATCTTATGAACACCGGGATGGATCAAATATTCAACCCGCAACTTAGAGACTAGTAAAGGAATGGTCATCATATGAGTAAAGTAATTCTTGAGGTCAACAACCTCATGACAAAATACATAACACGCTACAAAGAAAATGTCTATGCGGTCAATGATGTGTCTTTTAAGCTGGAGGAAGGGCGGTCGGTAGGTATTGCAGGTGAATCGGGCTGCGGAAAATCGACACTTGCTCTGAGCCTGATGGGGTATTACTTCCCGCCGCTGCATTACACCTCGGGGGAAATAATCATCGACGGGCGCAAAATAACAGATATGAAGCCCGATGATGTGCGAAAGCAAGTACTCGGCACTGAGATAGCATATATCCCGCAGGCGGCAATGAATGCTCTAAACCCAACCAGAAAGGTCATAAAGTTCATAGAGGACGTTATCCGTGTCCATGATCCCAAGGCAACAAAAAAGGACATATATGACCTTGCACAGCAGCGATTTGAACTGCTGAACCTTCCCAAAGAAGCACTGCACAAGTATTCCGTGGAGCTATCGGGCGGCATGAAACAGCGCACTGTAATCGCAGTCTCAACCATCCTTTCTCCGAAAGTGCTGATAGCGGATGAACCATCGTCAGCACTTGATGTCACAAGCCAGAAAATGGTTATAAAGATGATAAACGACCTCATGGACCTCGGGATAATCAAGTCGATGATATTTATCACCCATGAGCTGCCGCTTCTGTATAATGTAACAGACGACATCATGGTCATGTATGCTGCGCAGCTTGTTGAAACAGGCACTGCAGACCAGATGATTTTTGACCCGCTTCACCCGTATTCCAAGGGTCTTATGGGCTCGATTCTGGTTCCCGAGGACGGCACGCGTGAAGCTAAGATAACCGCAATCCCCGGCACGCCTCCAAATCTTAAAAAACCGCCTGAGGGATGCAGGTTTGCCGAACGCTGCAAGTATGCATCGCCGCAATGCAAAGTTTTAAATGTCGAGGTATCTCACCTTGACAATAACCGCAAATGCAGATGTCTATTAAGCGAGAAAGAACTCAGGGAGGTGTACAAGGATGAGTGAATATAGGGAAGTTTGTCTCAGTGGAACCGGTGTTACCAAGGTTTTTGGTATAGGCAGTAAAAAAACAGTTGCTGTCAATAATGTTGACTTTAAGTTTTACTCGGGTGAGCTTATTTCCATAGTCGGCGAGTCCGGCAGCGGCAAAACCACACTTATTAAAATGTTGCTCGGCTTAACCTCTGTTACCTCCGGCGAGATATTTTTCATGGGCGAAAAAAGAGATATAAGCTCACATAAGAAGAAAAAGGAGTACTGGAGAGGCATTCAGGCGATTTTCCAAGACCCGTATTCTTCCTACAATATTTTTAGTAAAATTGACTCTGTGCTGCTTGATTGCATTAAGATGCGTGGTGGAAGAGGGTTGCCATATGAGAAAAAAGTTGATATGATGAGAGAAGCGTGCAGTTTTGTCAATCTCAAGTTTGATGAAATGACAAACAAGTACCCCTTTGAGCTGTCGGGCGGTCAAATGCAGAGGCTGATGATTGCAAGGATTTTCCTGCTAAAACCAAAGATTTTGCTTGCCGATGAGCCGACTTCAATGATTGATGCGTGTTCCCGTGCCACTATACTTGAAATGCTCCTTAAATTACGAGACGAAACAGGGATGATGATTATATTCATCACACACGACATGGGTCTTGCGTATTATGTTTCGGATTCAGTGTATATAATGGAAAAAGGCAAGTTTGTAGAATATGGCTCGGCAAATGAAGTTGTTTTAACGCCAAAAGCGGAATATACGAAGCAATTACTAAACGATGTACCTAAGATCCACGACCCGTGGGAGTTCAGCCGGAACAAAAAATTCCGGAAAGAGATTACGGTATGAACATAAAAAATATATCGGAAATGACGGTTTGAAAGAAAGTAATGAATGGCTAAAACACTGGATATGACTGAGGGTAAACCCCTTGGTTTAATGATAAGATTCTCTGTACCTCTTCTAATTTCCAATGCACTTCAAATGCTCTTTGTTGTAGTGGACAGCGCAATAGTCGGACGTATACTTGGCGTTAACGCATTTGCATCAATAGGAGTTACGGCAAGCCCGCACTGGCTGGTATTCAGCGCAGTAATTGGAATAAATATTGGATTTGGCACACTGATAGCACAGCGATTTGGCGCAAAAGACATGGACGGGCTACGCCGGGCATTTGTGACAGCGATGTATCTATCGCTTGCTTTCGGAGTTGCAATAGGAATCGGCGGCGTTTTTGTATGCAGACCATTGCTGGAACTACTGGCAACTCCACCCGAAATAATTGATGGAGCCGTGATTTACCTAAGCTGGTTGTGGGCGGGCAAACCCTTGGTAGTACTGTATAATCTGCTCGCAATGACTTTATTTTCACTGGGCGACAGCAAGACACCGCTTTACGCCATGATAATGGCATCGATAGTTAACATTGTTCTGAATTTAATCTTGATTTTTCCCTTTGGTCTGGCAGGAGTCGCTGCGGCATCACTGGTTGCACAAATATCGGGTATAATATTCTGCGCTATAGCGATACGCAAGACAGGGCTTTTTAAAGGATGCGGAAAAAATTTTGACCGCTCTTCGGCAATACCGTTACTAAAACTCGCACTGCCACTCGGTTTTCGCAATGCAGTCATTGAAATTGGCGGATTAATAATGCAACGGTACATAAATGAGTACGGGACAGAATTTGTCGCAGGTATGGCGGCGGCAAGGCGTATGTACAGCTTTTTGATGATTGGCGGCGGGGCGATAGAAGCCTCAGTGGGGACCTTTGTGGCTCAGAACTTCGGAGCGGGGCAATTAAAACGTGTAAAGCGCGGAGTGCGTGACGGACTTAAAATGGTGGCAATATCATCAATATTCTTAATGGCGGTATCATTTCCGTTTGGCAGACACATATTGTCGCTGTTTATAGACGGAGATGCAACACAAGTAACAGAGGTACTTGCTGTAGGGACACGTCAACTAAACCTGATGACAGCAGGGCTGCCGCTATTATATCTGCTATTTCTGTATCGTGCAGCATTGCAGGGGCTGGGGAACACAGTAATCCCGATGATATCGGGTTTTGCAGAACTCACGATGAGAATAATTTCGGTAGTCCTTCTGACGGGCGTGTTGGGTGTTTGGGGAATACATCTTGCCGACCCGATAGGATGGCCGATAGCAGCAATATTGCTGATTTCTTCGTATTATATAGTGCTCAAACGTGTTGAAAGAAAGGAGTTGGAATTAAATGAAAAAGGAAGGTAGGCTGCATATTGGCGTATTGATATCAAATATTGATGACCCGTGCCAGTATACGATTTTGCAAGGAATCAACGAGTTTGCCGTGGAGCATGATATAAACTTAACCATTTATGTTGGTACATGTCATATGCCTGAAAGAGGAAATGTCTCTCATCTGGAAGTTTGTTTTGAGCTGATGAAGAAAACGAAATCACTTGACGGAGTTATTTTATTTGCAGGATATGTGGGCCATGTTTATGATAACGATATAATTGAAAGTGTTGTACGGGAATTTTCCGAGCACATACCAACCGTTTCGGTTTCGTTTCCGTCAAAGGGAACTCCCACCGTGCTGGCGGAGAATATCAGTGGCACTTATGATGCAGTGAACCACTTAATTCGTGAGCACGGAAAAAAACAGATTGCATTTATTCGCGGTCCTGAGGGGAATCGCGAGGGTAATGAACGATTTTTTGGATATAAAAAGGCACTTGAAGATAACGGTATTGAATACGATGAGAGATATTCTTTGCCCGGCGATTTTGTGCGGCGCACAGGGGCGAAAGCGGTTCGGGAACTCATTGACGAGCGCAAACTTCCTTTTGATGCGATTGCAGTAAGCAACGATGAGGCGGCAATCGGAGCTATAGAGGAACTTGGAAAAAGGCGTATTCTGGTGCCGCGAAATGTAGCCGTAGTGAGCTTTGACGACAACAAAGAATCAGCGACATACATACCCTCAATAAGCACGGCACGGCAAGATTTTTATGAGATAGGCAGACGCGGCACTTCTATGCTCCACAGAAAGATTAATGGTGAGCAGGTTGAGGATTTGGAATACATCAATCCGGTATTCATGACAAGGCAGTCTTGCGGATGTCTGGGAAGGGAAATAGAGGCGGTCACAAATAGGCAAATCGACACAAATGCCGATGACAGAAACATGGAGTCGTTTGTTATGCGTGAGTTTAAATCTATTTTTAAAGGCGAAGCGGCAGAGATAATTGTGGAAAGACTTGCCGGAAATCTTGTTGCGCAGATAAAAAAAGACCCGTTCTGCCAAGATGATTTTTGCCGCCTTGTTGATGGTTATCTTGTTGAGTACAACTATTTTTCCGGTGATTTGAATAAGTGCTTTGATGCACTCAATGTGCTGACATTCGGCGTGCAGAAATTTGAAAATGAGGTAGTCAGCGTACAGCCGATTATTAACGCAGTAGTTTTCGCCGCAACACTCATAAATAATGTCAAAGTCAAGGAAAACATAATAAACGAATATAAGCAAGCCGAAACCCGCCTGCGCCTACGGCGAACAACGAGCTCGCTCGCGCAGACAAATGACCTTAACTCCATAGCAGAGGAGCTTTACAGGTCTCTTCCGTTACTACTCATGGATTCTGCGTTGGTCGGAGTCTACAAAAATATGAAAATCGTCAAAGAGGGGAGCGAAATCGGAGTTATAGAAGAAATGGTGGGATTTTGCGGCGATGAGCGAATCCACTTGAAGAAGACTGATGAAAGGCCAATATTATTCCACGATTATTCAACAATAAAAGGCTTTGACTTTGAGAGTCAGAGAAAGTCAGTTTTCATATTCCCGTTGTTTTTTGAAAAACAGGACTTGGGATTATTACTTTTGCCGTATGACAAAAATGTAACATCGGATGTGTATGAAAGTCTGCGTGTAACCATATCTTCTTCGGTCGAAGGCTCTAAGCTTCTTACAAAAATACGTGAGCTGTCAATAACGGATGAACTTACAGGGATTCTCAATCGCAGAGGATTTCTTGAATTTGCATATTCAAGGCTTCGGCAACTGAGCAGGGATGAGTTAAAGATGGCGGTAGTTCTGTATATGGATTTGGACGGGCTAAAGCAGATAAACGACACCTACGGTCATAAAGAAGGCGATACAGCGATTAAAATTTTTGCAAAAATTTTGAAAGAGACACTCCGCGAAGAAGATATTGCAGGGAGAGTCGGCGGTGATGAGTTTGTCGTGCTGGCAACCATCAAAGCAAATGAGGAAAGCGCACTTCTCGAGAACAGGCTGAGAAAAAATGTTGATGAGTATAATAAGCTCCGCATACATCCGTATAACATTTCAGCGAGCATAGGATGTTCTGTTCTTGAGGTCAGTACAAAGAAAGAGTTCGATGCGGCTCTGCGTGGTGCAGACAACGTTCTGTATGATGAAAAAATGAAAAAGAAAGCTCTAAAAGGATTGGTATGTGCATGAAAAAACAACTATTAAACGGCTCGTGGACTCTGGAATTTCTCGGAGACTCCCCATTTAAAAACGAAAAACTAAAAACAAAAGTACCCGGCTCGGTTTACAGCACTTTGCTTGATGCAGGTAAGATGCCCGACCCGTTTTGGCGCGACAACGAGCTAGAGGCACTAAAACTCATGGATTTTGACTTTGAGTTCACGAGAACTTTTGATACGGACGACCAGAACTCGCAAGATGCTCTGCTTGTCTGTGAAGGGCTTGATACAATCTGTGATATTGAGCTTAACGGAGAGAGGATTGGACGTGCAGACAACATGCACAGACATTGGGAATTCGGCATAAAAGACCTGCTCAAGGATAAGGGCAACGAGCTGAAATTGACATTTCGCTCGCCCACAAAACACGTAGCTGCAAAGCACAGCGAAATACTCACAGACGGTTCACCGGATGCTATGCGCGGGTTTCCGCAAATGCGGAAGACACATTGTATGTTCGGTTGGGATTGGGGGCCGAGGCTTCCTGATGCCGGCATATGGAGAGATATATACATAGGCTACATCGGCACGGTGAGGCTTGATAGTGTATACGTAACCCAACACCACATGGACGATGGTACGGTAGAACTTGACTTTGAAACATCGCTGTTTTGCTATGGAGATGAAGAGCCGGACATAGACGACTTTGAAATCAACATCACAGTGACAACGCCCGGCGGCAAAGAGCATAAGTGGAAATTGACCGATGGAAAATTAAAGATAGAAAACCCTGAGTTGTGGTGGCCAAACGGCTACGGCAATCAGCCACTCTACAATGTGCTGGTCGTTGTGGCAGACCGTGACGGCAACGAATATGACCGCTGGGAACGCCGCATAGGTCTGCGTACTTTGACAATGGCAAGGGAAAAGGACGAGTGGGGCGAAAGTTTCATGCACCGTGTAAACGGCGTAGACATATTCGCTATGGGAGCCGATTACATTCCTGAAGACAACATTTTCTCCCGAATCACAACAGAGCAAAAGCGCGGACTGCTCGAAGATTGTGTCTCTGCAAACTTTAACGCCATACGCATCTGGGGCGGAGGGTATTATCCCGGAAATGACTTTTACGACATATGCGATGAACTTGGTTTGATAGTATGGCAAGACTTTATGTTCTGCTGTGCAATCTACGAGCTGACCCCCGAGTTTGAGAAAAGCATACGCGCAGAAATGATTGACAACGTAAAACGCCTGCGTCACCACGCATCACTCGGACTTTGGTGCGGCAACAACGAGCTTGAACAAGCCCATTATGACGGCTGGTATAAAGCAAGCCCGAAGCAGAGGGCGGATTACATAAAAATGTTTGAATACATAATTCCGCAGATAGTTTCTGAATATGACCCGCAAACTTACTACTGGCCCGCATCAGCATCGAGCGGCGGCAGTTTTGATGACCCGAATAACCCCGACAGAGGTGATGTCCACTATTGGGATGTCTGGCACGGGTTTAAGCCATTTAGCGAGTACAGAAAATTCCACTTCCGCTATGCTTCGGAATTTGGATTCCAAAGTTTTCCGTGCCTGAAGACGGTCAAATCTTTCACTGAGCCGGAGGACAGAAACATCTTCTCACGCGTTATGGAGATGCACCAGCGCAACACGGGGGCAAACGGTAAAATACTCGGATATTTGGCGAGTATGTACCGCTACCCGACGGAGTTTGACCATCTGCTGTATGCCTCACAGCTCCTGCAAGCAGATGCAATCCGCTACGGCGTTGAGCACTGGCGCCGCAACAGAGGTCGCTGTATGGGCGCGATATACTGGCAGCTAAACGATATCTGGCCTGTTGCATCATGGTCGTCAATAGACTATCACGGCAGATGGAAAGCTCTGCACTACTACGCAAAACGCTTCTTCGCACCGATAATGCTGAGCTGTGAGGAAACAGGTGAAATGACCGAACGCCCGTTCTGCGTGGCACAGCCCGAGCCTATCAAAAAGGCGGCAAAGCTGTCTGTGGCAAACGAGTCGATGAGGGAAGTCAGAGGTAAAATAACCTGGGCACTCCGTGACCCGTCAGGCAAGGTGAAGAAGAGCGGCGAATACAAAGTGAGAGTAAAACAGCTATCTTCCCTTTGGTTACCCGAACTGGATTTTTCCGGCTGCGACGAACTGAGCGATTACTTCAGCTACGAGCTTGAAGTAGGCGAAAAGATAGTATCCTCAGGTACAGTTCTGTTTTGTATGCCCAAGCACTATAACTTTGAAGACCCAAAGCTGACTGTTAAAAGGGATGGAAACAAAATAAAAATAAAAGCAGCAGCTTACGCAAAGAGTGTTGAGGTTTATTCCGATGACGAGGATTTCGTCCTCTCAGACAACTATTTTGACATTAACGCAGATGAAGTAACGGTAGAAATAGTAAGGGGCGACCCCAAAAAACTCAAAGTAAGATCTGTATATGATATAGGAAGATAGCAATAGATGGTAGCACTAATTTTAGCACTGATTTATCTGGCGTTTATAGCACTGGGTCTCCCCGATTCATTACTGGGTGCGGCATGGCCGACAATGCACCACCAGATAGGCACAGCCTTTGAAAACGCCGGATTCATCACAATGATATTCGCATCAGGAACCATAATTTCGAGTCTGCTTTCAGACAGAATAACAAGGAGACTCGGAGCAGGACTTACGACGGTAATAGGCTTAACGGTACTTGCCGGGGCTATATTCGGAATTTCAACAGCGAGTTCATTTTGGACACTCATAATCTGGGCTGTTCCCTACGGGCTTGCGGCAGGTACTATTGATGCTGCACTAAATAACTACGTAGCAAGACACTACAGCTCTCGCTACATGAGTTGGTTACATGCTTTCTGGGGTGTAGGTGCTGTGATAAGCCCGTATATAATGGGCTATGCGCTGACAAGAAACATGGGTTGGGAGCATGGATACTTCACAGTTTCAATGATACAGGTGAGTGTGGCACTACTGTTGCTGATTAGTTTGCCGCTTTGGAGGAAAAAAGGCGGAGGTGTACCGCCGGCAGAGGAACGCGGCGAAGCACTGTCGCTCAGGCAAGTGCTGAAAATACGCGGAGTAAAGCTGGTTTTGCCCGCATTTTTCGCGTACACCGCAGTAGAAGCGACAACGATGCTGTGGGCGAGCAGTTATCTTGTGTATCAGAGGGGTATTGCAGAAGAAATAGCAGCGAGGCACGCAGCTCTGTTTTTCTGGGGTATTATGAGCGGGCGGTTCCTCGGAGGTTTCATAGCAGATAAATTCGGCGACCGCAACATGATACGCGGGAGTGTAGTAATTATGCTCATGGGCATAACGATGATTATTCTCCCCGTACAGCCTGATATTGTGAGTCTTGCAGGGCTTGTTGTGTTGGGTCTTGGGTGCTCAACGGTGTTTCCGTCTATCATTCACTCAACACCGCATAATTTCGGGAAGGAAAATGCAAGGGCAATAATTGGTGTGCAAATGGCGGGTGCATACACGGGCTCAACCTTAATGCCCCCGCTTTTGGGGCAGATAGCCCGCGTTACCGGTATTGGGTTTTACCCGATTTTTATACTTGTGTTCACGGGGCTTTTGCTTTTGATAACAGAACTTTTAAATCGTACGGTTGACAGGGAAAGGAAAAATTATGGCTAAAATTGCAGTGATAGGGGCAGGGAGCACGTATACTCCGGAACTTATAGAGGGGCTGGTGGAGAGAGCGCAGGCTTTGCAAATTGAGAGTGTGTCACTTATGGACATTGACAGACCGGCACTCGACCTTCTGGGAGGGCTTGCAAAGCGGCAACTTGAAAAGGGTGGATTCAAAGGTGAAGTTGAGCTGACGGAGGACTTGCACCGTGCTCTCGACGGTGCTAAAGTTATTTTTGCTCAAATCAGACCCGGTAAAATGGAAGGCAGAATCAGAGACGAAAAGATTCCGCTGAAATACGGTCTGCTAGGGCAGGAGACGACGGGAGCGGGAGGTTTCATGCAAGCGCTCAGGACTGTGCCTGTCATAATGGATCTTGTCGCAGATATGAAACGCCTCAGTGAGAGCGATGCATGGCTCATAAATTTCTCAAATCCGTCAGGCATAATCGCCGAAGCTGTGCTCAACAAAACCGATGCAAACATGGTCGGGCTTTGCAACTGTGCTATAAACATGGTTAAGGGCATTGCAGATGCGATAGGTACACGCGAGTTTGACTATGAGTATGTCGGGCTCAATCACCTGAGCTGGATAACAAGTGTTGTAAAGCACGGGGAAACAGAAAACATTGTATCAAATCTTGCGGGTAAAGCAGATACTTCGATGAAAAACAATCCCGTGGCGCATATAGACCCTGCGCTGTTTGGGGCAGTGCCGTACATTCCAAGCTCATACCTAAATTATTACTACAGCCGCAGTGAGCAAGTTAAGCTGTGTCTCGAAGCGGAGAAGTGCCGCGGTGAAATTTGCGTAGAAATAGAAGCAAAGCTCAGAGAGCAGTACGCAGACCCCAACCTAAATATAAAGCCCCCGGAACTCGCTCAGCGCGGCGGCTCCATGTATGCCACAGCAGCAGTGTCGGCAGCCGAATCAATAATCTTAGACAAAGATGAGATTCACGTAGTAGCCGCAAAAAACAATGGCGCAGTACCGTTTATGGATGACAGTGATGCGGTAGAAGTGCTGAGTCGCCTGGGAAAAGACGGTATCACACCACTACCCGTAAAGGTATACAATGATTATGTAGTAGGTTTAATGCGTGCTGTGAAAGCCTACGAGAAGCTGACAGTGCGTGCTGCACTTGAGGGTGACCGCGACATAGCCCTAGCAGCATTAATGGCACACCCACTCGTCGGCGATATTGCCAAGGCTCTACCATTGCTAAATGAAATGCTTGAGGCAAACAAAGAATATCTGCCACGGTTTTACGGTTGAAAATAAAGTTAGATTTTAGGAGAGAATACTATGAGTAAACTTGTTTTAGGCGTAGATGGTGGTGCTACGAAGAGCCATCTTGCTTTATTTGATGAAAGCGGAAAGTGTGTTGCAGCAACAGTTTATGGTGCGCTCAATCATGAGGTGATGAAGGGTTCCTTTGACGAACTCAGAGAGAAGCTCGCTGAATGTGTTGCAATTGTGTTAGAAAAGGCAGGTGCAAAAACTGAGGATGTCACATATGCTGTGCTGGGACTTGCAGGAGTTGACACCGAGTCACAACAGGAGCGGATAACAGGCATTGTAGGAGAAACAGGGCTGAAAAATTATCTGGTATGCAATGATGCGCTGCTGGGAGTCCCGGCGGGATGTCCGGACTGTGTTGGAATATGTGCCATAAACGGTACGGGGTTTAAACTTGCAGCCGTCGATAAAAGCGGATCACCGCTACACACTTGCGGAGTAGGTCCGCTCACAGACGACTGCGGCGGTGGTACATGGTACGGGCAAAGAGCAATAGGCGTTGTTTATAACGAACTTTATAAACTCGGGAAGCCCACAATGATGCGGGATATGCTTTACAAATTGGCGGGAGTGTCACGCAGGGAGGATTACCTTGATACTGTAGCCGATAAATATATGGAGGGCAGTTTCGACTTGGTGTCACTAAACAGCATTCCGTTTGAAGCGGCAGCCAAGGGCGATGAAGTCGCCCTGTCAATACTGTCAGAGTCTGCCGAGCAATACGCAGGTGGGATAGCGAGGCTTGCCATTGAAATGGAGTTTCCAAAGGAGGACACGCTCCACGTAACACTGGCAGGCTCAGTTTTTGTAAAGCAAAAAGTAAAGATTCTCCAAGACATGATACAAAACCGCATTGCAGATGCACTGGGAAATAGAGATGTAAAGTACACGAACCTGGATGCACCACCGGTAGCGGGCGCAGTAGTCTGGGCAAGCCAAAAGTCCGGCATAAAACCGGACATGGAAAAGATAAAAGCAGAACTAAAAAAAGCAGGGCTTTAATCCCAAGTCTCGTCACCTAGGTTTAGATGTAGCTCTTTGAGCTTAGCTTTGCGGCGCTTGTAGTCAGGGAGAACACTTTCGATTATGCTCCAGAAACGGTTTGAGTGATTCATTTCAGACAAATGAGCAAGCTCATGAACCACGACGTAGTCAATCAAATCGTCGTCAGCCATTATGAGCCTCCAAGAAAAGTTGAGGCTCTTTTTAGACGAGCAACTACCCCAGCGGGTTTTAGCACCATTAACACGGATGGCAGTAGGTGTAACAGACATCTGCTCGGCAAAAAATTGAGTGCGGCTTACAATCTCCTGTTTGGCGAGCTTGCGGTAAATCTGGATACAGGCTTCTTTGATTTCACCTGAACTTAAACCCGCAGGAACGTAGAATCTATCATCTTCAAAACCGACAAAATCAGCAAACCTGCTCTCAATGGGGTATTTTTTGCCCCTGTAGAGGATGCAGTCGCCGTAGTTTAAATGGAAATTAGCACGTTGCTCTGCTCTGTCTCTGAAATACAAGAGCTTATCTTCAATCCATTTTTCTTTAGACGAAACGAAATTGTCAATGATGGATTGTGGTGATTTGAGTGGTGCACGAACCTCGATGCTGCCATCACGGACATGTAGCGCGATAGTCTTGCGTACAGAGCGGGTAAGTGTATAATCGACCATGTTGTTCACCTCCAACATCATTCGCTATTCCTTCACACTACCATCACTATTTAGGAGAGGCAGGTACTCCAGGTAAATAATATCATCGCGAAGGTGGGCATCACCCTCGGCGAGAACAGCCATTTTGCCGACAATATTTCCTCCTGCCTTCAAGACCAGTTTCTCAACAGCTCGCAAAGACTCGCCCGTGCTTATGACATCATCGACAATGAGCACATTTTTATCTTTCATCATCTCAGCTTCAGTCGAATCAATGCATAGAGTTTGTTGCTTTGCCGTGGTAATGGAGTGGAGCTCGACTTCAAAAACGTCTTTCATGTAGAGCTTTGCTATTTTACGCGCAACTATGTAAGTGGATTCGCCATTTTGCTTTGCCATCTCATGAACAAGCGGGATACCTTTGGCTTCGGCAGTAATGATAATGTCATGCTTCGGTGCAACCTTCAAGAGTTCACACGCCGCAGCAACAGTCATTTCAACATCACCAAAGAGCACAAACGCAGCAATGCTGATATTCTCATTTATGGGACAAATAGGTAAATTCCTCTCAAGACCGGCGATTTTCATAGGAAAAAATTCTTTCAAAAAAACACATCCTTTCAAGTTCAATATGCCATTATCCGCAGATACAGAAATAATCGCAACAGCACATAAGCGTTATAATACCACAAAATTATTTCATATCAAGAAAAATCTTGTTAAAATTCAGTGTACGTATGAAAATTTTGCAAGGATTTTAGCAGACACGGCTGTGTCTGTGCGTTCGGGGCGACCGAAGAATCTTTAGCTACACCTTCTCATGAAATTAAGAATACGAGAGATTTTAATGCTAAATTGTGATGGTTTGATTTGAGGTATTCTATGATTGTTTTGCTACAGTCAATAGGTCTTTTATCTCTTGTTGATTCTTAAAAATCAAGCCGAGCATTTGAAACATCCGCCGAAAGTTATCTTCCTGTATTTCCTGCGATGTCAAATCGCGAAAATCATCAATTGTAAGATTCATTATGTCTTTTTCGCTCATTTCGCTCATTGCCTTATCTCCTTTTTATTCAGATTAGCTTTTCAAAAGCCTTACGCAATTTCATAGCATGGAAAATGATACTCTTGCCGTTATGGTTTACCAAAAGTTCAATAAGCCTTCCCTTTGTGTCCAATCCGATATACAAATATTTGCTTTCATCACTCTTGAGCAATTTTGTTATAATAGGAAATCTATAGCAGTTCACAATATCTTCGTAAGTACATTTATGTTTATACGCAGATTGCTTGATTTCGATTTCCATAACTTAACTACCTCAATAGTTTATTTCCGATGAATTCAGTATATCATAAAGTTTGAAAGATTCAAGCCAAAAAGCATAACAGTTTCCCCATTTATTATTATGCGAGGAGTTAAGGGCGTGTGAAACTCCTTGCCCTCTTGTCAAGTAGTAGTTATTGGGGTATAATTATGTTAGAAGTGCGTTTTGCTGAAAAGAGAAAAAGGTGGTATGGTCATGAAGAGTTATGCCGAGCAAACAGTAGATATTTTTGAGAGATTAAGTGAGTCAGCGCAAATTTCAGTATTAAGGTTTGCAATGTTTTTGGTTTCCGAAAATGAGCAAGAGATTTCCCTATATGATGAAGCTAAAGCAACTGACGACGGCTACCGCATTTCCTCTAACAGTTTGAGAGAGAAATATGGAGTATAGTGCTGAGTATAGCAGGGCTTCGGAAAAATATCTTGACAAGCAAACAAAAGATGTGCAAAAACGAATCCTAAATGCGGTTGATGAGTTGCCTGATGGTGATGTTAAGAAGCTACAAGGACGTGATGGTTATCGCTTGACTGTTGGTGCATATAGAGTGCTATTTGAATATACTGATAGGCAAACGAATGAAGGTAAAACCATTATTGATGTGCTAATGATAGGTCCACGCGGTGACATATATAAAAAATAGGCTGAAGCAGCAACCCCCGCGGTCTTGGTTTGCAACGATTTAAATCAGTCGGTACTTTCAGATGGCTGCTCCATGGCTGTGGAGTTCTTAGCCCTCTCAACAGCTTCGTCAAGCGGCACGCCTTGCGTAATGAGCTCCGCAAGCGCATCTATGCCTTGCATTCCTCGCTCGATGCCTTGGTCTATGCCAGTCCTAAGTGCTGTGTTGTACTCTGAGTTCCTCTTGGCTTCATATCTTTCGTGTGCAGTCAACATGTCGCGTTCCTCCTTGCTCATGTTTACTATGTTAGTTACATCTTGTGCTTTCTTTAT
>WQTE01000029.1 GCA_009786445.1 Oscillospiraceae bacterium | reverse complement strand
CCGTTTTTTACTTTGCGTGAATCAGATTCGCCGAGCGTGATGTCAGGAATTTCTGAAAAAATGCTGTCAACAGGTAAAAGGATATTATCAAGAGTATCGCTTGAAGCAGCCGCTGAAACCTCGTAAAGTGTGATGGTTTTGTCAATAGTGTATACTCCTGCACGGGTGCGCCGCAGAGATGAAAGTGCAGCGCCGCAGCCAAGAGCTGCACCTATATCATGGCAAAGTGTGCGTATATACGTTCCCTTTGAGCAAGCGATGTTTAAAGTATAATGAGCTTCTGCCTCTGTCGAAAGCAACTCCAGCTTTGAAATGAAAATATCTCGCGGCTTACGCTCAACTTCAATGCCTTTTCGGGCAAGTTCATAGAGTTTTTTACCGCCTTGCTTAACAGCAGAGTACATAGGGGGGATTTGTTTTTGCTTACCACGAAATTGAGGTAAAATATCAATCAAATTGATGACCGAAACGGTCACTTTATTTCTTTCGAGTATACTTCCGGTAATATCCTGCGTATCGGTGACAATTCCAAGACTAATCTCTGCGATATACTCTTTTTCCGCGTTTTCACAAAACTCGGCAGCACGAGTAGCTCGCCCGACAAAAACAGGCAACACACCGGTCGCCATAGGATCAAGTGTGCCACCATGTCCAATTCGCTTTTGTCTGAGAATACCCCGTAACTTCGCAACAACATCATGCGAAGTCCACTCTTTGGGTTTGTCGATAACAAGTATCCCACTAAACAAGCTAATCGAAAATCTCCTTTAATACATCTAAAAGCAAAGACTTGATTTCGTCTATTGTTTTTTTGAAGGTGCAGCCTGCGGCAGACCTGTGACCACCGCCACCAAAACGCCTGCAAACGGCGTTTGAATCATAAGGCTCTACAGAACGAACTGAAATCTTGCAATCATTGAGGGAAGAAAGTTCGCGGATGGTTATACCCATGCAAACTCCTTCAATGCCTGCAGCAACCTCGGCTATATTATCCATATCATCTTCCGTGGCATTTGAAGTTTCTATCATATCACGCGTAATGCAAGCGATTGCCACTTTGCCACCGAAGAAAAAACCGATATCAGAAGTAAGCAATCCCTCAAGTAGTACACGTCCGGGGGACCTTGACCTGAACAGGCGTTTGTTGAGAGTAGCTATAGGCACTCCTGTGTCAGCGAGTTTAGCAGTAACTGCAAAAGTATTGGGTGTGACATTACCAAAAGAAAAACAGCCGGTGTCAGTAGAAATAGCAACGTACAAACGCTCGGCAGAATCGCTGCTGACTTTCCCGGTCAAGATCATGAGGATTTCGTAGACCACTTCTCCGCAAGCTGCAACATCTGGTACAAGGCAGAGATTTTTTGCATAGCCTGTGTTTGAACCGTGATGGTCAATGCAAAGTGAAACGCTGTCTTTATACTTTCTCGCATTTTCAGTGAAGAGATCTGTCGAGGCGGTATCAACGGCAATGATATGATCAA
Source organism: Oscillospiraceae bacterium (assembly GCA_009786445.1). Lineage (GTDB taxonomy): Bacteria > Bacillota > Clostridia > Oscillospirales > Oscillospiraceae > WRMH01. Next base: position 23,758 of record WQTE01000029.1, on the reverse strand, counting down.
AAGAGTACCCATCAGGAGCCCAGCAATCATCTACAAAAGGCGCATAACGCGGAGTTGCCTCCACGTTCTCAAGTACATATGCGGTTTTCCCAAACTCCCTGAGACCCACAGCCAGAGCGCCTGCACAGCCCAAAGTATCACCATCGGGGCGTCTGTGAGTTAGAATAAGAAAGTTATCTCTATCTTTTAGCCATAGTGCAGCTTCAGCAGGTGTAAACATATCACTCATCAACTTTACCTTCCTCATCAGGCGTTATGTTAAGCTCACTCAAGATAGAGTTAATCTTAGCACCGTGCTCAAGCGACTTATCTAATTCAAAAATCAGTTCAGGAGTATGTCTGAGCTTCAGAGCGTGGCCCAGCTCAAAACGCAAATGTCCCGAAGCTGACTTGATACCTTTCATGAAATCGTCACGTGACTTAAGATTGAAAACGCTCAAGTAGACCTTGGCATGACTTAAATCACTTGAAGTCTCAACAGAAGTAACACTAATCATCCCCTGATTTACACGAGGGTCTTTAATGTTGCGGAGCAGCGCAGAAAGTTCGCGCGAAATGTCTTCGTTGATGCGCAAAATAGACTTAGGCATGCGGGACTTCCTCCATTGCATAACATTCTATAACATCGCTCAGTTTAATATCATCGAACTTATCAAGTGAAATGCCGCACTCATAGTTTGTGGCAACCTCTTTTACATCGTCTTTAAACCTGCGCAGAGATGAAATTTCACCCTCATGAATGACGATACCGTCTCTGACAAGACGAGCTTGACCGTTGCGGATAATTTTGCCGCTCTGCACATAACAACCGCAGATGGTTCCGACAGCAGATGATTTGAACAACTCACGTACTTCCGCATGACCGTGAACAACCTCTTGGTATTTAGGTGCGAGCATACCTTTCATGGCAAGTTCAATTTCATTGATGCAATCGTAAATTACACGGTACATGCGCATATCGACATTACTGCGCATGGCGCTGTCTCGTGCGGAGTTGTCGGGGCGTACGTTAAATCCGACGATAATAGCACCACTTGTAGAGGCGAGCATGATGTCGGATTCGGTGATAGCACCGACACCCGAATGGATAACACGTACACGGACTTCTTCGTTCGTAAGTTTTTCGAGAGAGGCCTTAATAGCCTCAGCACTGCCTTGAACGTCGGCTTTGACAATAATATTGAGGTCTTTAAGCTCGCCTTGCTGAATTCTGGAGAACAAATCCTCAAGAGAAACCTTAACAGTTCCTGTGGTCATACTGCGCTTGACTTCTTTGCGTTCCTCTGCAAGTTCTTTCGCCATACGCTCATCGGTGACAACATTGAACATATCACCTGCATCCGGAACCTCAGACATACCGGAAATCTCTACAGGCACAGACGGCCCGGCCTCTTCGAGCCGCTCGCCGGAGTCGGTCACCATAACACGTACATTTCCAACTGCAGAGCCTGCAATAATAGTGTCTCCTTGCTTTAAGGTGCCGTTTTGAATTAAAACAGTCATGAGCGGACCTCTGCCCTTATCGAGCCTCGCTTCGATGACAGTACCGCGGGCAAGACGTTTCGGATTTGCTTTAAGCTCCGCAATTTCTGCGGTTAATATAATCATTTCAAGCAGATGGTCTATACCTTCGCCTTTTTTTGCCGAGATTTTACATACAATTGTATCACCGCCCCATTCCTCGGGCACAAGCTCATATTCGGTGAGTTGCTGCATGATTTTATCAGGGTTTGCACCTGCAACATCTATCTTGTTTATCGCAACAATAATGGGAATGGATGCTGCTCTTGCGTGGTTTATAGATTCAATAGTTTGTGGCATTATGCCATCGTCTGCGGCGACAATCAGTATGGCTATATCCGTGACACTGGCTCCGCGCGCACGCATGGCGGTAAACGCTTCATGCCCGGGTGTGTCAAGAAATGTGATGGGATTGCCGTGAATAGAAGTTTGGTAAGCACCTATATGTTGTGTAATGCCGCCTGCTTCACCTGAAGCAACACTCTCTTTGCGAATCCTGTCGAGAAGCGAGGTTTTTCCGTGGTCAACGTGACCCATAACGACAACGACAGGGGCGCGCGCCACGAGGTCTGCCTCAGTGTCCACGCTGTCGTCGATAAGGCGTTCTTCGATTGTGACTACAACTTCTTTTTCAACTTTGCAGCCAAGCTCAATGGCAACCAAAGCGGCAGTATCATGGTCGATAATATCGGAAACAGATGCCATAACTCCCATTTTTATAAGCTGGCGAACGACTTCCGCGCCTGTTTTCTTCATGCGAGATGAAAGCTCTCCAACGCTTATTTCATCGGGAATCATAACTTTAAGCTGAGCTTTCTTAGCGACTTCAAGTTGAAGCCTGTGCATCCTGTCTCGCTCTTCCTGGCGTTTTTTTGCACCGTGAGCCATGGATTGCTGTGGAGTGCGAGCCTTTCTGACGATTTTCTCTTTGCCGCGTGTCATCTTCTCAGCGCGCTCAGGCACCAAGTTATCCAGACGTTCGTCATATTTGGAAAGATTTATCGTAGCGCCTGAAGTATCTATGACACGTTTTTGCGGAACCCTGTGTGGCATAAAAGGCTTGTCGGCTTTTTTCGGAGCTTTGCGAGTATCGGCAGAATCTACAGTAGCTGTGGTTGGGGTTGAAGAAAGAGCCGGGGAAACTGGTGTGGCATCGTGCGTGACACTCACGGTTTCTGCCTTTGCTTTCTCCGAGTCATTTTCACCCGCAGGTTTAGCCTGAGTTACAGAAGCAACAGAATCGGTAAAAATATCACTTACATCTTCCACCTGATTGTGAGAAGTCAGGTACTCAAAAATGATATCAAGCTCAGAGATAGAAAGTATATGCATATGATTTTTCGGGGTCTCGGCATACTTTGTCAGGATTTCTGTTATTTGCTTTGTCTGCATCTTGAAATCCTTTGCGACTTCATGAACTCTGTATTTGAACATTGTACTCATAATGCATCACTCTCCTTTGCGCTTTGAGCCAGTTTAAGCTTTTCTGAAAACGAATTTGCGAGCCCTTTATCTAAAATTGCTACAGTTCCCGGCGAGCCTCTGCCTGTTATATTTCCTAGCTCAAACTTGGTGTATGGAACTGACAAGTATTCAACACGGTTTTCGCCTGTATTTGCTTTTGCTCGCCTTTTTGAGCCATCGGAGGCATCGCTTGCAGTTATAACCAGAGCTGCTGAGCCAGCTTGCACAGCTTGAGCGGCAGCTTCCGAGCCAATCGCAAGTTTCCCTGCCTTTTTGGCGATTCCGAGCAAATTAAGAATTCGATCCATAAAGCACTTCCATCGACTGTAGTATTTCACCGGATATCGGAGCTTTAAAAGCTCTCGACAATGCTTTTGACTTCAAAGCGTTTTTATAACACAATTCGCTTTTACACAAATATGCTCCGCGCCCGGGTTTTTTACCGTTACGGTCAATAGATATTTCCCCTTCGGGCGACATAACGATGCGAAATAGCTCCGTCTTATCCATCATTGTGCGGCATGCAATGCACATCCGCTCCGGCTTTTTACTGCTCATGGCTCACCTCTAAACACGTGTGCGTAGGACTGTGTCCCCTACGGCTCACCCTGTGCCTGACTTTCAGATTTAATATCAATTTTAAATCCTGTGAGACGTGCTGCAAGGCGCACATTCTGTCCTTCTTTGCCAATAGCAAGGGATAGCTGATTGTCCGGCACTATGACACGGCTGGACTTACCATCGTCATACATAATTACTTCGATAACTTCAGAAGGAGCAAGTGCAGAAGCGATATATTCGGTAGGGTCTTCGCTGTATCTGACTATGTCAATCTTCTCTCCGCCCAATTCGTTTACAATAGTATTTACACGGACACCCTTAGAGCCGACACAAGCCCCAATAGGTTCAACATCAGAGTCATTGGACAAAACGGCAATCTTTGAACGATTTCCGGCTTCACGGGCAATACTTTTAATTTCAACAATGCCTTCAGCAATCTCAGGAACTTCAAGCTCAAATAGTTTTTTTACAAGACCGGGGTGTGTGCGGGAAATAAGAATCTGCGGCCCTCTTGTTGTCTTTTTAACCTCAATGACATAGATTTTTATCCTATCACCGTCATGAAGCGGCTCACCCGGAATTCTCTCTCCCGAAGAAAGCATGGCCTCCGTATGCTCAGAGCCGGAACCGATTTGAATAGAAACACCACCCGTCCGCGGGTCAATACGGGATACGACTCCCGTGAGAATCTCATGTTCTTTGGAAGTAAACTCATCGTAGACAATATTGCGCTCAGCCTCACGGATACCTTGGATAATAACCTGTTTAGCGGCTTGAGCGGCAATACGCCCAAATTTGGTCGTATCAACAGCTTCGTTGATGAAATCGCCAATCTGCGCCCCAGGCTTGATTTTGCTTGCATCCTCAACAGTAAGCTGAGTGACGGGATTTTCCACTTCTTCAACAACTTCCTGCTGCATAAACATATCCACAGTTTTTTCTACAGGGTCAAGAGCCACTCTGGCGCATTCCGCCTGAGTGGGGTAATCCTTTTTAAGAGCGGCAAGCAAAGCCTGTTCAATCCTCTCGAGCATATAAGACTGAGGAATACCTTTTTCTTTCTCAATGTCCGCAATAGCAGCGAAAAATTCGGCGTTCATTACGATTACTCCTTCATCAAAAAATGGTGCGGTGGTGTTTGCAGAAAAAAGAGTGGGGATAGTTTCCCACTCATTGAGACTGCGACACACCGTAGTAGCACGAATTGCCAGTACGTTGGTATAATATCACACACATTACGCATTTGCAAGCCTTTTTTTAAAATTTTTGTGAACACTATTTTCGGCTAGGTCTGTACTATAACTTAGTTTTGTTAAACTATGTTTGCTTAACTTGTTAGAATACAGTATACTATACTAACGTAAAATTTAAGTAAAATAGGAGTAAATGCCAAAATTGCTGAAAAATTGAGGAGAGGTATTATATGCTTAATTTTAAGAGTTTGACCGGAAGGGTCTCGTTTATCGTTTGCACAACCGTAATTATAGTTGGTATAATAATTGCTGTATACATGCAGACTCGTATCATTGAAGAAATAACCGAAGTGTCACGCCTTAGTCTGCTCAGGGAGATTTCAGGCTTGTCAACCGAAAGCAACCTTTACATTGTTGAGGCGGACAGATCTGCCATGCCGTCAGAAAGAGTTCTGAGTGCAGTCGGGAACGCTCAATACTATGAAACAGGCTTTGCCGCACTGGTCAGCGACCGTGGTGAATTTTTTGAAACAAGTGGGCGAGTAACTGCACTGAGCAGTGCCGACAGAAGCGCAATTATGGCGGCTGCAAACGCAGCCGATGACAACTTTGCGAATGTTATGCTGGGCGGTGTGCGCTATGTCATGGTTTATGAAACGCTGGTTAACGACTATATGTTGCTTGCGCTGGTTCCGAATAGTGAGTATACCTCAGAGATAGTGGCATCGTTAATCAGATTCGTAGTAATCTTTGTCTTTGCCTTTGGATTGGTTGTGCTTATAAGCTTTTTTGTGGGAAGAACCTTCGCGAAGCCATTTACTGCGCTGAATAAACTCATACATAGATTTAGCAGCACAGGTGGTATAAAACTGCACGAAGAGGATAGTGCTGCTGTTTCAAAATATGGAATACGCAGAGATGAGATAGGGCAAAGTTTTAATGCTGTCGTTGAGTTATTTAAGAGGCTTGACTCTTTCAGTGAGGAACTTGAGACTGTGGCAAATGGTAATTTGACCTTGGAAATAACGATTTTGTCAAAGGAAGATGTGCTTGGAAACTCGCTGCATCTTATGAATGAGAAGCTCAATGACACGTTAAATGAAATAGGTGCATCTGCCGGACAGGTTTCGTCGGGCTCAAAGCACATAGCCGGCGGCAGCCAATCGCTGGCACAGGGCAGCACAGAGCAAGCAGCATCAGTCCAGCAGCTGTCGTCGTCCATAACAGCCATAGCACAAAAGACGAAGGAAAACGCGGACATGGCAGGTCGTGCCGCAATGCTCGCAAACGATATAAGAACCAGCGCGGAAAAGGGAAGCGGTCAGATGAATGAAATGATGATGGCGGTGAAAGATATAAATGAATCCAGCCAGAACATAAGCAAGGTCATAAAGTCGATAGACGACATAGCTTTCCAGACAAACATCCTCGCGCTAAACGCCGCTGTTGAAGCAGCAAGAGCCGGACAGCACGGCAAGGGGTTTGCCGTAGTCGCTGAGGAAGTCAGAAACCTTGCGGCAAAGAGCGCAGAAGCTGCAAAAGACACAGAAAGCCTCATTGCAGACTCGATGGTAAAAGCCGAACTGGGTTCAAAAATTGCCGACGAGACATCTGAAAGTCTTGCTGAGATAGTTGCGGGCATTGGAGAGAGCAACAATCTTGTGAAGGAAATAGCCAGGTCATCCGAGGAACAGACTGCCGGTATTGAACAAATAAATACAGGAATAGATCAAGTGGCTCAAGTAACTCAGCAAAACAGCGCAACAGCACAGGAATCGGCGGCCGCATCGCAAGAAATGAGCGATCAATCAGATGCGCTTGAGCAGCTGCTCTCTCAATTTAAGTTGAAAGCCGCACAGAGTTTTTTGAGTGGAAATAACCACAGAAATAACTATAGAAAAGACACGTTAATCCCTTGACTATGCACTAACAATCCGATAGAATAAGTCAAAATCAAATCTGCATAAAAGTTGGATAGGGAGGAATGTGTGTGAATAAAGTCTTTTTGTGTAAGGAGACAGCGCCTGAGGAAACCCGTGTAGCGTTAGTGCCAATGCATATCAAGAAGCTGACAGAGCTGGGCTTTGAAGTTGCCGTGCAAAGCGGAGCGGGGGAGAACATAGCCTGTAGCGACGAGGACTATGCAGAGGCGGGTGCAAAAATAGTCGAAACAGTCTTTGACGGCTACGACTTTGGCGATATAGTTGTACGCATAAACAAGCCCGACAATGTAAACGGCATACGGCAAGGTGTACTGCACATCAGTTCATTTGATGTATTCAACGAAAAAGAAGCGGTAAAAGAATATGCAGAAGCGGGGATAAGGTTAGTAAGCCTTGAAATGATGCCACGCTCAACAATTGCGCAGAAAATGGATATCCAAAGCTCACAAGCATCACTGGCAGGTTATTATGCGGTACTTCTTGCCGCATCGCGGCTGCCTAAACTATTCCCAATGATGATGACTCCCGCAGGGACAATATCTCCGGCGAGAGTATTCATAATCGGCGTTGGTGTGGCAGGGCTGCAAGCGATAGCCACAGCCAAAAGGCTTGGCGCACGAGTAGAAGCGTTTGACACTCGCCCGGTGGTAGAAGAAGAAGTTAAATCACTTGGAGCGAAATTTGTGAAAATAGACTTGGGCGAAATGGGACAAACCGAACAAGGTTATGCAAAAGAACTGACCCCCGAGCAAGTTGAAAAGCAGAGACAGGGTCAAGCTAAGGTTTGCGCACAATCAGACATAGTAATTACAACAGCAAAAGTGTTCGGGCGAAAAGCACCGATGCTTCTCACAAAGGACATGATAGCTGACATGAAACCCGGCTCGATAATCGTCGATATGGCAGTGGCGACAGGAGGAAATGTCGAGGGATCGGATCCCGGCGAGGATGTAATTCTCGACAGCGGAGTGATGATAATCAGCGGAGACCGACTGGAGCGCCATGTGCCAAAAGATGCATCGAATATGTTCTCAGGCAATATATTCGCCTTTTTAGAACATTTCTGGGACACGGAAAACAAAACATTTAAACTGGACACAACAGACGACATAATATCAAGTTGCTTGATAACTGCGGATGGGCAGATACTTGACGAGCGGTTTAAATAGGAGGGTCAACATGGTATTTTTATTACTGATTTTTATCCTAATAATAGCGACATTTCTTGGGAGGGAACTCATTTCAAGAGTACCTTCGCAGCTACATACTCCGCTGATGTCGGCAACAAACGCCATATCCGGAATAACAGTGCTGGGTGCGCTGGTTGTGTGTGCAACCAGTACCGATGACCCGCTTGTACTTGGTTTATCTTTCGCCGCGATTGTACTTGCAACAATAAACACAGTCGGTGGCTATGCGGTCACAGACAGAATGCTCGGTATGTTTAAGAAAAAGGAGGGTAAAAAGCAATGATTCAAGACCTAAACCTCTCCGACATCAACAACCTTGCATACATGGTCGCAAGTGTTTGTACGATACTTGGAATAAAAATGCTCGGTAAAGCCGACACGGCAAGGCGCGGAATGTTAATATCCGCCGCAGGAACGGTAGTAGCGGTAATAGCGGTGTTCTTTGACGGGCGAGTGTTAGATTCATGGGATGCAACCAATGTACTGCGAAATGGATTTTTCTGGAGTTTTCTTGCAATTTTTATAGGCTCAATAATAGGGCTTACGTGGGCTAAGAAGGTCAAAATGACAGGAATGCCCGAACTCGTGGCTTTGTTTAACGGCTTTGGCGGACTGGCTTCTGCACTTGTGGCATTTTCATCGTTTTATCTACTCTACACAGCAGATGGCGGCTACGTCTACGATTTGGTACACGATATTTCCACATCACTTGCAATATTTATCGGAACAATCACATTCACAGGTTCTATGCTTGCGTGGGGTAAGCTCTCGGAAAAAATAACAGGCAGAGCCATAGTGTTCAAAGGGCAGACGATTATCAACGCTATCTTGCTCATAGCAGCACTCATTGCAATGGTAATCTACGTAGTTCCTGCATTTGATGCGCAGACAACATTCATAGCAGTTATAACCCTTGCCTCGATTGCATTTGTTTTTGGTATTACTTTCGTGTTGCCGATAGGCGGTGGAGATATGCCTGTGGTTATATCACTGCTCAACAGCCTTACAGGCATAGCCGTTGCAATGGCAGGATTTATTATCGAAAACACGATGCTTATCGTCACGGGTGCTTTGGTCGGTGCATCAGGCGTAATACTTACCCTCATAATGTGTAAGGCAATGAACCGCAGTCTGGGTAATCTCTTGTTCAGCGGCTTTGGAGCCACCGACACAGCGAGCAGCAAAGGACCCGGTGCAGAGCCGAAGTCCATATCGGTCGAAGATGCATACCTCATACTTGAAGCGGCGCAGTCTGTTGTGTTTATCCCCGGTTACGGCATGGCAGTTGCACAAGCACAGCACGTAGTGCGTGAACTTGCGGAAAGACTGGAAGAAAACGGTGCAGAAGTAAGTCATTGTGTTCACCCCGTAGCAGGACGTATGCCGGGACATATGAATGTCCTGCTCGCAGAAGCAGATATTCCCTACGAGCAACTGAAAACGATGGACGAAATGAACCCGACCATGCCGATGCAAGATGTGGCGATAGTCATAGGTGCAAACGACGTAGTAAACCCTGCCGCAGAGACGGATGAATCATCCCCAATATACGGGATGCCTATCATTAAAGCATACGAAGCAAGGACAGTTTTTGTTTTAAAACGCGGCAAAGGCAGAGGTTTCTCAGGCATAGAAAACGAATTGTTCGGGATGCCGAACACCCTTATGATTTATGGTGATGCGAAATCTACAATTTCATCACTTGCCGGCGAGTTTACGGCTGAGTGATAGGCAGGTACGACTGTTGTTGATATCGTAACGTATAGATATGACAAGGGTGTGTAGCAAAAAATCACACCCTTTTTGTGGTTTGTTTAATCCACAATTACTTTATGAAAGTGAGCATAAACAAAGTGAAAACGTACAAAACTCTCCCTAGTGGAATAAAAATAGTCGAATATGAAGAAAGCCTTGCTCCTGCGATTGCCGATATGTGGAACAGAAGCGGCGAAGGCTGGGGCGGGCGTTTCGGTGATGGAATCTGGACTCGCGAAACTGCTATAGCGCAGCAAGAGAGTCAGGCATTTTTCAACGTCTATATAGCTCTTGACGGTGAAGAAGTGGTGGGCTACTGTAGTTTGATGCGTTACTGGAAAGATGAAAATACGGCATATGTCCAGCTACTCAGTGTCAGGCCTGATTGCCACGGAAAAGGCATAGGCAAGGAGTTTATACTACTTTGTGTGGAGCGAACTATAGAGCTGGGTATGCCAAGGCTTGACCTGCACACATGGCCGGGCAACACAAAAGCTATGCCGATGTACAAAAAATGCGGCTTCATGTGGGAAGACCGTTCTGATACAACACTTCTGAGCAACTTCATTCCAACAATTTTGAGTACAGAGCTACTGCAAGACTTTTTCAAAAAAGCGGATTGGTATGCAGACAGCACAAGAAAAATAGACATAGAAGTTGACGGTGTGAAAAAAGATAAGTTTGAGCTTTACGAATACAAATGGAAAAAAGACGAGCAGTACCTGACTCTGGGCTTTGAAAAATCAGGACGGCGCATAAGGCTCATTGATACGGAAAACTACAGAGTCGAATTGACCGCAACGGACCATGAAGCGGCATTTGGAGCTGCGTACCCATGTGTGTTTGAAATTACGAATAAGAAAAACACTCCGCTTGACGTGAAGATAAAAGCAAAAAGGGATAAGCCCGTTTGTTTTGATGGCACATGGGGATTGACCGTAGGAGTCAAGGGCAAAGAGATCATAAATGCTGAATTTTTCGTAGACAAAATAGATAAAGTGTTTGACCCAATGCGCGTACACCCAGCAGTGCTTGCAGATGTTTATATCGATGGCAAACACGCGGAGTTTGGGCTTGGCATAGAACCAAAATTCCCCATTGAGGTGAGCATTAAAGAAAAAAGACAACTGGCAAAGCCGGGGAGCAGAGAAACCCACTACATAAACATAAAAAACAACCTATCAAAAGATGCCACAGTGAGCTTTACACTACCTGAAAATAAACTCACACGCTTTGAAACAACAAAAATCGAAGGGAAGCTGAAAAAAGGCAAAGATTTGATGCTTAAAACCGAAGCGGATGTACTCTCTTGCGGTTACGAAAAAGCAATAGTGGAATATGAAATACAATACAGTGACACAGGTGAGAAAATAAGCTTTGAAAAACCGCTGCATCTTGTAAATCAAGGGCTGACAGGCTCGTTTTACTATGAGACAGACAAGGAATATGGAGCGGTCAACGGTACATGGCGGCTCGCTATGGTGAAAAAAGATAATGAGGTTGTGTTTGACAGCCTCACCGGGAAAGGACACTCCGAGTTTATCGTTTCAAAGCTCGGAATGCCGCTGGAGGATGAGTTTGATACCGCAGAGCCGGCAGCAGTGAGAGCCGTTAATAATGGGTCTTTCATAAGATTTGAAGCAGACTTTGTTTCAAAGAAGTTTAGCGGGGCGAAGCTCACGGAAATATACGAATTTGACTCGGCGGGTATTCTAAAGCGAAGCCACAGCATAGAAAACACAGGCAAAAAGCCGTTAGATCTCACGCTGCAATCGGTGTTTTGGTCGAGCATTGGGAAAAGACCTGTATTTCACTACGATGGCGATATACACGAAGGCAAAGATGCCATGATTTACGGATTTGACAGCATTTCTTTTGAAAAACTCGACGAAAACTGGGTGTTCGACACATATTGTGAAAGCCCGGCAGGTCTTTGCTGGCCGAAAGAGTACACACCTAAAGTGAGTTGGGGCGATGAGTTTACATTTACATTTCCGGCCGGAGAAATAGGGGCGGGCAAGAGCTTTCAGTCTGAACCGATTGTGTTTATGTTTGGTGTATTTCGCAGTTTCCACGAGTTTAGAAACTATGTGCTTGGAGAGCACAATGAAACGATACCATTTGCAAAAAACCATCTTGAGCTGATAGTAAATGAAAAAAATCCCGTTATCTCACAAGATGCCGTGACACTCGCGCTGAAAAGCAACCGTCAAAAGCCGTGGGAGGGAACGGTTGGTCTATCGTCAAAAGACGGACTGTTTGAAAGCGTAGAACTGGCGTGGCAATTCGATGAGGACGACGAGGACGAGGATGAAAATGACGATACCATTCCCCTCTACAGGTTAGTATCCGCCGAAGTAACGACTTCGCGTGAGAAAGCAGGGCTATCAGAAGTGGCTTTCTCCTTAAACCTTTCGGGTCGCGAAAAAGAAATATCAAGAGCTGTGATGATAACAGATGATACAAAAATATCATGCAAGCAAGCAGATGACGTATTCACCGTGACAAACGGAAAAATATCGTTTTCAGCTTCACCAAAGTTTATAGATACGGTTCACTCTCTGAAATATGATGATAGAGAATGGTTGCTTTCAGGATTCCCTGAGCTTAAGCCTCTGTCATGGTATAATCCGTTCATAGGCGGCATCAAAACATCAATTTCACGTCTGGGCAACAGGCTCACTCTGCGCGAGAAAATCACAGCTGAGTTTACGACAGAAACCGATGTTCTAGGCAATGTATGGACAGGAATACGCATGGACGTGGAAATCAGCAAACATGATGAATTTAAAGGGCTGAGTTATTCTCAATATTACCTTACTCTCCCGGGCGTTCCCGTGTTGTGCCACTTTTTGAAACTAAATAACGGTACAGGCCGCTATTTAGAAGCAGAGATGTATGCGCACGTGTTCATAGCCGATAAAAACACAAGAAAAAATACAGTTGCCGAAATGACAGGCATGGACGGGCAAAAGCACCGTATGCGTTTTGGCGGAGAAGAAGATGATATGAGCTACGACCGTCTCATCAGCATTGAGAGAGATGGGAAAGAAGCAAGACCTGAGAAGCTTTATGTACTTAAAGACTCAGGGAGAGATAACGGCAGAAATGGCGTAGAGTACGATCTCGATACGGGAGCGACTGAGCATGAAATAAACGCAAAAGTGCCTGATGGTGAAGTCTTTACAACAAAACCCGTGTTATGTTTGCTCTCGGAAAAGACTCTTACGATGGAATCGGTTGAGGATTTCAGCAGAATTGAGTTCTAAACAGCTCATCATCTGCGATAATAAACGAAAAACGCTTTGCGGAGGTAATCTTTTATGCTTGACAAAACCGTAAAATTTGCGAAAATTAAAATGAAAAGACCGGCAGGAACGCCGATACCCGAATTTTCGCTACCGGAAGGGTATAAGTTCGTTTTCTACAAGGAGGGCGATGAAAAGTGCTGGGCGAGAATCGAAACTTCGGTGGGAGAGTTCGATAATGAATTTGCCGCACTTTTGCGATTTAAAGAGGACTTTGATGTGCCCGAAGAACTGCCCCGCCGATGCCTGTTTATCTCTAACCCCAACGGTCAAAAAGTGGCGACAGCCACTGCATGGTGGGCGGAAGTTTTGGGCGAAAGGCGCGCATGGCTTCATTGGGTCAGCGTTGACCCACAGTATCAAGGACTCGGGCTTGGCAAGGCTATATCATCAAGAGTGACTCAGCTTCTCTGCGAAGTTGAGGGCGATGTTGACTTTTTCCTTAGCACCCAAACATGGAGCCACGTGGCAATAGGAATCTATGAAAAATGCGGCTACGAGCCTACAGATGAACCTATACTATACGGAAAGGCTTTCAAAGGTCATTACAAAAAAGCACTTAAAATACTGGAAAAACTAAAAAAAGAGCGGTCTAAATAAAGTTTCTGCAATTGACAAAATGCTGATAAACTGATATTATTAATCCCAAAGTAGAATAGTAAAGTGGAGAGAAAGGAATGGTCGTTAATATGGCTCAAAAAAACGAACTTCCCATTTACTTGTTTCATCAAGGCACTAACTACAGGGCATATGAATTCATGGGTTGTCACTACAATTCAAAAACAAAAGTAGCCGTATTCAGGGTGTGGGCACCAAATGCAAAAGCAGTCAGTCTGGTCGGAGACTTTAATGACTGGAATCAGAGCGCAACCCCTATGACCGTGATATCAGAGGGTGGAGTATGGGAAGTGACTGTCAAAGATGTGGAGACATATCAGTGTTATAAGTACGCGATAGAGACACATCACTGGGGGACAATCCTAAAAGCCGACCCATATGCATTTTTCTCGGAAACAAATGAAAAAACAGCATCCATGATCTACGACATCAGTGGATATAAATGGGGCGATACAAAATGGAGAAACAAAAGGAAAAACCAAGGTACATTCGACATCCCCGTGAATGCATACGAGGTTCATTTAGGCTCGTGGATGAGGCACGAAGAAGGCAGATTTTTGAGCTACCCGGAGCTGGCAGATAAACTCATACCATATGTAAAAGAACTAAATTACACGCACATCGAAATTATGCCCGTGATGGAACACCCGTTTGGGAAGTCATGGGGTTACCAGATTTGCGGGTTTTATGCACCCACATCGCGCTATGGAAATCCGCACGAATTCATGGAATTTATCGACAAGTGCCATCAAGCAGATATAGGGGTTATACTCGATTGGGTTCCGTCGCATTTTCCAAAAGACGGACACGGACTTGTTGACTTCGACGGCGGACCACTCTACGAATGTCACGGAATGGACCGCATTGAAAACTGGGAATGGGGCACCCGTTGCTTTGATTATGGACGCACTGAGGTTCAGTCTTTTCTGGTTTCAAATGCAATCTTTTGGCTCGACGTCTATCACGCAGACGGGCTGAGAGTTGATGCAGTGAGCTCTATGCTCTATCTCGATTACGGCAGAGAAGGTGGGCAGTGGACACCAAACACAAATGGCGGCAACGAGAATTTGGATGCCATAGCATTTTTACAAAAACTAAACAAAGAAGTGTTTGCAGAAATACCGGATGCTATGATGATAGCGGAAGAATCGACATCATGGCCCATGGTCACAAAACCCATCCACGATGGTGGATTAGGCTTTAATTTTAAATGGAACATGGGTTGGATGAACGACATGCTTGAGTATGTCCAGATTGACCCGTTTTTCAGAAAAGGTTCACACAACAAAATTACGTTTTCGTTCCTCTATGCGTTTTCTGAAAACTTCGTCCTGCCGCTATCGCACGATGAAGTGGTCTACGGCAAAAGGTCGCTATTAAACAAAATGCCGGGCGACTACGAGACAAAATTTGCAGGACTCAGAGCATTTCTCGGCTACATGATGACACATCCGGGCAAAAAACTAACATTCATGGGTGCGGAATTCGGGCAGTTTAAGGAATGGGATGTCGAAGTAGGGCTCGACTGGCTGTTGCTCGACTACCCGATGCATAAAAAAATACATACCTATGTGAAGCAACTCAATACGTTTTATAAAGAAACGCCCGCACTCTGGGAAATAGACTTCTCGTGGGAAGGCTTCAGGTGGATTAGCGAAAACGACAGGGATCACAATACCATTGCATTTACCCGTACAGATAAAAAAGGCAATAACATTATTGCGCTGATTAACTTCTCGCCCGTAGCAATGCACGAATACCGAATCGGTGTTCCTGAAGGCGGCGAGTATGTTGAGGTGTTCAATTCAGACCGCGAAGAATACGGTGGCTGGGACAATCTTAACACCGAAAAAATAATGACAGAACAAATCCATATGCACGGATATGAGCACAGTTTAACTCTGACCGTGCCTCCGCTCGGAATAGTTTGCTTAGGTGAAAAAAGAAATTGAAATAAAGGAGGGTCATCGCATTGATAACTGAACGTAAAGAGTGCATTGCGATGTTGCTGGCCGGAGGTAGAGGCTCTAGGCTGAAAATGCTTACTGAGCATGTAGCCAAACCGGCGGTTACATTTGGCGGAAAATACAAAATCATTGATTTTCCGCTCACAAATTGCGTACACTCAGGTATTGATACCGTTGGGGTTATGACTCAGTACCAACCGCTATTGTTGCACGACTACATAGGAAAAGGGCAACATTGGGATCTTGACCTTCTGCACGGAGGGGTCTCGATTTTGCCGCCGCACAGTAAGCCGGGCAGTACGGCTTGGTACAGTGGTACAGCAAATGCAGTTTATCAAAATCAAAACTTCATAGAGACTTTTGCACCGGAATACGTGCTCGTACTCGCCGCAGACCATGTCTACAAAATGAATTACGGAACTATGCTTGAATACCACAAGCAAGTAGGGGCAGCATGCACAATCGCTGTAATAGAAGTACCGCTCAAAGATGCCAGCCGATTTGGAATACTCAACACTGACCCTAGTGACAGGGTGGTTGAGTTTGAGGAAAAACCCGAACATCCAAAGAACAACCTTGCATCTATGGGCATTTATATTTTCAACTGGAGAGTGCTCAGAGGATATCTGAACGACGATGAGCTAAACCCCGAGTCAAGCCATGATTTTGGAAAAGATGTACTCCCTGCAATGCTCAGAGACGGGCTTGACCTGTACGCCTACCGTTTTGACGGTTACTGGAAAGATGTCGGAACCGATGAAAGTCTTTGGCAGGCGAATATGGACTTGCTGGACGATTTGCATTTGGGCTTTGAGGACTGGCATATACTTTCAAAATCATCAGGACGTCCACCGCATTTTATATCTCCCACAGGCAGCATAAAAAGTGCACTAATTACAGAGGGTTGCGAGATATATGGCACCGTTGAAAACAGCATTTTGTCCGTTGGTGTAGTCGTGGAAGAAGGAGCGATTGTACGCGACAGTGTAATAATGGAAAATGCACACATCGGAAAAAATGCCATTGTCGAATATTGTATACTCGATGAAGAGGCTGTTGTACCGGATAACTGTGTTGCAGGCGAACCTCGCGAAAGAGGAAAGCTGAATGTTTATTCGCGTGATACCAAGTTTCAGCCGGTATCCGATGAAAGGAGGAGTGCGTTATGATAGGTCTATGTCTGTCCGACCCTCATCCTGACCGCGCGGGTGACGGCAGCCCAATCAGAACTTTGTCCGCTGCAAGATTTGCAGGCAGATACAGGCTTGTAGACTTCATGCTTTCTAATATGGTCAATTCAAAAATATTTACCATAGGCATGATACTAAACAGCCACTATCAATCCCTCATCAGTCACATTGGTATGGGTAAAGAGTGGGACTTGGCGCGCAAATCAGGCGGTGTTACGTTCTTCCCACCGTATCATGCAGACGAACGCCGCAGTGTAAACGGAGAACTCGACGGACCTTTGCAAAGAGCCGCAGAATTTTTAACGGAGACAACTGCAAAAGACGAATATCTCGTGCTTGCAGATAGCGGTGTTATTTACAACATGGACTATCGCACTGCGCTTGAAGCTCATAAGAGAAAAAAGGCAGATGTAACGGCAATTTATACAAAGAAAAACATAACCCCGGGAGAACGTGAAAACACCGTAGTTTTCAACATTTCAGACACAGGACGAGTAGTTGCCGTGGAACAAGCACCGCCGAATGCGGATGAGATAAATGTTTCACTCGGTGCCTACATAATGAGCAAACGTTGCTTTATACAACTGACGGCGGGTGAAAAGAACTGCGGAATGCTTAGATTTTCACGTGTCCTGCTCGCAAGCGCACTTGAAAGGTTGAATGTTATGGCATATGAATTTAAAGGTTATTCGGCGCACATTTGCTCCGTAGAAACCTTTTATCATTACAACCTTGAAATCCTTAATATCGAAAAGCGTAAACTGCTCTTTGACTTTGAAGGAAGACAAATATCCACTAACCGCAAAGACTCACTCCCGACAAAATTTGGAAAAAATTCTGACATCAAAAATTCACTCATAGCCGATGGATGCCAAATTTATGGAACAGTTGTAAACAGTATTATCTGCCGCAACGTAAAAATAGCCGCCGGAGCAGTCGTTAAAAACTCTGTACTGCAAGACGATACAGTCGTGGATAAAGATGCAAGACTCGACTGCATAATTGCCGACAGAGGGGTTGTTATTTCAGAAAACCGCAACATGATGGGGTACAGTTCATATCCCGTCTACATTGAACGAAAAAGGGTTATATAGGGAAAGTATAATTGGAGGAGAATGTCATGCCCAGAAAAAAGAAGATGAAAATTCTAAGCGCAGTATCAGAAGTTGTGCCGTTTATGGCGACAGGCGGAATGGGGCAAGTTGCGGGAGCCCTTGCCGAGACTTTGGCAAAATCAGATAAATCCTTGGATATACGTGTAATCACACCGCTGTACGCAGGATTTAGAAGTAAGTATGAGCACCAGATGAAGTTTCTTGGAGCAACCGAAGTACAGCTTGCATGGAGAACACTGTATTGCGGAGTGTTTGAGCTCACAGAGGGAGGTGTCACATACTATTTTGTGGACAACAGGCACTACTTCGATCGTGAAAAAGCTTATGGTTACATAGACGACGGTGAAAGGTTTGCGTTTTTCTCAAAAGCAGTCTTCGCAACCATCGAAATTACAAAATTTGTACCTGATGTAATCCACGCACACGACTGGCAAACATCACTGGTACCTATTTACCTAAAGACACATTATGGGGAAAAATATCCAAAACTACGCACAGTGTTCACCATTCACAACATGGAATATCAGGGGCAGATGCCCGGAAATATCCTGCATGACGTGTTTGATTTATCGAACGAAGATATGGGAATTGTCTGGTACAACGAGTGCATTAACCTTATGAAAGGCGCCATAATATGCGCAGACAAAGTTACAACAGTAAGCCCGACTTATGCGGGAGAAATACAAGTCAGCGGTGGATACGGACTTGAACCGATAATCAGAGAAAACGCATACAAACTCAGCGGAATCATAAATGGCATAGATACAAAAGCAAATAACCCGTCGTCAAATTCACTGCTGGGTGAGCACACGTACTCAGCCAACGATTTAACAGGGAAGAAGGGCTGCAAAGCGAAACTGCAATCTCTGTTCAATCTGCCAACCGAGCCGCGCCAAATGCTGATATGTGTCATATCGAGACTCGTCTCACACAAAGGAATTGACCTTATAACATACATACTCGACGACCTCATAAAGATGGATGTACAGTTCCTGTTGCTTGGTACAGGCGATCACACCTATGAGCTATTCTTTGAGGAAATGGCATTGCGTTATCCTGACAAAGTCGGAGCGAGTATTGCCTTTAATCCCGAAATTGCAGGCATGATTTTTGCGGGAGCAGACGTACTTCTAATGCCTTCACGCAGTGAACCATGCGGTCTTGCGCAGATGATGGCAAGTCACTACGGCACAATACCGATTGTCCGCAAAACAGGAGGTTTAGCCGACACAATCCACGACTGCCGTCTGGGTGATGGCAATGGCTTCGTGTTTGAGGAATACACATCAAGAGCGCTGATGAACACAATCAAAAGCGCACATGATTTGTATACATTTAGAGAAAAAGACTGGGAAAATCTCATGCGTGAAGCAATGAATTTTGATTTCGGCTGGGAAAGCAGTGCTAATACCTACGCAAACCTATACAGAGAACTGGAAGGATAAACCACATTTATATATGTACATATTTGATGAAAATGATAAATTTTATAGAAATCCGACCGGTGCAGTCGAGTTTACAGAAGATTTGACACTGCAAATTAAGCTACGTCGGGGCGATGCAAGAAACCCCCGTGTATGTGTCTATCCGGACGGCGGAGAAGTCGAAGAAATACCTCTGGATTACGTAGAAGCGATAGGCAACTATGACGTCTACAAGATAGTGCTGGGCTTTGAGACCGCAGCTTTGTACTGGTATCATTTTTTGATAGATACCGTGCATAACGGGCAAATGGCTATACCTGAACATCCGGGCGGAGGCTTTCAAATTACTGCATTTTGTCCGGAAAAATATAAGCCAAACTGGATACACGGAGGGCTGATATACCACATTTTTGTCGATAGATTCAAAAATGACGGCAAACTTCGCCCACGCGCAGGAGCAATTCAAAGAGAAGACTGGGGCGGATGTCCGTATTTTCTGCCTGATGAGCGCGGGATTGTCCGAAACAATGACTTCTTCGGCGGAGATTTATACGGAATCATCGAAAAACTGCCTTATCTCGAAGAACTGGGAGTCACCTGCATATACTTAAGCCCGGTATTCAAGGCAGACTCAAACCACAAATATGACACAGGTGACTTCATGAGTGTCGATGAGGCTTTCGGTGGCGATGAAGCACTCGAAAAACTGTGCAAACAGGCGAATAAACATAAAATGAAAGTCATTTTGGATGGCGTGTTTAACCATGTCGGAAGCGATAGCGTATATTTCAACAGATACGGAAATTATAATAGTGCAGGAGCGTATAACAACAAAAAATCACCGTATTATGACTGGTTTTATTGGAAAGATGACGGCACATACGAATCGTGGTGGGGAATAGAGCTCCTTCCCACACTAAACAAGCAAAGCGAGAGCTATAGAGACTTTATCTGCGGTAAAGACGGTGTCATAGCACATTGGATGAATCGTGGTGTGTCAGGTTGGCGGCTCGATGTTGTTGACGAGCTGCCGGATGTGCTCCTCGACCCGCTTTGTCAGGCAATGAGACGTGAAAATAAAAATGTATTCATAAGCGGAGAGGTTTGGGAAGATGCCTCCCACAAAATTGCGTACGATGTGCGGCGCAGATATTTCCTCGGAGGACAACTGACAAGCGTTACAAATTACCCACTGAAAAATGCGATAATTGCGTTTGTTAAGGACGGTGATGTAAGCGCACTTGCATATGCAATGGCGGCACTATGCAGAAACTACCCCAAATACATACTTGATTCTCTCATGAACATAATAGGAACCCATGACACGATGCGTATACTGACAGTGCTAGGTGGAGAAAAGTACCCGAAAGACAAACTTTCAATGAGCCATTACAAGCTAAGTGAGGAAGAACTGAGTCGTGGGAAAAGGCGGCTGCGCCTCGCATCGGCATTACAATTCACTTTGCCGGGCGTACCGTGTGTATACTATGGTGATGAAGCAGGAATGGAAGGTTGCATTGACCCCTTCAACAGACGATGTTATCCGTGGGGCGATGAAGATATGGAATTATTGGAATGGTACAAAAAGCTATCTAAAATCCGCAAAGAAAACAGCAGCTTCAAAGATGGAGAGTATACTCTCATTGAAGCAAGGGATGGTCTTTTTGCGTTCACGCGCGGCATCGGTGAAGATAAAATCCTGATAGCTGTGAATATATCCGACGAAGACAGGTCAGTAACTATAAAAGGCTTTACCAAAGACCTGCTTAGTAATAGAAAAATACAGACACCGACTATAAAATCAAAAGAGGTGGGAATTTACAAATGTTAGATAAGTTGATTGGAAAAAATAGACTAAAGAGCACAAATTACAGCGATAAAGAGATATTCTCCATGTTGTTTCTCGATAAACTTGAAGTTTTGCGTGGAGTAACGCTCAGTTTAGCGCGCAAGGACGATATTTACGTAGCGCTTGCCTCTCTTGTCAGAGATCAAATGATGAAAAATTGGACAAGAAATATTGCCGGCACCGATAATGAAAAGAAAAAACAAGTTTATTACTTCTCTCTTGAGTTCTTGCTCGGACCTATGCTTGAGCGCAATATATTAGCGTTGGGTCTGGGTGAAATCTGCAAGGAAGCGATGAAGGATTTAGATATTGATCTACAGGAAATCTATGCCGTAGAGCTTGACCCGGGACTCGGTAACGGCGGTCTGGGCAGGCTTGCTGCATGTTTTATGGATTCGCTTGCATTTTTGGGAATACCCGGAAACGGCTGCTCCATCCGTTATAAATACGGTTTATTTGAGCAAAAGATAGTCGATGGGCATCAAATAGAAATGCCTGACAACTGGCTACGAAACGAATCTGTGTGGGAAATCAAGAAACCTAACAAAGCTGTCCTTATAAAATACTACGGAAAACTCCGCGAAGAACAGGCAGCGGGCAGGCTTTTGTATCACCACGAGAATTTCGAGCCTGTCATAGCAATGCCGTATGATGTACCATTGCAGGGCTTTGAAAGTGCTACTGTCAATACTCTGAGACTGTGGAGCGCAGAATCAACGCAGCAGTTTGACTATGGCGCTTTTTCGGGCGGAGATTACTTAAACGCCGTATCACAAAAATATTCCGCGGAAGCCATATCGGAGGTACTTTATCCCGATGACTCAAACTATCAAAACAGAATACTCAGGTTAAAGCAGCAATACTTCTTTGTATCGGCAGGCTTACAGAGCATATTGAACCACTATAAGCAAAATTACGGCGATGTGAGAAAACTAAATGAATATGTCTCAGTACACATAAATGACACGCATCCTGCACTTGCCGTGCCTGAACTTATGCGCCTGCTTATGGATGAGGAAGGGCTTGGTTGGGATGAAGCTTGGGATATAACAGTTAAGACAATCTCATACACAAACCACACCATACTCCCGGAAGCTCTTGAAAAATGGGCAGAAAGTTCATTCTCGGAGCTCTTGCCGAGGATTTACATGATAGTCTGTGAAATTAACGCACGTTGGTGCGCCATGCTGCACGACCGCTATAATGGTGATATGGGCAGAGTGGCAAGTATGGCGATTATTAACCATGGCGAAATCCAGATGGCATATCTCGCCATTGTGGGTAGCCACGCAATAAACGGAGTTGCGAAGGTTCACAGCGAAATCCTGAAAAATGAGCTGTTCCACGGTTTTTATGAGATATATCCGGAGCGGTTCAACAACAAAACAAACGGCATAGCACATAGGCGCTGGGTGCTCAAAGCAAATCCTGAACTTGGGGAGCTAATCTCGGAAACAATCGGTCCGGAGTGGCTGAGAGAGCCGCTAAAGCTCAAGCTGCTCGATGAAAAGGGTGCGGTAAGAGATAAAGGTTTCCTTGAAAGACTCAGGGAAATCAAGCGAGAAGACAAAGTAAAACTGGCTAAGATAATAAAAGAGAGCAATGGCATAATTGTAAGCCCTGATTCCATATTTGACGTGCAGATTAAGAGGATTCACGCATACAAACGCCAACTGTTGTTTCTGCTGAACATTATAGACCTCTATTACGATATAATCGACAATCCGACAAATATTGTGCCGAGAACCTTTATTCTCGCCGGAAAAGCAGCTCCAAGTTATCATTTTGCCAAGGAAATAATTAAATTTACATCTGTTGTTGCGGATAAAATAAACAATGACCCTAGAGTCAAGGACAACCTTAAGGTAGTGTTTCTTGAAAACTACCGAGTCTCGCTTGCCGAAAAGATTTTCCCCGCAACGGATTTGAGTGAGCAGATTTCTACTGCAAGTATGGAAGCATCAGGAACCGGAAACATGAAGTTTATGATGAATGGTGCGGTTACAATCGGCACATACGACGGTGCAAACATCGAGATTTTTGAAGCTGTCGGCAAAGGAAACTACATTTCATTCGGTCTTACGGTTCCCGAAGTGTTTGAACTTCGCAGAAATCACAGCTATAACAGCCGTGAACTGGTCTATGGGCATGAGCGTTTAAAACGCATAATTCATGACTTTATCAACTCAGACTGGAGAGATGCACTTAAAGCAGACTTCCCATACATCTTTGACTCACTGATAACACACAACGATGAATTTTTCGTACTAAAGGATTTTGATGCATATGTGCAGGCGCAAATCACTGCAACCAAGCTGTATAAAGATGTCGATAAATGGTCTGTAATGTCGGCGATGAATATCGCACACTCCGGCTGCTTCTCAAGCGACGAAGTAATAAGAAAATATGCAAAGGAAATTTGGAATGTCTAAGCATAAGTATCCACGCTCATCGGGCGTATTGATGCCTGTTACATCACTGCCGGGGCCTTACGGTATAGGCGTGTTGGGTAAGCAGGCAATGGAATTTATTGATTTTCTGTGTGACACAGGATTTCACGCATGGCAGATTCTGCCTGTCGAACATGCAAATGGCTGGTGTAACTCACCATACAGAGCTATTTCAGCATTTGCCGGAGAGCCGAACCTGATAGATCCGGA
>WQTE01000028.1 GCA_009786445.1 Oscillospiraceae bacterium | reverse complement strand
TACGGTCTCTTTGATTTCATAGAAAAGTCATATGATGCGCTACACACTTTTGGCGGTGATGAAATTGTTTGGAATCTGCAAGATTACATAGAACACAGTCATGTACGCTCTTAATAGCATAACCTCCGGCTCCACCTTCGCCTACACCGGCACCGACACCACCAACCTTTACACAGGGCGTATGATACTCCCGCTTGTACTTGGTTTGCTCGGTTTTGCACTGATTGCAGGAACAATCGGACATCGCCTATACATGAAAAAGAAAGACCAATCGTAGGAAACGCAATCGTAAGGGTCGCAGTCCTCTGTGACCCGCAACGTCAACAGTCACAAAAATTTAACAAATGCATCCAAATGTAGAAATCTTGTAGAAAAATATGCTTTTAAGTTTTAATATTCTACATAAAACGCCCCAAAGTGTGAAATCTTCAACTTTGGGGTGTTTGCACTGTGGTTGCAATGCTCATAAGCTTTGTGATATGCTCTGCCCGCAAGCGAAACGGTGGCGGGGTTGCTTCCTCTGTGAAGGGGGTGGCTGCATGACACTGCTTGAAGTCATAGCACTTCTAATGCTAATCATCGCGGTTATCAGTTTGGTGGTTACTATCACCAAAAAGAAGTAACCGCACCCTAGGTTAAGGCGCGGCGTTCCTCAAGTAACACTACTTTTCGGGAGCGACCCACCTCAGCAAAGGAGCCACCCGATTGCTTGCTATGATAGCACATGATACTGTGGTTTGTCAAGACAAATCTGATTTGAGTTTCCCCATTTATTATGAGCTATATTGCAAATTTCTATTGTGCAAAAGCCCGTCTTGTTATAGAACCGGACGGCTCTCAGCATTACACCTAGGAAGGAATAACCCGTGACAATTCGAGGGATGAGATTGCAAAGCCCGGCATCTGTTGGTGCTCTGTGGCTTGTTGGCACTATTTATCTGACAAGAATCCACATCAAACCAAAAACAACGACCAGAGCTACAATCACCACCGGAACAAACGTGATGAATGCAGCTAAACACATGGCTAAAAAGTCACCCTTTTCCAGCTCAACATTATCATAGTGCTCATCAAGCTGCTCCTGAGTTTTATTTTTCGGGAGCAGCTCTTTTAGACGATTGGGAACTGAAAACATGATTATACCTCGCTTGACTCATCGTGCTCGCTTGAAAACGTCTCCGTCCAGTCAGCACTATGATTGCTGACCGGGAAGTGACAAGCTACGAAGTGTTCGGGGCGCAGTTCGCGCCACTCGGGGACATCGGTTTTGCAGATATCCTGTGCGTACTCGCAGCGTGTGTGGAACTTACAGCCCGGTGGCGGGTTTACGGGACTGGGAATATCTCCTTCAATGACTTGCAATTCTTTTCTGGACTCTTCATCTGTAGTAGGAATCGCTTTGAGCAGAACATTTGTATACGGATGGAGCGGCTCTCTGAAAATATTGTCTGACGAAGCCAGCTCTACAAGATTCCCCAGATACATAACACCGACGCGGTCGCTGATGAATTTAACAGCGCTGAGGTCGTGGGATATAAAAAGATATGTGTATCCGCCGCCCTCTTTGAGATCCATGAGCAGATTGATAATCTGTGACTGTATAGACACATCAAGTGCGCTTACAGGCTCATCGCAGACTATAAACTTAGGGTTTGGAGCGAGTGCGCGGGCAATACCTATGCGCTGCCGTTGACCGCCCGAGAACTGGTGCGGATAGCGGTGCAAAAAGTAATTTTGCAGACCACACTTATCCATAACGCTGAGTGTGTACTCCTCAAGCTGTTTCGTGCCTTTCCCGTACATGTTGTGGGCAACAAGCGATTCACTGATGATATTGCCAACTGTAAATCTGCTGTTGAGCGAAGAGTACGGATCTTGGAATATTACCTGAAGATGTCTGCGCTGGCGGCGCATCTCATCTTTTGTGAGGCGGCTGAGGTCAATAGACACATCGCGAGCAGCATCGAGAATGTCATACCCCGGCTTGTTTTTGCATTTTTCCCTTATCTCTGTGAGAAGTGCATCGCTGTCATCACGTCTCTTCGAGGATTTGTTAAGACTAGCCTCGTGTTCTTTGATTTTGTTCATAACTTTTGCAAGCTTGCTCTTTTCGCCCGCAGACAAATTTTCGCTTTCTTCATAAGAAGTGCGTTTGATGTTAAGTAAATCCAGTGCCGTTTCTATACGGTTTACCTCTTTTACTGCCGAGAGATTATCCTTAATTTTTTGGGTTAAATCATTTAAGTCGTCATGCAGCAGCAATCCTGCGGCAAGCCTTGCCTGATTCGGAAAGTTTTTAACTATCTCTTCGGGGGTGCCTTTGACTGTGGGGATCTTGCTTGCATCTTTCAGCGCATAGGCGGGGGAGTAGTCGTTTAACGTGATGCCCCTGTACATTACAGTGCCTTCTGTCTGGGTATAAAGTTGTAGCATAACCCTGCCAAGTGTTGTTTTGCCGCAACCGCTCTCACCAACAAGACCGAGTGTTTCACCCTCATAGACATCCAGGGTCACTCCATCTACAGCTTTTACAGTCGGGCGACTCTTGGAAAAGGGATTTTCTTTATTGAGCGGAAAATGCATTTTTACATTGTCGAGACACATAAGTACATTTTTGGGTTTCTTTTGTGTTGCTTCAGCCACTGTTACGCACCCCCTTTTCAGGATAGAAGCAGCGAACGCTTTGTTCACCGCTGACTTTAGTAAGTTCCGGCATTTGCGCATCGCATTTTTCTGTTCTATACTTGCACCGCGGCGCAAATCTGCATCCCTTGGGCAAATCCAGAGGGTGCGGTACAGCACCCGGAATCGCTTCAAGCCTGTCGCCCTGATTGCCTGTGAGCAGCGGTATGGACACCAAAAGTGCCTCGGTGTAGGGATGGGAGAAGCGGGTCATAGGCTTAAAAATCGAATCAACCGGAGCAATTTCTACAACCTGACCACAATACATGACGGCAACTTCATCAGCCATCTGGTTTATGACACCAAGATCATGTGTAATGAACATGATTGCCGTGTTAAACTGCTCTTTGAGCTCATTCATCAGGCGCAGTATCTGGGCCTGAATCGTAACATCCAGTGCAGTGGTAGGTTCATCGGCGATCAGGAGCTTAGGATTACACGCAAGCGCCATGGCTATCATCACTCGCTGGCGCATACCGCCCGAGAGCTGATGCGGATAACGTTTGATGAGCTGGTCGGCATTGGGAATCTTGACAGCCTCAAGCATCTCTATTGAGCGCTTTTTTGCCTGCTCCTTACTCATGCCCTGATGTAGGAACAAAACCTCGCTTAGTTGCTTGCCTATCGAAAAGACCGGATTTAGCGATGTCATTGGCTCTTGGAATATCATGGAGATTTTATTGCCGCGGATTTGATACATCTTCTGCGCAGAAAAATCGCTGATTTTATCGCCCTCAAACCAAACCTCGCCCTCGTGGATTTTTTGGTTTTTTTCAAACAACTTCAGTATCGACATCGCCGTTTGGCTTTTGCCGCTTCCTGATTCGCCAACGATACCGAGCGTCTTGCCCTCCTCTACTGTAAGGCTGACTCCGTCTACAGCACGGATTAGACCTTTTTTAGTATCAAAGTAGCAGTGAACATTTTTAAGTTCAAGCATTGCATTATTCATAATTTCCGCTACCTCTCTTCCGATTTCGGATCCATTGCTTCACGCAAAGCATCGCCGACCAAATTGATAGACAACGCTGCCAGAACTACAAAACTCCCAGGAATAATCCAACGCCACCAAAAGTATTGCACGACTGTCGCATCCTCTGCGGCTGTCAGCATATTACCCCACGATGGTATCGGCTCACGCAGACCGAAGCCGAGGAAGCTGAGTGCTGCTTCCGTAAGTATGAAGGTTGCATACGACAAGGTGACACTGACAATGACGAAGTTAAAAACATTCGGCAAGATATGTCTGCTCATAATATGCCTTTGCTTGATACCGAGAGAGCGGGCGGCAAGAACAAAGTCTTTTTCACGCTCAACCAGTATTTGTGCGCGGATGAGCCTTGCAAGACCCGTCCAGCCAAGCACACCGAGCAATATCATTATGAAATACAGTCTTTGCATTTCCGTCATTGCATCTCCGATAACAAAGGAAAGTGTAATTACAAGCGGTAAAAACGGTATGCCATCAAAGATGTCAGCAAGGCGCATTAATGTGTGGTCTACCCAACCACCGAAAAAACCGCTTGCAAGACCCACAACTATGGCAATGAACGTAGCTATAATGACAGCGGCGATTCCAACAGTGAGTGAAATTCGTCCACCGTGCATAAGCCTCGTGAATATATCACGACCGGCATCATCGGAGCCGAATAAGTAGCCCCTGTTGCCCCATGCTCCGAGTATGTTGTTGTATTCATCAACTGCATAAAACTGAAACGAACTGCCAAAAATCCGGGCTACAGGCTTATCTTCGATATTGCGGGGGGTGTCTATCACCCCGAGTTCCTCCCCGCCCCATACAACTATTTCACCTGTATCTTTTAAGGCTACGAAATTTCTGTATCCGGCTGCAATAGCCACCACTCTTTCGGGGACAAAGCCATCAGGGAATCTATTGAGCCTGTCTATTGAACTTCCCCAAATATGTAAGTTGCCGTGTTCGTCAAGTGCGAGCACATTACGGTTTGTCACAACTACATCCTCAACACGCACGGAGCCGTCCATGAGTTCAGGAGGGACATTGTTGATAAATTCTGTTCCTCTGACACCCATCGGCATAATAGTTCCATCATCGAGCAGAAGTATCATGTTGACATCACCGGCTCTTACGCCCACTATCCTGCCCTGAGCCTCAAACGGTACTATAAAGTTCTGCTCGGCCTGGAAACTGCCCCAGAAGTATAGGAATCCGTTATCACTAAGCACACCTGACCACATTGCCCCGGCCAAAATTTCGGCAATATCCCGCGCTCCGTCAAACATCATAAATGTTTCTACCATCTGAGGGATTTCGGTCTGACCGTGAGCGGCATGACCCCAGCCGCGAAAGACTCCTTCGTCGTCGAGTGTGACGATAAATCTCATGCCCACTGCTATGTCAACTATGTGCGCATTTTGGATTTCCTCGGGCACCTCGAGTATAAAGTCTGAGATACCCGGCCAGCCTGTGTTGCACTCTGTCCCCCAAACGGTTAAGTTTCCATCATCGGTGAGTGCCACGCTGAAGGATACACCCGATTCTATTACGACAATGTTTTTATCAGCAAGCTCAGCCGGATAGTTAAGTATATTTTGCGACGGGCGAATGTTTCTGTTTGTTAGCTCGACATAGAATAAATCTATGGGGTTTAACCATGAGCCAACAAAGGAGAAAAGAAATACGGCGACAAACATACAAAACCCGATAATTGCCATTTTGTTGTTAACCAGCTTTATAAGTACGGCCTTCATAGGAGTGCGCATAGCTTCTTCTTCCAGCACATTAAGCTCAAGTTTGTCACGAACAAAAAGCCGCTTAAACATTGAAAGAAACGATTTGCCGACCTTTCTGCCTGTACTTTGATTTTTGTGAGAGTTTTCTTGTTTAGACATTATTCACACCCCCTACTTGAGTTTAATACGCGGATCGACAAGACCGTAAACAATATCTGCAATAAGTATGGATGTAACATTTATCAGTGCAAACAGCATATTGGTTGAAATAATCAGCATCCTGTCACGGTTATTGACACCTTGTATCAAGAGTCTTCCGATTCCGTTGTATCCAAATACTGTTTCAGTAATAACAGCACCGGCAAACAACGAGAACACAACGCCGACTATGATTGTCGAAATTGGTATGAGCGCGTTGCGAAATGCATGAGAGTATATAACGACTTTTTCTGACAACCCCTTACTGCGGGCTGTGCGGATATAGTCTTGGGATAACGCATCTATCATAGCATTTCTGATATATCTTATGGCACCTGCCAAGCTCATTATGACAAGTGTAGTCACAGGCAGAGCCAGATGCCGCAGCCACCCGATGTACAGGTCTCGGCCTTGCAGGAGATGCGGGTTTGGCATACCTGATACGGGTAGCCACCCGAGGGTAATGGAAAATATGAAAATAAGAGTCAGAGCAAGAAAAAATGCCGGGAGAGAAAAAGTGGCAAGAGAAAAAACCTGCCATGTATTATCAAACAGGCTGCCTCGCTTGACTGCCATTTTAATACCCACAGGTAGTGCAATTGCAAGATGGAACATAATGACGAAAGAGTTTAATATAATGGTGTTGCGGAGCGGTTCTCTTATCGCTGCGTTAACTGACATATTCATCATAGTTGAGTATCCGAACTCACCTCGGATAAAAAAGCTGTAGACCCAGCGGAAGTACTGCTCTATAACCGGCCTGTCGAGTCCCAGCCTAGCTTCAATAGCATCATAGACTGCCTGCCAGTGCTCGGGTCTGACATCAGGGGGCATCAGTGCCCTGACAGGGTCTCCCGGCATAATATGCTGCACTATAAATAAGATAATAGAAATACCTATGACAACGGGGAATAAAATGATGATGCGTTTTATTACGAACCTAATGAGCATAATGGTCACCTACTCTATATATCCGAAACCGAGGGGAACCGGCGGTTCTCCACCGATATCTTTGTTTTTTTGCTTTTACCGAAAATCGGCGGAGAAACGTTCCCCACCGATTTTACGGTTTGATTTGTCCTAAGAGTTAGTTAATTATCTTATGACTAAGGCGCTCTTGTGAGTGAGAGAGCACTGATGTGTTGTGCCCAACCGTTAAAGTCATTAACCGCACTCAAGCCTTCGATTCTCGGGTTGTACATATCGTGCCAGATGTTGTTGTAGAGCGGAAGCGTAGGAAGCATATAGTTGAATCTGATTACAAACTCTAAGTAGGCTTCGAGCCACTGGTCAACATCAGCGGAGTCTGTTTCACGCATACGGACAAGAATGTCATCCATTACCGGATCGGAGAATGCCGGGTTAGATGCTGTTCCGATGTTGTTTGTGTGGAAGCTGAAGTACGGGTCTACAACCGGAGTGAAGCCAAAGCCCATTGCAAATGCATAATGTGTAATCTCATCGAGATCCCAAGGAGCATTGAGACTTGGGATTATAACTCCCATGAAGTCAACAAAATCAGCAACAAATCCCATGCCTGCGAGAGATGCGGGTGCGGGGGCGTTAAGATTGATTCCTTCAAGGACATCGGGTGCTCCGCCGCCCATTCTGAAGATAAGCGGTTCGCCTGCTGCATTATGGCGGAGATATGTCTGATCTGTAGTAGCAAGCTCGGGATTCCATGGAGTTACGCCATCTTCTTCAAACAGCCACTCTGTCTGGTCAAGCCAGTATATTGCCTGCTCAACGCTGAAAGTGTATTCTATCATTTGCTCAAGAGCGCGAGCTTGTACTGCTCTCCACATCCACTGTCCGGGAGAAGCCATTGTGTCGATAAGGCTTCCGAAGCCGCCGAGTACATGGTCAAGCACTCCCTGACGGTCGAGTGTATGGGCAAAAGCGCGGCGGACATAGACATCTGTGCCGACATGGTCGCCGTAGTGTACGAAGTTGATGACGCCATATCCGATTCTGATGTAGCCATGTGCCGCAAAGTCGGGGTTAGCCATTACGCGCTCGATTTTTGATGCTGTGAGCACCCCGGGGAGCAAATCGACATCGCCTGCAAAGAGGTTGTCAACATCAACTTCAGACGGCACAACAATGACTTGAACATATTCGATGGTAGGCATTCTGCCCCATGGGTCACCGCTGAATAGCGGGTTTCTTTGAAGTGTTGCGATTTCATTTTCCCACCCAATCAGAGTGTAGCCACCTGAAGTAACAGACATCGCCCATACTTGGTCTTCAGCAACAGCGAACATATAGTCGGTAATATCGCCGTCAAATCTAATGCCGTTTTCGTTAGAGACAACCGACACACTCGGTGCCCAGTGGTGGAGCGGAATCGGTGCTACCGAAGCCCATTGGGGTTCCCAGAAGAAAGGTAGATTCTCATGATTGATTGTAACTGCCAAGGTGTTGTTGTCGAGAACCTGCACGCCTGCGAAGTATTCGCTTTCACCCTCGTGATAAGCATCTCTTCCGAGAAGATTCATGTAGACAGTTCTGCTCCAACCTGCACCTACATCGTCTGCCCAAATTGCGCTGGCTCTCCAAAGGACGTCTGCTGCATAGTCATAGGCTGTGATTTCTCTGCCATCGGACCACAAGAGTCCTGAATTGATTGTCCATGTGTAGGTTCTGTTGCCTTCTGCATCGTCAGTAATCACAGGTTCGCCTGCAACTGCTGTCGGGTTGACTGTAATCAAGCCGTCATCCTCAAAATAGAATAAGCTGTGTGCAAACAGTAAGTCCAGAACATCCAGGTCAACAGCGGCGTTGGTAAATCCACCGACAAAGTTTCCGCCGATTGCATGGTTGTGTCCGACAATGAGTGTGTTGGCACGGACACCTTCCATTCCGTCCGCCACTTCAGGAGCAGGGTCTTCACCTGGTTCCGGTGTGGGTGTAGCTTCCGCTGCGGGTGGCGGGGTTGGCGGCGCCTCGGGATCTGCCGTTACCGGGTCGGCAGCACATGCCGCTACAAGTGCGAACATCATAACAGCTGCGAGGAGCAGGGCAAGAATCTTCTTAATTTTCATTTTTTCGTTATCCTCCTGTATAAATTTTTTATTTATCAACACGCATAGCGTGAATGATTAAAGGATGATATTATCATGTAAATTTTGAAAGATTTCCCATACTGGCACGCGCAGCGCAGATGAATATCTGAATAAAAATTAGTGTTAATCCGATCGTGCTTGTCTTAACTATCGTTAACATCTTGCACAGTGCTGATTCGCGTGCGGAATGTAACAATTTGTCAAATATGTTACATTTGAATAAATATGCAAAACTATCGATTGTAATCTCTGTAAACACCGTTATATACAGCTTTATACTGATATTATTTGTCGTTGCATTGCTAGCGGCAAAGGTGTAAAATGCTTTGTGAAAATAGGTGTGTGGAGGGATAAAATATATGGCGACCGAACCAATAAGAGACAAAAACCAAACAGCCGCGCTTTCGCTCTATTTCAAAGACAAAGGACAATACAGAAACTTAACACTGATTATTATGGGTCTGTATACAGCACTCAGGATTAGCGATTTGCTCCGCCTGAAATGGGATGATGTCTATGACTTTAGGGCCAATCGAGTTAAGGACGTGCTGAAATTATCGGAGACGAAAACCGGAAAAACAGTGTCGATTGCGCTTAACAAGGAAATCGTATCTGCGCTTAACCAGCTTTTATCGTTTACCGCTGCGGCACCGAGCGATGCTATATTTAAAAGTAAAAAAACCAAAAAAGCTATCGGGCGCACTCAGGCATATCGCATTATCCGAGATGCCGCAGATGCTCTGGCGTTTCAAAATCGCGTGTCATGTCACTCGCTGCGTAAAACTCTTGGCTACCACGCTTGGAAGGAAGGGGTGTCCCCGGCAGTTATCATGGATATATACAATCACAGCTCATTTGCAGTCACAAAACGCTACATAGGCGTGACCCAAGATGACAAAAATGAGGTCTATTTAGGGCTTGACTTCAATTGACTCAGATGAGGTTTTTATTAGATGTTAAATATGAACAAAGTATTACATATTATCGCTTGTGTTTTTATTTATGTTTTTAGTGCTTAATCCTCTAATATCTATTGACAATCAAGGCTAATTACTGTATACTACCCGCTTAAGAAGGCAAAGTAATTATTAAGAAGCAGCAAAGAATGCAGCGGTTTCTCGTATAACTTAGAAAAATTTTAACTTCAAATGTAACATTTTTGACAAATTGTTACATTAAAGCGGGATCTTACACGCAATGCGTGTTGATTAATAAAAAAATATGGAGGATAAAAAGGAATGAAAATCAAAAAGATACTAGCCCTGCTCCTCGCAATTACCATGATAGGTATCATGGTGGCAGCCTGCGCACCAGCAGAAGATGGCAATGTGGTGCCACCTCCGGTTGAAGACCCTGCAGACCCTGCAGATCCTGCAACACCTGCGGATCCTGCAGACCCGGTGCCACCACCTGCGGTCGATGACCCGCGCGCAAATACATTTACAATAGGCTATGGCGCACCGGCAGCCGGTGACTTCATGGCAGGTTGGGGTAACTCAGCATACTGCGTAACCATCAGAAACTTAATTTCCGGTACAGTTTCAACAGTTGCATTCACCAATGCAGGTGAATTCTATATCAACCCCACAGTTGTTGCTGACTACGAAAGAACAGTCGATGCTGACGGAAACATCACTTACACATTCACAATCAACCAAGGTCTCCTTTGGAACGATGGCACAGAGATTACAGCACGTGACTTTGTTGCAAGTGAACTCTGGTGGTCTTCACCGGAATGGTTCATGGCGGGAGCAACTTGGGGCCATGTTGATGAGCGTCTCGGATTCCCTGATTACCGCGGCAGTCCCGTAATGTCTGAAGAGCCGGATGATTGGGGCGACGACCAAGAAGAGCCTGAAGATTGGGATGAAGAAGAAGATGGCGAATGGGCACCAGACCCATACGTACCTGAAAGACTCGGATGGGATCAACCCAATGAATATCTCGCGGGAGTACGTCTCCTCGGCGATTATGAGTTTTCTGTGACCGTTGATGCAGCGCATCTTCCGTTCTTTTTTGAAATGATATGGTTTGATGTAGCTCCTCTGCCTCTTCACGTTTGGGCACCGGGTGTTGAAGTAGTTTCCAACGAAAACGGCTCAAGATTCGACCAAGACATTCAAGCACATGCAGACCGTGTCTCAACTACAGAGCGTTTCCATCCCACAGTTACTGCAGGTCCTTACACTTTTGTAAGCTTTGAAAACAATATCGTTACAGTACAAAGAAATCCGCTCTTTGGCGGCGACTCACAAGGCAGACTACCTACAATCGAATTCATCCAACAAGTATACGCACCTGACGAAGTAGCTGTTGATATGCTCTTTGCGGGCGAAGTTGACCTGCTTCCTGCTGAAATCCGCGGCGCAAGAATTGAGCGTGTCATTGCAGAACCCGGATTCTCAACAGTTGAAATTCTCCGCAACGGCTACGGCATGATGAATCTTGTAGCTGACTGGGGTCCGATGCAAGATGTCAATGTCCGCTGGGCATTTGCACATGTTGTTGACCGTCAGGCAGTTCTTGACAACGTACTTGAAGGCTACGGCAGCTTGATTGACTCCGAAATCGGCGAAGCACAGTGGATGTGGCATGCTCGCAGAGCAGAAGTCATCGAAGCAATCCAACCGATTTCTCTAAACATCGAAATGGCACACGATCGTCTTGACCTGACCGAATGGGTATTTGAAGCAGACGGCTCAACACCATTTGACAGAACTCAAGCTAATGAGCAAGGCACATATCTTCGCCACAACGCAGCAGGCGAGCCGCTTGTAATCCACAATGGTGCTGCAAACGCTGAAATCGGCGATGCAATCCTTCTCGACACAGTGAGACACGCTGCAATGGCAGGTATTGAGTTCACAAGCCAATTCCTTGAGTGGGCTTCTGTTATCAGACACTTCTCACAACCATGGCTTCTTGAGGAAGGCGAGCGTATGTTCAGCACATTCTCAATGGGTGTTACATTTGCAATGGCATTTGACCCCTACCGCTCATGGCACACAGACTTCATCGGAACAACAATAAATCCGACAGGGTTCTCCGATCCTGAAATCGACAGGCTCACACTTGAACTTCGCAACACAGAGCCGGGCGACTATGCATCATTCCTTGATACTTGGTTTGACTATGTAGTTCGCTGGAACGAAATGATGCCGGCACTGCCGCTCTACTCAAACATGAGTGTTGACTTGCACAGCGACAGAGTTGTAAATCTCGGTTCTACAGCATTTGTTAACTGGGCACAAATCATAACTCAAATATCACTTGCCGGATAGTAAAAAAATAGAAAAGCTACAGCTTGCAGATAGTAAAAGTCTGTTAAGTTGAGCAAACGCAAAAACTAAACCGTGAAATCGGGGAGATACTGCATCTCCCCGATTTCACGGTAAAACAAGTAAGATGAGTAGTTTGACCGAGTTCAAACTATCGAGAGAATGTGCGATTTGCTTCCCCCACGGGTAACCGCAAATGATGCACGAAATGACAAGATTGCAATTGTTTTCACGAGCTATTTTTGTGCCTAAAGAACTTGGAAAGGATCGGTCATTCTAATGCTAATTAAGTTCGTTATTAAACGCCTTATCTTGCTGATACCCGTACTGCTCGGCATCACGATAATGCTCTTTGCACTGAGCAGAGCAATGCCGGGAGATCCTGCGAGAATGATGCTTAATCCGGATATGAGACCGGAACTTATGGAGGCTGCGCTCCAGTCAATGAGAGAACGACTCGGTCTGGATCAACCTATAGTTGTTCAATATTTTCGTTGGTTGTATAACTATTTTGTTTTAGGAGATTTTGGTCACTCATCACTCTTTAACAGACCCGTCAATGATGTCATCGGCGAGCCGCTTCGGAACACCATAATACTAAATGCCACCATAAATGTAATATACCTTATTATTGCCTTGCCGATTGGAATAAAAATGGCTGTGAAGCGCGGCTCACTTTTTGACAACTCATGGCAAGTATTTTCTCTTGCAGCATTTTCAGTACCGGCATTCTTTCTTGGGCTTTCGCTGATATTTATTTTCTCGATAAATTTGGGCTGGTTTCCGATTGGCGGAATGCCGAACAGGGCGCTGCTACAGGGTACGGAATATACTCTTCAGTGGGTGAGGACCCTTGTTTTACCTGCCACAACGCTGATTATTATCAGTCTTGCCGGTGCTATACGCTATACACGGAACGCCATGATAGATGCACTCTCGCAAGACTATATACGCACAGCACGCTCAAAGGGTCTAAGTGAGAAAGTTGTAATCTACTCTCATGCGTTTCGTAACGCCCTTATACCTATTTCAACCATAATTGTAGGAGTTGTTTTTTCGCTCTTTGCTGGTGCGGCAGTAACCGAAATGGTTTTTGGCTACAACGGAATCGGAAGAATGATAGTCGCCGCAGTGCAAGGCAGAGATCGAAATCTCATAATCTCTATGCAACTATTTTTCTCGATGGTCAGTGTGACGGCAATGCTCGTTGCAGATATAGTCTACGGGCTCATTGACCCGCGGATTAAACTTAAATAGGAGGGGTGACGAATGTCTGATAACAATAGTACCGGGAAAAAAGTAGGCAAGTCGTTCCTTTCCATGTTTAAGCGGCTGTTTGTACGAGATAAAATAGAAAAAAACATTCTTGAAGAAGAAGCTATGCGCACACCTATGAAGGCTGTCATGCACAGATTCATCCGCAATAAAATGGCTATTATAGGTTTTAGTTTGTTTGTCGCTATCTTCTTGTTTTCGTTTGTCGGGTCTTTACTAAATCCGTTAGACCGCGCTCTTGACCTCACAAACACCAATATACGCCCGTCGCGAAACTTTCTTCGATATCCGCGTGAACTCGCCGATTTGAACATCGTAAAAATTATATCGGGCGTATCTTTTAGTGCCGCACTCACCGACGACGGTAACATCCATGTCTGGGGTGCTGAGCCTAACCGTGAAATGGAAGGCATATCACAGTTTATGCTCCAAGTTCCTGAAGAAATACAGGAGGCGCATATTGTCGATATAGCAGCAGGCACGAGGTTTATTCTCGCAGTTGATGATGAGGGCAACTTCTACGGTTGGGGACATGTTGCACACGGTCAAGCAGAGATAACATCCGATATGAGGCGGATGATGTCTATCAACAGAACCGAAAAAATTGTGCAGGTACTCGCCGGAACAACATGGGCTGCTGTACTTGGCGATAATGGATTTCTATATCTCTGGGGTAGTATACAAGCCACAAGCACATTTGTTATCCCGACAGCCGCTCAAGGCAGAATAGTTTACGTTGCTGCCGGTCACCACAATATGATCCTGCTTCTCGATGATGGTACGGTTATGCCTATGGGAGACAGGGGCACAGAGTTTTTCCTAAATGTACCGCCCGAGCTGCAAGATGGCTCTGTCCGTATAGTTGAGGTAGCTGTTACCAACCGTAACGTACTGGCCAGAGATGATACCGGGCAATTGCATCTATGGGGCAGTGTTATTGACGGGTTAAACAGCTTCCCCGAAGATATGGTACCCGATAATGTCGTAGATATAGCCTCCGCATATAATAACTTTGTCGCAGTAAAAGATACGGGTGAAGTATTTGTCTGGGGCTCAAATACCTTGGGTCAACTGAATTTACCACGTAACATCAATCAGGCGGGGGTAACTCAGGTGTTCGCGGATGCATTCCAATTTTATGCTGTGAATGCAGATGGTGACATTGTTGAAACATGGGGCAACAGAGGCTACATTTTTGGCAGCGACCAGTGGGGAAGAGACATCTTTACCCGAATAATGCACGGTGGGCGAGTCTCTTTGACCGTAGGTATAATAGGTGTAATAATCGCCACGCTGATAGCTATAATAATTGGTCTGTCGAGCGGTTACTTTGGTGGGTGGCTCGATCACGCTTTGATGCGTCTTGCAGACATATTTGATGCTATCCCATTTCTTCCGCTTGCCATCACGCTCAGTTTTGTATTAGGGGATAATTTAAATGAAGCCGAGCGCATGTACTTTATCATGATTGTGCTGGGCGTATTGAGCTGGACGGGACTTGCAAGACTCATACGTGCTCAGCTCCTGCTTGAGCGCGAAAAGGACTTTGTCCTTGCCGCTAAAGCACTTGGCATAAAGCAACGCTCTATTATGACAAAGCATATCCTGCCTCACGTATTTAATTTTGTAATAGTGTCTGTTACGCTTCAATATGCTTCTTTTATATTGACGGAGGCTGCGCTTTCATTCCTCGGGTTTGGCATTCAGGAACCCACTCCGTCGTGGGGTAATATGCTTGACGGTGCGCAGGACTCGATAGTTCTCAGGTACTTCTGGTGGCGATGGATCATACCGGCACTCTTTGTCGTGGCGGCTGCATTATCAATCAACATGATTGGCGATGCACTTCGCGATGCGATGGATCCGAAAGCCGAAGAAAGGTAGGGGTGGCATATGAGTGAGAAGTTAAACAAAATGCTTGAAATAAAAAATGTTCACTGCTATTTCGACACGAAAAAAGGTCTTATCCGTGCAGTTGACGGTGTCAGTCTCGCCATTGAAGAGGGCATGACACTCGGAGTCGTCGGTGAATCGGGCAGCGGCAAGAGTCAGACAGCACTCTCTGTTTTGAAGCTGTTTGAAAAAAATCAAAGGATCCACGAAGGCGAAGTCTGGTTTGAAGGCGAAAAAATAAGTGATTACTCGGCGCAGAAGATGTATCAAATCCGCGGCAATAAGATTTCTATGATTTTCCAAGAGCCGATGACATCTCTAAACCCTGTGTTTACAGTCGGCAGACAAATCGGCGAAGTATTGCTTTTGCATCAGGGCATGACGGGAAAACAGGCGCGTATGCGCGCGGTAGAGATGCTTGAGGCGGTCAAAATACCAAATGCCGAGAAGATGATTAACCAGTACCCTCATCAACTCTCAGGCGGTATGCGTCAGCGCGTTATGATTGCCATGGCACTTGCATGTAAACCAAAGCTCTTAATCGCAGACGAACCGACAACTGCTTTAGATGTTACGATTCAAGCGCAGATACTTCGCTTGATGAATGAACTGAAAGAGGAGTTTAACACGGCGATAATGTTCATAACCCATGACCTCGGAGTTATAAACCAAATGGCCGACGTGGTTGCAGTCATGTACTGCGGGCAGGTTGTTGAGCTTGCTCCGGTTGACTATATATTTAAGCCGATGACTGAATACTCCCATCCCTATACTGAAGCTCTGCTGACGTCTATACCGATGCTCTCAGGCAATCAGGGAGACAGGCTTGATGCTATTCCCGGCTCGGTTCCGCATCCGCTGGACCTGCCGAAAGGGTGCAGATTTGCACCGAGATGCAAATATGCTACCGATAAATGCAAAGATGAAATGCCGGATTTAGCTCATGTAAGTGAAGTCACATCCTTAAGCGAGGGGCAGTTCGTTCGTTGCTTCTATCCAAAGAAAGGAGTGCGTCAAAATGGCTGAAAAAAGAAAAGCGCTTATGCGGCTTGAAAATGTTAAAATGCACTTTCCTCTCAATAAGGAAAATCCCTTTGCCAAAATGCGCCAATATGTTAAGGCTGTAGACGGCGTTACGGTAGATGTCTATGAGGGTGAAACACTCGGGCTTGTGGGCGAGAGCGGTTGCGGCAAAACAACACTCGGCAGAGTTATGCTACAGCTCTACACGCAGACAGAGGGCACCGTGCGCTATACGGGGATAACAATAAATGACTTTGCTCCGAAATATGCACTGAAGGATGCCTCCAATATCACAAAGGTTAAAGGTACTCCGGAGGAAATGATTCGCGACTTCCCGGAACAGGTGAGGCTCTGCGGCGCATTATTGCTCTCAGACGACCTACTTACACTCGCCGGTGCGGCAAGAACAAATATAGCGGCGATAGGGGAACTCAATAAGCTGCAAACGGCAAGGCAATTACTTGTATTAAAGCGTGATTCATACCTCGAAAGCAAAAATCGTTCGAGTTCTGAGGATAGCAAACTCGCTAAACTTGAGAAAGCGATAACTGAGATTGATGTTAGAGTAAAAGATGCGGAAGAGAAACGTGATAAGCACGACAAAGTCCTTGATGAAATCTTGGAAAAATGTCGTGACAGGGAAGGCTTTGAATTACTGGAGCAAGCCCGCGACATATCAATCGACCTCAGTAGGCTAACAAAAGAAGAGATGCGCCGTCAAAGGAGAAACCTGCAAATCATATTCCAAGATCCGTATTCATCGCTTAATCAGCGTTTCTCTGTTGGTAACATCATAGGCGAAGCACTGGTTGCGCATAAGATGTACGCAAAAGGTTCACGGCAACTCGAAGAGTACGTTATCAGTGTAATGGATAAATGCGGTCTGCAAAACTACTTCCTACACCGTTATCCGCATCAATTTTCGGGTGGTCAGCGCCAGCGCATAGGCATAGCCCGCGCACTCGCGCCCCAACCTAAGTTTATTGTTTGTGACGAGCCTGTCAGCGCACTTGACGTGTCTATCCAATCACAGATTATTAATCTGCTTATGGACCTCAAAGACAGTGCAAATCTTACGTACTTGTTCATCTCTCACGACCTCAGCGCAGTTAAATTCATCAGCGACCGTGTCGGTGTCATGTATCTCGGCCACCTTGTGGAGCTTGGCAACTCAGACGACATCTACCGCGAGCCGCTTCATCCGTATACAAACGTCTTGCTCAAAGCTATTCCGACCACTGATGAGGAATCACGCAAGGAACTTCAAGTTATAGAAGGCGACATTCCCAGCCCTGTAAACCCGCCTCCGGGCTGTAAGTTCCACACACGATGTGAGTACGCAACGGATATATGCAAAACCGACGTTCCCGAGTGGCGCGAGCTGAGACCTGAGCACTTTGTAGCCTGTCATTTCCCGGTCGAAGGTTAGGTGACATAGGGCACGCACTCTCCGCTGTAACACGATACAAAAGGATATGGTCACTAAAATGTTTCATTTACCCGAAGTAATCAGATCAAGATTACCTATCAAAAAAACTAAAGAACAACTCGATGAGCATTATAGAAACGTTGAAGAAATGCCTCTCGAGAAAAACGATTTTTTAGCTATGGTCATCGCAGCATTCATTACATTTATGCCTGTGCTGCTCATAGCAATGGCGGTCCTATATGGACTGATGTGGCTTTTCATTTTATAAAATTATGACAGAAAGAAGGGACTGTCCTCTCTGTCGTGCATCAGACATTTGTATGACAAGGGGGCAGTTTTTTCCGTTTCCGGGTACACTAAGCAGGTGATTTGTAAAATGCGTTTCTTGAAATTTTTTAGATACATAAGGCGGCAACTCAGGCGCAGTACAGTATCAAACGTACTGTTCTGCCTGTTGCTGGCATTTGCCGGCACATTGCTATGCATTTCTGCCGGTCTCTGGTATTCGGCGCACAGAGCGATACTTGACATTGACGATACAATTACAACCATTGGCGTTCCGGATTCCTTTATGGTCAGCCGCTATGCAGACGAGAATAATATATCTGAAGATGAGGCACATGAATTGCTTCGGGAAAGGGTATACAGCTCGGAGCTATTGCAGTTTGACACTCGGCGGCTGTATAACGCTCATGCCGAGGGCATTACAACAGTTCCGCTTCGCACGCAGGGTTTCGGTATAGAACCCCATATTGCAAGCCTTTCGCCCATGTCAACGGCTGCGTTTTTTGTCACATGTGAGAGGGTAGAGGCGGAGTATAGGCTACGTTGGCAGTGGGATGATATCGACTCGGATGATGCAGCCGATATACCCGACGAAGAAAGAACATATACCGTATTTGTTGAGCGGACATACAGAGCCACCTTTACCGTTGAAGAAGTCTTGCATCTGCACCGAAGCTATGAGCGACCCGGCAGGCGTATAGCGATAAGCTTTATATTGGATTACGGCGGCGTAGCTCCGTTTGAGGGAGGACAGCAATATATTGTGACAGGCAGTTACAGACCCGGTGGCTTCGGAGCGGGAATGAGTGCTTTGATTATGGATACTCCACAGCGCGAGCTGACAGAGGTTTCGGTGGGTTATGTCTATGACTCAAATGAGCTGCTTAGGCTGCTCGGATGGGCGAGTTGGGGAGTAGATTACCTACCGCTTGAGATAAGAGAGCCACTTGTAATACAGCGAGATGAGAGCGCAGAGCCTAGCTTTTTTGAAGTGACGGGTAGCTTAGAAGATGCGCTCGACACCGAAATTTGGGCACGCATGATAGAAGAGCTGGACATCGCTGCGGTGTCGGCTGAAAGCTTCCCTGTTTTGACCACAGGTGATGCCAACAGCCTTTTCCGGGTCAACCAGCGCAGAAATCTCTTTACGGAGGGTAGAATATTCACAGCCGGAGAGATTAGAAACGGTGAGCGTGTCGCTCTGGTCACTCGTCATTTTGCGGAGCACAATGAGTTGTCTGTCGGTGATGTGTTGCCGCTGAGACTGTATGCCGCAGTTCTTGGTTATGTGCCAACGTGGTTTTCACCCGGAGGGTACAGAGGCTCAATTTTGGCAAATATTTGGATACCGAGTTTGTATCACCCCGATCTCGAAGTCACGGAGCCTATAGGGTTTACAATAGTCGGAATAATGGACACATTTCTGTGGGATATAGACGACCACGCTATACCGCGCAATATGGTGATAATACCCGATAGCTCGTTTGAAGGAGTTTCCGGCGAGCCCGTGTCCGATTTTAATGTCCGTGAGCATGTACCGCTCCTTGCCGATGGATTAATTATCCCGAACGGTTTTATTCAAGAGACAAGGGCGACTATCAACAGCATTGAATATGGGTATGCAGTGTTATTTCGGTTTTTCGACCAGGGTTACGGTACATTGATGGTTGCACTTTCAAACTTACGCTTTGGTATGTCGTGGATTTTAGGGCTTGTTCTTGCGGTGTGGATTGCTGTCGTATTTTTGTTCTCCATGTTCTACACTGCACGCAAACGAAAGGAAGCCGCGGTGCTCTGTGCGATTGGTGTCAGCAAGAAAAACAGATTTGGGTGGGTTTTCGCTCAAAGCGCACTTTTAATAATATTATCATTGGGCATATCGCTCGCAGTCACGATTCCTATATTTGGATACATTGTGGATGCGGCGGCAAATATTACCGAGGCGTTTACTTTAGAGTTTCGTGACTTGAGGCTAAGTGATGCAGCCGATGCAGGGCTTAGAAACAGCATACCTTTGAGCAGGTCTACTGCGGCTCTGACAATTTCGGCAGTAGGTGGTGCTGCTTTACTGCTTGTTGTGACTGCGCTTATGTCCGAGCGCGTAGTAGTGTTTAAAACGCTCAGCGCAGGGAAGGGGGAAGGCTGATGGGTACAATGTTTAGATATGCTCTGAAGCGGCAGCTTCGCGAGGGCATAAAAATCCTTGCCGTCCCACTGGTTGCGTTTACACTGGTTGTGCTCATTAACGCGCTTGGTGGTATCAGGGAGTGGCTTGAGTATGAATATGAGTACACAATGGACAACTTCGTCGTCGTTGCACAGCTCAGCGACCTATGGGGGGATGTTACGGATGAACTGGCTGTAGCGCAGGATTATATCAGCATATTTACAGACCCCGATATGCCCGTATCGCTGTATCGGTTCACAAACGAATTGATGCTTAGGCGCAGCTTTGAAGTGAAGTCATTAATTGGAGATATAGGCGTTGAGTTAATCGGTGTCACGGGCTTAGCGGCAGATGCTGTGCTCGCTTCGGAAACTTCGGATGTTAATTTTTTCTATGGTTATGACGAGAGTTTGATGCAAGGAAACGAGCTGACAGCGATTGTCAGCGACGACTTGCTGGAGATGGTTGACGGCGGCAGAGTGAGCATCAACATAATGGTCAATTTGCCGGGTGAGGAAGCAAAGGCGCGTGAGGAAGAAGTGACAGTCATC
Source organism: Oscillospiraceae bacterium (assembly GCA_009786445.1). Lineage (GTDB taxonomy): Bacteria > Bacillota > Clostridia > Oscillospirales > Oscillospiraceae > WRMH01. The sequence goes on along the minus strand of WQTE01000028.1, from coordinate 4,963 downwards.
GGCACGGTGTCCTCCGATACGGGAGATTCATTGGTATACCTTCCATTTTGGACGGTAAGCGCACTTGCCGAGGACATCGCGGAGGCTCCGCTTCTATCAGAGCTGCTTAGCATTACGCTTGCAGAAAACCGTGAATTGAGCGCATTTAAGGATGTTGCATCACTTATTTTCCCACGCGTGATGCCGGTTTTCGATACTCGTCCGTTTGCCATGACTATATATGACTCCGAATTTTTTGAAACTCTTGAACCCCTGCGGCAAAACCTGATTTTGGTCGATGTGGCAATACCATTTGTGTATATTATTGCAGTCGGTGTCGGGTTTTTGACCAGTGTGCTGCTGACCCGGCAACGCAAAGCGGAGTTTGCCGTTATGCGGAGTGTCGGCATGAGAAGAGGCAGCATATTCACAGTCGCGCTCGGCGAGCAATTTTTACTGTGCATAATCGGCTCGGCACTCGGGCTTGCTGCAATTGCTGTTTTTTGGGGGTATCTGAACTTTGAGCGGCCACTGATATTCCTCGCTTGTTATATGCTCGGAGCCATATTCTCGGCGGCAAGAGCTGCAAGAACAAATGTATTGTTACTATTACGTGAAAGGGAGTAAAAACCATGGATGTATTGACAATTAACGATGTAAGCTATACCTACAAAAGCAAATACCAGACTGTGAAAGCACTGGACGGTGTGAGTTATTCTTTTGAGACGGGCAGGTTTTACGCAGTGGTCGGAAGGAGCGGGAGCGGCAAGACTACGCTGCTTTCCTTGATGGCGGGGCTTGACACACCGACAGAGGGTGCCGTGCTGTTTGGTGAAAAAAACACTGCATCAATAAACCGAGACAACCTGCGCCTTGAGCATGTTTCGGTGATATACCAGAGCCTCAACCTGTTTCCGCTCTTGACAGCGATGGAGAATGTGACCTTTCCGCTGGAATACAAAGGTATGTCGAAGTCAAGAGCAAAAAAAATCGCAGCATCAAAGCTCGAAAGCGTTGGCATTGGTAAAACAATGCATAACCGTCTGCCCGCGATGCTATCGGGTGGTGAACAGCAACGAGTGGCAATAGCAAGGGCACTGGCAACAAAAACGGAAATCATCCTCGCCGACGAGCCGACAGGCAATCTCGATACAGAAAACAGCCAAAACATAATTCAATTGCTCAAAAATCTCGCTGTTACGGAAAACGTATGCGTAATAGTAGTGACCCACGACATGGCGGTAGCCGACCGCGCCGACATAGTTTTACGTATGTCTGACGGAAAAATAGTGTTAGGAGAATACGGAAAAGAACCTGCATCAGAAATTAAGTTGTAGGAGGTCATTTGTACGCGATTTTTGGATTCGTTAAAATACGTACGTCGGCAGCTCAGGCGTACTATCGGCCTCAATCTGCTGTGTTGCCTTTGTTCTGGATTATCTCTCAATAGAGCGAACAGCAATCTTCATGGGCTGCTACATGCTGGGCGCAGTATTCAGCTCAGCCATGGCAGCAAGAACAAATGTACTGACTCTACTAAGAGCGCGGGAGTAGTTGTTTTTCAATCTCATGATAGATTTTATCTGCGAGTGCTGTTGCTTTGCTCATCAGCTTCTCGCCGTTTTGGCGATATGTTGTTACAAACTCCTCGTCTTTTATACCGTCTAGGTTTATGAGCATATTCAGCCATGCGCCCTCCGTTGCGGTTTTTAGGCTCAAGGCTGCTACGCCTAGGTCGCTGGCGGCGTTTGTGTTGTACTTGCCGCACATTTTTTCTGCCTGTTCCAGCACTGCAAGTGAACACTCTATTACTTCAAAAGGCGTGAGAGTACAGGCTTTAAGTGCTGCTTGCATTGCTGCACTTCTTTCTTTTTTCTCTTCGTCTGTGTTTTTCGGCATTTTGAAAACTGCACTTACTGCATCGAAAGCCTCGGTGTCACGGTCAATTAGAGAAAGCAGATTTTGCCGCATTGTTTCCACATTTTCAGCGGCTTCTCTCATAAGCGTTTCGTGCGCGGCATATTTTTCTTTTCCTATTGTGAGCGATGTAACCATCAAAATCAGGGAGGCGCCGAGAGCACCGCTGAGCGCGGCTGTCGAGCCGCCTCCGGGAGCGGGAGCCTCAGATGCCAATACTTCGCTAAAATCTGTGATAGTCCTATTAACTAATGCCATAATGAGCACTCCTTTTTCCTCCGACAATGCGTACCGTAGGTGCTGCCGTCTCGGGCGCCTTAAGCTTAGAATTTCTTAAATCAAGTGGTTCTCCAACACCTGAGCGCCGTAGTTAAAATCTTCGATTTGCAGATAGTATTCGGCACAGTCGATTAGTGCTTTAGCAGGAGAGAGACCTATGAGTTCACTGCCTATAACCTGTACGCCGAAGCGGTTTGCCTCTGATTTTATTGTCTCAAACACTCTGTAGAGCGGAGTGCCCTCATAGTCAACCATGTTCATTGATACTTGGGCTATGTTTCTATCTTCAAGCATGATTCCGATAGCTTTGCAGTGCTTATATCCGCCGCTGCTGCCGCGGATAGCCTTTGCTATGGCGTTAGCAATACTTAGGTCCGATGTACTTAAATTCACATTGTATGCGATAAGAGGCGGTCTCGCGCCTATGGCTGTGATGCCCGCTGTCGGATGAATCTTTCTCTCGCCAAAATCAGGTGCCCACTCGTCTTTTAGCAGCTTTTCAGGCATACCTTCAAACTGCCCCTTACGAACAGCGGCAAGGTTCTTGCGACTTTCTGACTTTGCCGAGTGCTCGTACAGAAAACTCGGTATTGAGAGCTCTTCCCAGATTCTCTTTGCTACATTTTGGGAAATCTCCACACATTCCTCCATGGATACGCCGCGGATAGGTACAAAGGGAATAACATCAGTAGCGCCCATGCGCGGGTGTTCACCGCTGTGCTTTGTCATGTCAATTATTTCCGAAGCCTTTTTACAGAGCAAAAACGCCGCTTCCGAAATGCCTGCTATGTCGCCAACCAACGTGAAAACACTGCGGTTATGGCTCGCATCAGAAGAATAATCCAGCAAAGTCACACCCGGTATGCTCTTTGCAACGGCGACAAGCTCCCCAACGCGCCCCTCGTCACGCCCCTCACTGAAATTTGGAATACACTCAACAATTTTTGTCATGAATAAACACTCCTTTAAAACAGTATTATTACCTCTGTTCATGTGCGATGAGCTTGCTGTAAACTCCACCTTTGGCAAGCAGCTCCGTATGTGTGCCAATTTCTGCAATGTGCCCTTTATCCATTACTACAATTTTATCTGCTGTTGCAATATTGCTCAATTTGTGAGTAGTAATCAAAACCGTGTGGTCGCTGCGCAAACTCTCAATTGTATCCATTATACCGCGTTCGCTGTCTGCATCTAGTGCCGATGTTGCTTCATCGAAGACCAGTACGGGGGCTTTTCGGTATAGGGCGCGTGAGATGGCGATGCGTTGCTTTTGACCGCCTGAGAGACTTGAGCCTTTTTCGCCGCAGGCGGTTTCATAGCCCTCCGGTAGTTCTGATATGAAGTCATGTGCAAGGGCGCGTTTTGCAGCTTCTTCAATCTGCGAGTTGTCTGACTTTCCCTGCTTACCCATTGCAATGTTCTCGGTTATGCTCATGTCAAACAGCTTGCAGCTTTGGTCAACATAAGCAAAATGCGATCTCCAGTTGTCGATGCTATCAACCGCAAAAGGGTCGCCGCCTATGTCCATAGTCATATCGTCACGCTCATACATGCCGATTATTGCACGGAGCAAGGTGGACTTTCCGCTGCCCGATTCGCCTACAAAAGCAACCATTTCATTTTCGCCGACTACGAGACTTACATCGTCAAGTGCTTTTGTCTCCGCATCTTTATATGAAAAACTCAGATTGTTTATCTTGAGCGTATAATTACTATCCGCGCCCGTCTCAGTGATTTTTTCGGATTTATCATTTGCGGTTTCGGGTGCAGAGTCGATAATGGCAAAAACCCGCTTAGCCGCTACTATCGGAGGTTGCAGTCCTGCATATGTTGTGCCGATTTGCGACATTGTTGCGCTGACTATTGCGGCGAGAGGGAACACCATCATGACCGTAGAAAAATCAATTTGACCGTCGATGACAAGCCAGCCGCCCAGAGCGAAAACTACTATCAAAGTCAACCAGCCTTGTACTGTTGTTATCACATCCTGCCACATTCCGATGAAGGCCTGTTTGAATGCGATTTTTTTGAGCTTACCGCTTTCTTTGTCAAACTGTATGAGCGAGCGGTCTTGCCTGTTGTACGCCCTGATGGTGAGCGCACCTGCTATTATGTTAGACAGAGATTTGACACCGTCGGCGTTTGCTTCAAGCTGTTTCTTTCCGAGCCTTGCGAGCGGGCCGGCAAATCTTGATTGAGAAAAGAGTATAATGCCGCCGACAGCCAAAACACCAAGCCCCATGCGCCAGTCAATAAAGAATACAGCTACGGCGGAAAAAGCTGCACCCATAGCACTCATCAGAAACTGCACTAATGCATTGTCGAATATGCCTGAAGCGGTGTCTGCATCTGTATTAATCGCTGCAACGCCTTCGCCCGAATGTTTCTGGCTTTCTGCGCTCGACTTCATAAATGCCCTGAAAATGTCAAGGCTGAAATCTCTAAATGCATAGGTGACATAAACGATGTGCATATATACTCCAAAACCGAGAAAAATCACAAGCCCTGCAATCATGCCTACCATAAGCCAAATAGAGTTCATAACACCCTCAAAACTTGAAGCTAAAATGGCAGCCGTAACACCACCCATGAATATACTGTTTATGAGCGAGAATACGAACTGCTGAGAACAGTAGATAAATGTCCCGATTCCGTAGCCGAATTTATATGGCCTGACATAGCTGAAGGTCCGCATGAAGTATTGTCTGTCTGTCATGCTGCCACCTCCCCTTGCTGTGACTCATACAGCTTTTTGTAAATAGCGCAGCTGGTGATAAGCTCATCATGT
>WQTE01000027.1 GCA_009786445.1 Oscillospiraceae bacterium | reverse complement strand
TTTTACTCGTTACGGAAAATCCCATTTTCACCGCCGTACCCAATAGCCAAAAAACGCTGTACTTCCAATGTTTTTTGTAACTTCGGTGAAGAAGTTGATATAAGAGTACCAAGTCGTCCACGGACATGAGTTCCTTGCCTAACTTTTGGAAGTTTTGACCGTGGGATTCTTGGTTGCCTTTGGTGACGGAAGTGTTAAACATATCAATCGTTTCTTTGCCGAGCATTTTTGAGATTTCTTCGAGGGTCGTTTTCTCTTTTCCCCCAAGAAAAAGCGTTGTATCCATGTTGCCGATAATCACATGATAAAGTGGATAAAAAATATTGGTTTCTCGTTGCGGTAGTAATTGCTAATTTGTTTGTATTGCTTTTCTGCGAATAAACGCATATAATTATAAAGAAGGGTTCATTTGAAATTGACAAGCACGGAGTTAGGAGCGCATAAAATTATGAATGGCTTTATCAAGGCAGAAAAAATTGCCGCGCGGTGGAATGTTTCGGCAAGGCAGGTACAGGCATTATGTAAAGAAGGCTTGGTGGATGGTGCAATCAAATTTGGCAACTCGTGGGCAATTCCCGAAGATGCAGAAAAGCCAACACGCACAGGCAAACTAAAACCCGGAAGTAAGCCCAAAGTAAAAGATGATTAGTTTTCGCAATCATGTGTGACCTTGGTTTAGTGGTTAAATGCTGTAGGAGGATGGCGCAATGCAAATTAACTGGAATGAATTACATCAATATAGAGAGAACAATCGTGTCGAAGCAAAAAAAGCGGTTGGTGGTTTACCACTCAGCATTTGGGAAACGTACTCCGCTTTTGCCAATACCGCAGGCGGATTTATATTGTTGGGTGTGGAAGAACAGCCAGACAAATCACTTCGCGCTATTGAACTTCCCGACCCTGAAAAATTAGTGACGAATTTTTGGAACACGGTAAACGACCGCCAAAAAGTCAACGTCAATATTTTGACCAACAAAAATGTGAACATTGTCGAAGCAAACGGACACCGCATTATTGTAATTGAAATTCCCCGCGCTGACCGTCGGGACAGGCCAATCTATATTGGTGCTGACCCCTTCGCGGGTTCATATCGGCGTAACGGTGAAGGTGATTATCATTGCTCAAAAGACGAAGTACGGAACATGATGCGTGACCAATCGGACATATCACAGGATTTGCGCGTATTAGAACAGCTTGGCTTAGATGCTTTTGATTATGAAAGTGTTCGGCGGTATCGTATTCGCTGGCAAACATTACGCCCGAACCATGTGTGGGAAAATCTCGAAGATGAAGATTTTCTGCACAAAATCGGATGCGTTGGACGCGCCGAAAGCGGAACAATTCACCCAACGGCAGCAGGCATTTTAATGTTCGGGTTTGAATACGAAATCGTAAAAGAGTTTCCAAATTACTTTCTTGATTACCAAGAACATGATGATGAAACCATTCGCTGGACTGACCGTATCATTTCGACAACAGGCGAATGGAGCGGCAACCTTTTTGATTTTTATTACCGTGTCTACAATCGAATCACGCAAATAATTAAAACGCCTTTCAAATTGCAAGGTGATACACGAATTGATGATACGCCTGTTCACAAAGCCATGCGAGAAGCACTCGCCAATGCGTTAATTCATGCCAACCACTATGACAGGCGCGGCTTGGTGATTCATCGCTACCCGAAAAAGATTACTGTTGCAAATCCGGGCAGCTTGCGCATTAGCAAAGATGATGCGATTTTTGGCGGGGTTTCCGACCCACGCAATGCCACGCTGATTAAACTTTTTAATCTCATCGAAATCGGTGAGCGTTCGGGTAGCGGCCTTCCAAACATTTTTGACATTTGGAAAAATGAAGATTGGCAGGAGCCGAAACTGGAAGAACAGTTTAATCCCGACCGCACAATCTTATCGCTTGTTTTATCGCAACAAAACAGTAAAGAGGTTGCGATAAATGGTTGCGATAAGGTCAAGGTTTCGACAAGTGATTCGCATAAACAAAAAATCATCAACTATTTGACCGACAACGGAGTGAGCAAAGCCGGCGAGTTGGCCAATTTGCTCGGAGTGACCGGGGCGCGTGTTCGTGTTCTAATGTCGCAATTGACCGCTGAGGGTGCTGTAGTGGTTGACGGTGCAAACCGTAATAGGACGTATCGGTTGAAGTAAATATTGTAGAGTGGATTAAATAACAGTAGGATTTGTGTTGTCAAGGTAGCTTTATAAATAACGATAACGCTTAAACGCTCAAGGCATCAATGGCGCGGAAAATTATCGTTATTGCTTGCCGTCTCTTTAGGTTTTCAGCATATCTAACAGAAAGCAGTATAAGCCAGAGGCATGATTTACGTCAACTGATTTTATCACCGCGACAGCGGTTTTGTGCAATTTATATTAGGTGGTTAATTAAAATGAAACGTAACAGTAGAGAGCAGGCAGGTATAGCAATCGGTGCTGCTGTAGGTTTTACAGTGGGCATTTTGGTTATTGGATTTAATTTTCCTTGGTTGGCAGTATGGATAGCTGTTGGAGCTTCACTTGGCGGCGGCGTTACCCATGTAATATCAAAGCATAGAAATTAAGTATAATCTGCACATCAACCAAGACAGGCGGTGAGTCAAATGAAATTCACAGACCTATTCGGCAAAGATGATGTCCCAACCCTTATAAGCGAAGCCAGAAATAGAGTTGAGATTTTATTTGGCGGTGAACTTCAAAGCGACCCAATTTTCATAATTTCAGACAATCCAGCCACAATCAGAAGAACGGGTGATAATGCTCACGTTCAATCTTTTCGTAACCCTGTAAACCCTAGCACCAGACCGTAAATGCTGAAAGCTACGGCGAGTAGTTTTAAGATTATTTCGGGTATGTTTGTGTCCATGTACAAATCCATTGATGAAGACGTCCAAAACAATAATATACCCGCGATAAGGCAAAACCCGCCCCAAACAATTTTTTTCACTCTGTTCAACCTCCAAACATAATATACCAATATAGTATAGTATGAAAATGTGAATTTTTCCACAAAAATATATCAAGCCCTTTGCGGTCAATCTAAAAACCGCAAGGGGCTTTTTATATAAAAATAAAAAAAGAAAAGGAGTTTTCAAATGAACGAAAACACAAACACAAGCACCAACCAAACCGCGCCGAAAGTCTTTGAAATCATTGACGGCAACACCCTCATGGCACAGGAGTACGAGCGTTATCGTTTACTTTGCTATCGTATCCGTGCTATAATCATTATCGAAAGGTTGGTGGCGTGCCAATGGGAAAAGTTATATTTTACTCACGATAGCGACATCAATCATTATTTTGAAGTACCCGGAGTTACTTTCGAGTAAAACGTTTCTGCGATAAATTAGCATAATGATGAGAGATTATAAGTAGGTGACAAAATGCTAGATGCACAGCACTTAACCGCATTAAAAATCATTTCTGATAGACTAAGCGGAAAAGGTATAGTTTGGGCTTTGACAGGCAGCACCTCTTTTAATTTACAAGGGATGCTCCTTAGTCCTGCTGATATAGATATTCAAACAAGTGAATTCGGAGCGTATGCAATTAACGGCTACTTTAAGGACTATGAGATAGCCTCTGTTTCGTTTTCATCAACAGAGAAGATTCGTTCTCATTTTGGTCGCTTTGAAATCAATGGAGTACCAGTCGAAGTAATGGGAGATATTCAGAAAAAATATAACGGTGAATGGGAAGATATTATAGATATTTCTCCACTTGTTGAGCATGTGTTTTGTGACGGTATGACTGTTCCCGTTTTAAGCCTAAGTTATGAAAGTTCAGCATATAGGAAAATGGGTCGCCATGACCGCGCTGATGCTATAGATAAGTTTCTTTCGCAAAAGTAGTTAGTCAAATAAATTACAGATTGAGGAAATAATGAGAAAACCAAACCTTAAAAAAGTGGCAGATGAATTTGAAATCATTGATTCGCAAACACATCTATTCTATAATCGTGAAACTGGAGAGTTTGACTTTTTCTGCGAATTTTCAGACGGAGAAGAAGTTGATTACGAAAAATTTGAAGATGATGTTTGGGTTGCTGCGCCAAATGAGAGAGATTTTGATGAGTATCGTATTATGGCTAATTTTGCAGAGTCAATTTCTAACCCTCACAAAAGTGAATTACTCTGCGTTGCGCTGGAAGGCAGAGGGGCATTTCGACGATTCAAAGATACGCTGCACCGTGTAGATTTGACCGAAGATTGGTATAAGTGGAAAAATGAAGCGTTTGTTGAATTTGCAAGAGAGTGGTGCGTTGATAACGAAATTGAATATTTAGATTAGGGAGTGTAAAAATGGGAGCAATTGATACCGTAAAAGAAGTGTTAGCAATAGCTAATAAAATTGGGAGTATCGAAATTCAGCAGAAACTTATCGATGCACAACAGCAAATACTTGACATGCAGATAGAAATTGAACAATTAAGAGAAAATAATATGCAACTTCATTTGGAAAATAAGCGCTTAATTGATGCATCAGAACTCGAAAATCGAATTAAACGACACGATGTGCCAATTGTGACGATTATTGATGATAATGACGAGATTAAGTACTGCGCTTCATGCTGGGATAGAGGGAAGAATTTAGTGCAACTTAGCAAAATGAATATTGGCTCTCTTTTATATGCATGCACGGAAAAAGATTGCAAGAACAGGATCATGAGATAATACGAAAAATTAAAATTGCCTGAGTGGACAGATTTATATAAAGATGGTCAACGCTTTTCACATATATATGAATGGTGTTTGTAAAAAGCATTATTGGCAGGTGAAATTTTATTATGCAAACACATAACAACTGGTGCAATGTACTTCTCACAGACTCGGGGTTTTACTACGACGGTGAATTAGATAAACCATTGGATTTGTTAATTAATAGCTTTAAAGCAATGCTACAAAAACCTTTTGCAGAAACATCTGTACTTTTTATTCCAACTGCTTCAATGCAAAATGAGTTAAAGGCAATAAAAATAACTAACCGACTAAAAAACGAACTGCTGGCTATAGGCATATCATCAGACAATATTACAGTACACGATATTGACGGTTCTTTGTCGGAAGAAAATGCCATGAAATTTGATGTTATTTACTTTACAGGCGGAAAAACTCCATATCTGGCACAGCGAGTTTTTGAAACAGGTTTTGATAAAATAATCAAAAAGATGATTTTTGCAAATAAAGTATATATTGGCATGAGTGCAGGAAGTATGTTACTTATGTCGAATTTCAATGTAGACGACCCCAATAATCCAAAATTTAACGGTCTTGGCGTAATAGAAGCATATGGCTCCGCCCATTGCGATGATAATATTCAAATCCGTACCGATTTGCCCCTGCCGCATATTGCTTTGAGGGAAAATCAAGCTTTGAAGTTATCTTGGAATGGGTATGAGTTGCTTGATGGGAATTTGCAATATTTGGGGTGAGTTGCAACAAGTCTTGAATCCTGCACAGGCATGAGCGAACACGCTCTGTTGATATGCAAGAAAATATAACTCGCAACGTGTTGCGAGAATTGTCGTGGTCGCATAAAACGCATAAAAGGGGCATAAAAAGAGAAAAAACCGTTGCTTTTTCGGTGTGATTATGCTCTGTATAAATGGAGTATAAAGCGTAGTATTTAGGTATTGTATCAAAAGATTAAGATGATATAATGGTTGATGAAAAGGGGGTTGATTCTAATGTATAAATTGTGGTATGACAAACCGGCATCTATCTGGGAGGAAGCTTTACCGCTAGGTAATGGTCGGATTGGAGCGATGATTTGGTCGGGTGTTACTATGGAGAAAATAAGTCTCAACGAAGATTCGCTCTGGTCAGGATATCCGCAAGAGCACAACATTCCGGATGCAGCGAAGCACTATATCAAAGCCCGTGACTTGGCATTGTCCGGAAAGTATTTGGAGTCTCAAAATGTTATTGAGCAGCAGTTGTTAAGCCGTTTTACTCAGTCGTATTTACCACTGGGAGAGCTTCAACTGCATTTCTCTCTTACCGGCAAGGTGACGGATTACAATCGAACACTGGACTTAAGCACAGCACTTTCAAAGGCAACATACACCCAGGATGACATAACGTTTACCCGCGAATGCTTTATCAGTGCAGAAGATCAGGCGTTGGTCATGAAAATCAGCTCAAATAAAGCAGGAGCTGTGAGTTTTAGTGCAAGTTTCACCTGCCAACTGCAAGCGTGTGCGACATCAAAAGGAACAAAGCTGATTTTGGATGGCATTGCCCCATCGGAAGTTCGCCCGTCATATGTTCAAACAGATAGTCCGATTATCTATGAAGCGGAACCATCAAAGCGTGGGATGGGATTTATAGTTTGCGCAGATTTTGAAGCTGAAAATGGTGTCGTTGCGGCGGAGGGAGGAACTATAAATGTTGCGGATGCTGACAGTGTTGTTATCCGACTATGTACACGGACAAGCTACAATGGTCCGTTTTGCAGCCCATATTTAGCAGGAAAGCCTTATGAGGACAACTGCCGGACGGATTTGGATGCAGCTATGGAGCTTGATTATCAAACACTTTATGAGCGGCACCTTGCGGATTATAGAAATCTATACAATCGTGTGGAGATTGACTTTGGGCTCGGAAAAGATAATCAACCAATACCGGAGAGGATTGCCGGCTGGGAAAACTCTGAAGAAGACCCATCGTTGTTCGCGCTTCTTTTCCAATATGGGAGGTATCTAATGATTTCCGGTTCGAGGGAAGGTACACTGCCCACAAACCTACAAGGAATATGGAATCAGCATTTGCAAGCTCCATGGAGTGCAAACTACACCATTAATATTAATACAGAAATGAATTATTGGCCGGCAGAAGTAACAAATCTATCGGAATGCCATGAGCCACTGCTCAGCTTTTTGCAAACTTTACGAACAACAGGAGCAAAGACGGCACGTATTCATTATGGTGCAGCCGGATTTGTCACACACCACAATACCGATATTTGGGGGCTGTCAAATCCGGTTGGTGAAGGTGGAAAGGGGAATGCATCCTATGCATTTTGGGCACTTTCGGCAGGATGGTTATCTTCACATGCGTTTGAACACTATGCATATACTTTAGACATAGATTTTTTGGAGAATCAGGGATGGCCTGTCATTCGGGATGCTGCTCGTTTTTACTTAGATGTTATGGCTCATGATAGTGATGGCACATTAGTATTTGCCCCATCGACCTCTCCTGAGAATAGTTTCATTCATGAAGGGAAACGCTGCCCGGTACATAAAAACACCACTATGTCAACAGCCGTAATAAAAGAGACTTTGACGAATGCAGTAAAATGCTGTGATATTCTGGGCGTTGAACCGCAATTTAAAGAAGAAGCTATCGCCGCGCTCAAAAAAATGCCGGCTTATAAAATCGGAAGCAGGGGGGAGTTGCTGGAATGGAGCGACGAACTACCGGAAGCAGAGCCGGAGCACAGGCATAACTCCCATTTGTACCCACTCCACCCCGGGCACGATATTTCATTAGAGCACACACCGGAACTGGCGAATGCCTGCAAGAGGACATTGGAGTTACGCGGAGAAGAGAGCACGGGGTGGGCATTGGCATGGCGCATCAATCTGTGGGCTCGTCTTGCTGAAAGTGAAAGAGCTTTTGCGCTTTTGAAGAAACAAGTTCGTCCCGTCGGAAGCAACAAAACCTATTATTCCGAGAACGGGGGCTGTTACCCAAATTTATTCGGAGGACATCCGCCTTTTCAGATTGACTCAAATTATGGTGCTTGTGCAGGTATTGCCGAACTCCTTCTTCAAAGCCGTGAGGATTCAATAAATCTGCTGCCTGCATTACCAAAAGCACTGAAGAATGGTTTTGTCAAAGGTCTCAGGGCGCGAGGGGGCGTTACTGTCGATATAGAGTTTTTCGATGGAAAGGTTAAAAAAGCAATTCTTACACTTGATGCTCGAATGCCGACACGAGAAATCGCTCTTAGATATAATGGGAAAGATATGACTGTAACTCTCGAAGAAGGCAAAAAAGTCATAGTTGTCTGATTATAAAATAAAAATACAGGGGAAAGTTCAGTTGCCAATATCAACAACTTAAGCCCCGTTGTCATCCTGAGCGTAGCGAAGGATCTTAATGCTAAAGCTTACAGAAGTTGCGGGAGTGAGATTCTTCGCTAATGCTCAGAATGACATTTTCCTTAAGTTGTTGACATCGGTTCAGCTACGAGGGGTTTTTGTTTTTGAATTACTTTTTTGCGCTCGACTTTTCCTCAAACGCCTGACATGGTGCGCCGGATGAGTTCTGCACTGAGACTGACGGCATTTCACCCTTGGTCTTGAATCCGAAAAACGCACAAGAGCGAGGGAAGGTAGGATCCCAAGTTACGACAAAATGTTTACACCTAAAGCAATTGACACTATTACTTTTATCCTGACTCACCGGAATCTCCCCCAACCGTTCGCATTTTTTAGTAGTTGTCGGCTTTTATTTCAAAATAAGCCTTGGGATGAGAGCAAACAGGGCATAAGTCGGGAGCATTCTTTGCCGAGACTGTTTTACCGCAGTTCAGGCAATGCCACTGTTTGACCTCGTCTCGTGCAAAGACCTTTCCGGTTTCAATGTTTGCAAGAAGTGTCTTATAACGCTCTTCGTGTTCCTTTTCAACACCGCCGACAAGCTCAAATTCTTTGGCAAGCTCGTCAAAACCCTCTTCGCGAGCAGTTTTTGCAAACTCCGCGTACATGGTTGTCCATTCATAATTTTCGCCCTCTGCTGCATCTTTAAGGTTTGTCAAGGTGTTTGGTACCTTGCCGCCGTGCAGATGTTTAAACCACATTTTTGCATGTTCTTTTTCGTTGTTTGCGGTTTCCTCGAAAATGTTTGCGACCTGAACGTAACCTTCCTTACGTGCTACGGACGAATAATAGCTGTACTTATTGCGTGCTTGGGACTCTCCTGAAAATGCGGTTTGCAGATTAGCCTCTGTTTTTGTGCCTTTTAAGTCCTTACCCATTGTTTTCTCTCCTTTTCCCATTAAACTTTTACTTTCTTCAGTTTTGCAAAGCGGGGCAAGCCGTTTTCTTGTTTGCGGGTGTTGTCGCCTTGGATGAGCGGAAGTACATAATCAATGAAATCCCTAGTGACGTAAGTACCTTCTTTTGTAATCCACTCGCGCGGGATTTTTTTCTCTTTGTTGGCACAAATGCTGAGCGGCTCATAATCTATACCGCACTTGTATTTTCCGTTTTCGCTTTCACGAGTGAAAATGACCATTTTGCCCGTGCCGCCCGATAGTGCATATTCAACAGCGGATTTTCCTGCGAGAAACGCTTCGTCAATATCTGTCTGTGAAGCTATGTGAGCAGCACAGCGTTGAAGTAAACTGAGCTCGATTCCGCGCACCCTGACACCCAGCTTTTTGTTTACCTCTAAAGCGAGTCTCGTCGCTGTTCCGCCGAGTTGAGCGTGACCAAAACCATCGGTTGCCGATGCCTTTGCCTGTGAAATGAATGTACCATCTGCGAACTGAGCACCTTCGGAAATAGCTACGAGACACTTAGTTTTCTTTTTGTATACTGCTTCTACATCTGTTAAAAATGCATCCATGTCAAAGAGGAGTTCCGGCAGATAGATTAAATCAGGTGGTGCATCTGAGAGCTCAGCGAGTGCGGCAGAACCTGTGAGCCAGCCTGCGTTTCGCCCCATTATCTCGACTATAGTAATAGCTCCGGTATCGTAGACATAGGCATCCTTGTGTATTTCGGCGATTGAGGTTGCTATGTACTTTGCCGCACTGCCGAACCCGGGGCAATGATCTGTGCCGACAAGGTCATTGTCGATGGTTTTTGGGACACCCATCACACGGCAATCGTAGCCGACTTTACTCATGTAGTCGCTGATTTTACTGCATGTGTCCATAGAATCGTTGCCACCGTTGTAGAAAAAGTAACGTATGTCATATTTTTTGAACATTTCCAGTATTTTTGCCAAATCTTCATCGGACTTTAATTTATATCTGCAAGAGCCGAGTGCAGAAGATGGAGTGTTGAGCAATAATTTTAACTCTTCGGGGTCTTCCTCGCCCATATCATAGAGTGTGTCGTTAAGCAAGCCCACAATACCGTGTGCCATGCCGTAGACTTTTGTTATTTCAGGTGCATCTAGTGCTGCTTTGATGACTCCGTATGCGCTGGCATTGATAACAGATGTCGGTCCGCCTGATTGCCCGAATACTGCTGCGCCTTTAAGTTTTTCTGACATATCTTACCTCCAAATAAATCATTATAGGACTATGCACAAGAGTAACATAAGTCTTGAGCAAAAGCAATGACAAAATAGTTCACGAAAAATTATAGTGTCATTTTTCGTATTGTGTAGTATAATTGAGGAGAAAATATTTTAACTGTATGGAGGAATTTTTTATGCCGTTAGTTTCACCAAAAGAAATGTTCAAGAAAGCCTATGAGGGCAAGTATGCGCTCGGTGCTTTCAACGTAAACAATCTGGAGATTATCCAAGGCATCACAGAAGCGGCGAAGGAACTGAATGCTCCGCTGATTTTGCAAGTGTCCGCAGGTGCCAGAAAGTATGCCAAACACACATATCTCATGAAGCTTATCGAAGCTGCCGAAATCGAAACAGGTCTGCCGATTTGTGTACACCTAGACCATGGGGATGATTTTGAGATTTGTAAGTCCTGTATTGACGGCGGATTCACGTCGGTCATGATTGACGGCTCAAAGCATTCATTTGAGGACAACGTCAAGCTCACAGCGGAGGTTGTCAAGTATGCACATGACAGAGGCGTTGCCGTTGAAGGTGAACTGGGCAAACTTGCAGGTATCGAAGACGATGTAAACGTATCTGCGGAAGATGCTTCATTCACCCGCCCTGAAGAAGTTGAAGAGTTTGTATCGCGGACGGGCGTTGATTCATTGGCAATTGCTATCGGCACAAGCCACGGTGCTTTTAAGTTTAAGCCCGGTCAAAAGCCACAGCTCAGGTTTGATATTTTGGAAGACATCACAAAGAGGCTGCCGAACTTCCCGATAGTCCTCCACGGTGCATCTTCTGTTGTTCCGGAGTATGTCAAAATCATCAACGCTAACGGTGGTCAGCTTGATGATGCAATCGGTATTCCCGAAGATATGCTGCGCGAAGCCGCAAGGTCTGCTGTCTGTAAAATCAACATTGACTCGGATCTCCGCCTCGGCATGACAGCGGGCATCAGAGAGCATTTTATGAAAAACCCGGAGCACTTTGACCCGAGACAATACCTGGCTCCCGGACGGGACAATATCAGGGAACTGGTAAAGCACAAGATTAAAAACGTATTAGGTTGCGACGGCAAAGCATAAAAGTGAATAATAAAAAATAGAGGAACGTTGTGTTCCTCTATTTTTTACTCAAAGACATGCTCAAGAGTATTCGGAACAACGCCGATAAATGTTCTGCCGATACCCAAGTATAAGGGAGAACCATCGGGGAGCGTGTATTCAAATTGAGAGGATTCATCAGCCCTTGACCATATAATCTCGGTGTAGCGCCCACCGTTTATGAAAAAGCCCGTACCTTTGCCGACCGTTTCAACAAGGCGCGTTCCGGCTCTGCAACTGGGTCTGCCTCTTTCTTCTGTTTGGATTATAAGTATATTTGTAAATCCGATTTGCTGATCGGTTGTGCTGTCAATTAAGTTTCTGCCGAACTGCCTCATTGTGTATTGCCCGGTGCTTTCATCATATGAGAAAAGGGTGTTCTTGCTTGCCGTGGCTCTCACGGTGATTTCAAGTGCAGAGCCGCCTCCCGTAGGAACTGCATCTTCAGTGAATCGGAGATTTCGGGCATAACCTTCGCTATGCTCAGTACGTATAGTGGAATCCTGCATACCTGCATAAACTCTTTGCCCATTGGCGACCAATCTGTGCTCAAAAGCTACTCCGCTTCTTGCGGGGTCTCTGAAAAACCATCCTCCGAAAGTATTGGTATTACCATCGATATTGTCTACGCCTCTGCTGCTAATATGGTCTCTGGCGTAGGGACTGCTACCTGCATGGACTAAAATAGCATCATAACTCTCCGCAACACACACAAAGTAATAACGAGCGCTTCTGATACTTCCTAAACTGCCGAGTTCCGAGATGTCTTGTACAATTCCGAGCATACGAGTAACGCCGCCCTCAACGGGGAACTCATAGAGAATGTCCAGGCTGGTTATTCCGGTATGCGGAAGAGCGGGTGTTAAGTTGTTTAAGACAAATGCAAATGGTCTGTAATGAGTAAGGTCTTCATCTCGGGGCTCGCCGGTAAGCGGATTGTAAAGGCGTGGCCCTCGCTCCGGCTCAGGTTCGGGTGTAGGTTCGGGTGTAGGTTCGGGAGTCGGTGTGGGAGTCGGTTCCTGTGTCGGCTCCGGGGTGGGTGTAGTTTCGGCAATCATAGGCTCATCTTCAGGGGGAGCTTGGTTACCTTGCAATGCGCTCACGGCAAATATTACGATGCCGATGATAATAACCACAGATGCAATGAAATAACGCTTAAAATGCTTCGCCCCTACTATACGCCAGAAAATATTATTGTTTTTTGCTCTCATGTAAAATCACTCCATTAACTTGACCCATCATCAGTGGGTCGGTTCGCAACATATTGTAACAAATTTAGCTGTACTATGCAACCACTATTATGCTATACTCTGATTATGATTGATAATATTGGTTTTATTCATGAAAAAATTGAAATAAAGATGCTTATCCTATTCGTGATGCGCCGCTTACCGGAACCTGTGGCTTTGGAAGTTTTAACAGAGCTTGCGATGTGTGATGAGGGTATAAGCTATTTCGATGTCACGGACTGCATATTAAAGCTCGTAGAGACAAAGCATTTGCATTTAAGTGACGGTATGTATGCTCTGACCGCAAAAGGTGAGAGAAATGGGGAAATTCTAGAGGAGAATCTCCCTTATTCTGTCAAATCAAAAGCAGAAGATTTAACAGCAAAAGTCCGCGCTGCAATGGGTCGAAATGCCATGATAAAAACAAACCGTACTGAAAAAGACAGTAACGGTTACAGTGTTGCGTTGTCGCTCTCTGACGGAGTCGGCGAGATACTATCTATGGAAATTTTTGCGATAAACGAAAAACAAGCAGACAAACTGGAAAAGGGTTTTCGCAAAAATGCCGAAGAAATTTACCATTCGGTGATGAAGCTGATAATCGGTAAAAGTTAAAAAGATTTCCGCCGGCAATAGGAGGATAAATCTCATATAGTCTCAAGAATTTAGTCATATTATAGGAAAATTATCGAGAAATATCAAATAAATATGTTTACTTTTGTGTGCGCAGATGTTATAATTCATAACGAAGTTGCCGGAGACATCGCTGGATTTGTACAAGCTAACCAAAACGATTGTGCTTTATTGGCGACTTGAATATTTTATTTATAAAATTGGAGGAATGGTAAAAAGATGAAAAAATTAATAGTATTAATTCTCGTGATCGCAATCTCAATGCTCTTATCTGCGTGCGCAAATGAACCTGACACACCCGTAGCCGTAGAACCCGATCCTGATGCAATTGCAGCGGGCGGCACAATCACTGTCTGGAGTTGGGATCCTGCGTTCAATCTGCGTGCCATGACTGAAGCAGCTGCAATCTATCAGCGAATTAATCCGGCTTTTGAACTCAATAATGTTGAAGTGCCGTGGGAAGACATTGATATGCAAATAACAACTTTTGCTGTCGCAGGTACACTAGACCTGTTGCCTGACATTATGTTGGTGCAAGATCAAGCTTTCCAATTGAACGTCATGAATTTCCCGGAGGTATTTCTTGATCTCACAGATTCAGGCATCAATTTCAATGACTTTGCGACCGCAAAAACTTCGCTGTCGATGGTGGATGGCAGAAACTTCGGCGTTCCGTTTGACAATGGGGTTACAATTATGGGGCTGCGTACAGACATAATCGGGGAAGCGGGATTAACTGTCGATGATTTCACCAGCATAACATGGGGACGCTTTATTGAACTCGGTCATGAAGTCCTTGCGGCGACCGGCATGCCGATGGTAGCGACTACTGCGGGCGGTGCGGACTGGATTGATTATATGTCAAAATCTGCGGGTGTCAGCATGTTTAATCCTGACGGTACACCAAACATCGTTGGCAATGCGGTTTTGAGGCAGGCACTGGAAATCTATGTAGAGCTTGTAAGAACCGGGATTTTGATAGAAGTCGATAGCTGGGATGCCTACATTGGTTCGTTTGTAAATGATGTCGTTGCAGGGACTATTGCCGGATGCTGGATTCTCGGATCCATACAGCAAAATCCGGCTCATGAGGGTCTGTGGGCTGTAACGAATATTCCGCGCCTTGACGTGCCGGGCGGAACAAATTATTCCAGCTGGGGTGGCTCAAGCTGGGCGGTGACAAGTAACGCAAATGCACCGCTGGCGATTGATTTTCTCAAAAACACATTTGCGGGCAGTGTTGAACTTTATGACATACTTCTGCCGGCAGCCGGAGCTCTTGCAACTTGGATCCCAGCAGCTGATAGTCCGGTTTACCAAGAAGAACATCCATTCTTCGCCGGGCAGAGAGTTGCTGCTGACATCATAAGCTTTTCAGCAAATATCCCCACATTCTACTTCGGGGTATTCCACTATGAAGCAATCTCAGCAATTGAAGTCGCAGTTACTAATATTTTAGGTGGTTCTGACATAGATGCCGAGTTGCAAGCCGCACAGGAATTTGTTGAGTTCCAGATGCAAGGTTAAGGGGAATCCGGCGACAACAGTTGGGGGTTAGGTGTTTCGCGCCTGACCCCCGGTAATTACGCAGCCAACTTAAGGCAAGGGAGGTTTTCAGAGATAATGAAACAAACTACGGAAGTCTCAGGCGGCGCCGCCATTAAACGAAGCCGGCTAAGCTTACGCAGAAAACAAGGCTTGATTGGATGGGCTTTTTTGCTTATAGCAGCCGGTTTGATTGTAATGATGAACTTTTATCCGATGGTCAGGGGATTTATGCTTTCGCTACAGACAGGCGTTGGGGCGAGAATGGAATATTCCGGATTTGTAAACTATTCGCGCATGATAGGGGATCCGCGTTTTCGTCAGACGTTAATTACCACGTTCACATATCTTCTTGTGCAGGTGCCTATAATGCTTCTCATGGGGCTTGCCTTGGCCTCAATGCTAAACAACAAAGGTCTCAAAGGGAGGGGGTTTTTCCGCACTGCTATTTTCCTGCCATGCGCTGTCGGGCTTGTCGCATACTCCCTTGTTTTCCGGCAGATGTTTTCTTTTGATGGGTTGATAAATACAATACTTGTCAGTAGCGGCATTCTGGAGACAGGCCATAACTGGCTGGGGACTGCCTGGTCAGCACAACTGGTCATTATTCTCGGTCTTTTGTGGCGTTGGACGGGCTTTAATATGATTTTCTATCTTGCCGGTATTCAAAACATCGACAGCTCTATATACGATGCTGCGCGTATAGACGGCGCGAATGTGTTTCAGCAATTTTGGAAAATAACTATTCCGCTTTTACGGCCAATCATACTGCTTACTGCGATAATGTCCACAAATGGAACACTCCAGCTTTTTGACGAGTCGTTCAATCTTACCGGCGGCGGACCGGGAATTTCGTCAATGTCGATGTCACACTACATCTTCAATACGGCATTCACAGGGAATCCGACCATAGGATATGCATCTGCAATGTCATTTATGGTTTTCCTGCTCGTAGCAATCCTTGCGTTTATTCAACTGAAAGTAGGTGACAGACGATGAGGGTAATTTTGAGAGTGGGCATGTATGTTTTTCTTTCTATCGCCGCTTTTTTATCTATATTCCCTTTGTTCTGGACAGCCGTTTCAGCTACAAACTCGACACCCGATATCCTTGCGGCTTCTATGCTGCCGGGGACTCACCTTATAGCTAATTTCGAGCGCTTGCTTGAGCTTTCTGATTTGGGGAGGGCTTTTTGGAATTCTACCCGCAATGCGGTAATCCTCACCGCTGTTTCTGTCACAATCTGCTCTCTGGCCGGCTATGCTTTTGAGGTTTTTCACAGCAAGGCAAAGGATAGGCTTATGGGGATTTTACTCCTCTCGATGATGATACCGTTTGCCGCAGTTATGATTCCGTTATTCCGTCTTGCGACCAGCCTAAACCTTAACGATACGACCCTCGGATTCATGCTTCCGACTTTATCGACCGCATTTCTTATTATGCTATTTCGCCAGAGCACACGGTCGTTCCCGCATGAAATGATTGAAGCAGCGCGCATTGACGGTCTCAATGAGCTGAGCATTTTTTTTCGGATATATGTTCCGACCATGAAATCCACATATGCTGCGGCAATCACAATCACATTTATGGCTGCGTGGAATGTTTTCCTCTGGCCTCGGCTCATTATGATGTCACCGGAAGCTGTGACCATGCCGATGCTCATATCAAATCTGATGGCGGGGTATGTAACTGAGTTCGGCGTTGTGATGCTCGCCGTGCTCATAGCAACATTACCGACCATTATCATATTCTTGTTCCTTCAGCGCTACTTTGCAGAAGGACTTCTGGGGACGATAAAGTAAAGACTGCGAATAAACCGACAGCACTTACATAATAGTTTTGAAAGGTGACACACAATGAGTTTTGATTTTTCAAAGATTAAAGATCCGGGATACTTTCGGGAAAACAGACTGGATGCGTACTCGAATCATATCCACTACCGCAACGGCTGCGAGGCAGCTGAAGGTGAAAGCAGTTACTACGAAATTCTGAGCGGAGTCTGGAAGTTTAGCTATGCAAAAAACTACGCACTTGCACCAAAGGGATTTGAGCAACTTGATTTTGACTGCAAGTGCTGGGACGACATCATCGTTCCGGGTCATATACAGATGCAGGGATATGATAAACCTCAGTATGTCAATGTGCAGTATCCTTGGGATGGGGTTTATGACATCGAGCCGGGCGAGATACCGTCGGACTTTAACCCGACTGCATGTTATGTAAAACATTTTTGCTTGCCTGAGAGAATGAAAGGGCAGAAAGTATTTATCACTTTTGCCGGAGTGGAGAGCGGTTTTGCACTTTGGCTAAACGGAAACTATGTTGGCTATGGGCTTGATGGCTTTACGCCTTCGGATTTTGAGCTCACACCTTTCATCAAAGATGGTGAAAACAAGCTGGCTGTGCAGGTTTTTAAGTTTACCGCAGGTAGTTGGATTGAAGATCAGGACTTTTTCAGATTCTCCGGTATTTTCCGTGATGTACATCTCTATTCGATACCGGAAGTGCATATCCGCGATATAAAAGTAGAGACAGAGCTGGGTGATAATTTTGAATCTGCTGAGCTAACAGTTTGCCTAAAAGGTGAAAATGACAGTAAAGCAGCTATTGATGCGGTGCTTGTTGACTGCTGCGGTGCTGAGGTTGCAAAAGCAAGCGCAGAACTTTCCGGTAAAGCAAAGCTATGCATGTCTGTGACATCGCCTAAGTTATGGAGTGCGGAAAAACCGAATCTCTACAGCCTCAGATTCAATGTGAAAGACAGCAAGGGCAACACCACAGAGGTCATATGGCAAGATGTGGGCTTTAGAAAATTTGAAATTCGTGATAGTGTCATGTTTATCAACGGCAAACGCATCGAATTTTACGGTGTCAACAGGCATGAGTTTTCGTGTTACACAGGCAGGGCAATCACAAAAGAGCAGATGGAGCGAGATGTTCTCACAATGAAACGCTTTAATATCAATGCACTGCGCACGTCGCACTATCCAAATCACCCATATATTTATCAGCTTTGCGATCGCTACGGATTATACGTCATTGACGAAGTAAACTTGGAATCGCACGGCAGATGGCATATTGTGCATACCCATGAACTGGGCAACGGTGCGGCATTGCCGGGTGATGACCCAAATTGGCTTGACATAGTCATAGACAGGGTAGATAACCTCTATCAGCGCGACAAAAATCACCCGAGTGTCATAATCTGGTCGCTCGGAAACGAGTCGTGGGGTGGCATAAATATACTGAAAATGGCGGAGCGGTTTCGTGAACTTGACAGTACGAGACCTATACATTATGAGGGTGTGCATTGGGACCCGCGTTATCCTGACAGCACTGATATGTATACGCAAATGTACACATCTGCTGCAAAGTTAGATAAGTTTTTGCAAGAGAATAAGGACAAGCCGATGATTCTTTGTGAGTATGTTCACACAATGGGTAACTCGGGCGGTGCTATGCATAAGTACATCGAACTTATGTCAAAGCATGAGCATTATCAAGGCGGGTTTATTTGGGATTTCATTGACCAGAGCTTACTTAAAAGAAGTAGATACGGCAAGGAATTTCAAGCGTATGGAGGAGACTTCGACGACAGACCGAACGATTCAAATTTCTGCGGAAATGGTATTTTGTACGGCGATGGCGGTTTTTCACCCAAGCTCCAAACGGTAAAATATAACTATCAGCCTGTAGTTGCGGAGGTGAGCGAGAGTAAAGTTCTTGTCAGAAACAAAAATCTATTTACATCAACGTCTGAGTATGACTGCTTTGTTACGCTGGAGAAAAACGGTAAAAAGATTGCTTGCTCAGAGCTTATAACCGACGTAGCACCACTGTCCGCCGCCGAGTATCCGCTACCGCTCAGCATTCCCGACAAACCGGGTGAATATGCAATAACCGTTTCATTTTGTTTAAAGGAAAACACTTCTTGGGAAAAACGCGGACATGAAGTGGCATTCGGACAGCATGTGCTTAAAATTTCGGAGCCGTCACATTCTTGCTCGGATTGCACGCCTCTCAAAATCGTAAACGGCGCACAGTCACTCGGAGTTCATGGCGAGTTTTTCAGCGTGCTTTTCTCAAAAACAAGAGGAGGATTGTATTCGTATAATTATGCAGGCAGGGAACTTATCAAAAAAATCCCCATGCCTAACTTCTGGCGTGCGCCAACAGACAACGATATAGGGAATCTGAACCCTGTCCGCTCGGCGCAATGGAAAATCGCAAGCCTCTACGCAAGCCATGTACCGCCAAACTTGCTCAATGAAACATATCTCCCCGGAGCGGATCCAACTCTTAGCATGGATAATAGCTGCGCTGTGGTGACTTATCATTATTACCTACCGACACAGCCGACAGCCGAGTGTGAGGTTAAGTATACAATAACCTGCGACGGAACTATAGGGGTAAATCTGGTATGTGAGCCAAAAGGATTACCTCCGATGCCTGAGTTTGGAATGATGTTTAAGCTCGATGCAGACTATGATAATCTGGAGTGGTACGGCATGGGTCCGGAGGAGACATATTCAGACCGTGAAACAGGCGCAAGACTCGGCATTTTCAAAAACAAAGTTGCTGATAACATGGCAAAATACCTTATTCCGCAGGAGTGCGGAAACAAAGTTGGTGTCAGGCATGCAAAGCTTACGGACTCAGCCGGGCGCGGCATATTGTTTGCCGGTGATAACATGGAGTTTTCTGCTCTGCCATACACGCCGCACGAAATTGAAAATGCGATGCATGATTATGAACTCCCGGAAGTTCATTATACTGTCGCCCGCATCAATTTGATGCAAATGGGTATAGCGGGCGATCAAAGCTGGGGCGCACGGACCCACGACGAATATCTGCTCCCAACCGATAAGAAACTGGAGTTGGCGTTTAGTTTTAAGGGCGTTTAGAAACTTTACATTGAAAAAATGGAGTTCTCATGTTACAATACCCCGAGCTGAGGTGAAATGAGTGAAATACGTAATTAGCGCAGACACGAGAATCTCCAAGACTTATGAATATGATGTTGTAATCATTGGTGCAGGGCTTGCAGGGCTGTATGCGGCTCTCAATGTTGACGAAAGCCTGAGTTGCCTGATGATTGCAAAGGAAAGTATGGATTGTTCCAGTTCATGGCTCGCCCAAGGCGGGATTGCCGCTGCCATCAACCACGGCGATACACCTGAGCTTCACCTTGAAGATACTTTGGTTGCAGGTGCGGGTGAGTGTGATATGGAGGCGGTTGCTGTTTTGGTAAACGAAGGACCTTCCGACATTGAAACTCTTGTGAAGCTAAACGTGCCTTTCGATTTGGACGAGTACGGAGAATTTCATTTCACTCGAGAGGGCGGGCATAAAAAGCGCAGGGTAGTCCATGCCGGCGGTGATGCGACGGGGCGCGAGACTATCAGGACGTTATCTTACATGGTGGCGCAAAGAGAAAATATTTCTTTCAGCGGTCATACATGCCTTTTTGACATCGTTGTTGATAATGGTGCTGTAGTAGGCGTGATTATATCAAAAAAAGGAAAGTTTCATTTCGTTTCGGCAAAGAGCGTTATCATCGCAACAGGCGGAATAGGGCAGGTGTTTAAATCTACAACAAACCCTCCGGTAGCCACAGGTGACGGGATTGCGGCGGCTATTCGCTGTGGTGCTAAGGTGACGAATTTAGAGTTTATTCAATTTCATCCGACAGGTCTGTGGGACAGTGCCGAGTCGGGCAATGAGTTTTTAATTTCTGAGGCTGTCCGCGGAGAGGGCGCTTTTCTCATAAACAGCAAGGGTGAGCGCTTTATGTCCGGTGAGCATGAGCTTGGGGAACTGGCACCACGTGATGTTGTCGCCCGCGGTATTGCTACGGAACTTCGCAAGTCAGGTGAAAGTCATGTTTTTATCGACATAACTTCTAAGTCTGAGGAATTTTTGAAAAAGCGTTTTCCCACGATTTACGGTGAGTGCCTAAATCGCGGCATTGATATTGCAAAAGATTTAATCCCTGTCTGTCCGGTGCAGCACTACCTCATGGGCGGTATTGAAACTGATGTGAATGGCTGTACGAATATAGTCGGTCTTTATGCTTGCGGTGAGGCAGCTAACACGGGTGTTCACGGAGCTAACAGGCTTGCCTCTAACTCTATGCTTGAATGTTTGGTATTCGGTCGGCGGGCTGCCGCGTATGTCAACGCTTGCTCCGGTGCATTAAGTCAAGCAAGTGGGGCAGATTTGCCGCGCCTTGCACCATCGCATAGACCTAAAGGGAGACTTGACTACCCTTCAATTAGAAAATCCGTCAAAGAACTGATGAGTGAGCATTGCTATGTTGTCCGGTCTTATGATGGCATGAAGTATGCGCTGGAGAGAGTTTCTTTGATTTTATCACAGCTTGAAGCTATATACGATGATAGCACGGAGTATCTTGAAATACTCAATATTACCACGGTTGCAAAAGCTATTCTTGAAGCGGCACTCAGGCGCACCGGGAGTATAGGCTCGCACTTTGTGAGTGTGGCGAGTGTGCCGAGGGATGAAACTGACGGCAATGTCACCCCGGAAAAAGCGAAGAAGCCTAAAAAAACGCAAATGCCGGCTTACAAAGATTCTCCTGTAGCCACGCTCCCTCCGGGCAACAAAAAAATAAGTCTGTCCGACTTTGACATTGATTCATTTTTGCAGTCTGCTCTTGATGAAGATATTGGGAGCGGCGATGTCACTACGCTTAGCACGGTGCCTGAGACTGCTGTGTCAAAGGGCTGCTTTATTGCTAAGGAAAGCGGTGTGATTTGCGGGCTTGGTGTTCTTGAGCGTGTATTTAAGTTGCTTGATGACAAGGTCAGTTTGACGTGCCATGTGAGTGATGGTGATGTGGTCGATGCAGGTACTGTTCTTGCGGATATTGAGGGGCCGTCTCGGGCTGTTTTGACGGGTGAGAGGGTTGCGCTGAACTTGCTTCAGCATATGTCAGGCGTGGCTTCGCGCACTGCGGAAGCTGTCAGCGAAGTACGGGGGACTAACGCAAAAATCAAGGATACCCGCAAGACAACTCCCGGGTTTCGTGTTTTGGATAAATATGCAGTGAAATGTGGCGGCGGCACAAATCATCGGTTTAATCTCTCTGACGGAGTACTCATCAAAGATAATCACATCAAAGCCGCAGGCGGAATTTCACAGGCTGTTTCGGCTGTGAAAAATTTGCAAGGCGGGCACTCTGTTACACTGCAAATTGAAGTTGAAACTGAGTCGATTGAGCAAGTCAAGGAGGCTCTTCAGGCAGGAGCTGATATAATTATGCTCGATAATATGTCTCTCGAAACTATGGAGGAAGCGGTAAAATTAATAGCCGGACACGCTCTGACCGAGGCATCCGGTAATATGGGCAGTCGTATTAATCTTTTGGCAGTGGCGAAAACAGGTGTTGATTTTATTTCTATCGGCTCACTGACTCACTCTGTTAAGGCTATGGATATCAGTCTGAAGTTTCGGTAGAGGTGTTACTTTCGCTTGCAGATATGCCCTCAGCACCTAAAATATTCTCCTTATCCGCTTGCGTTGCATCTCCCGCGTGGCGACGTCTCACTTCCTCGTAAAATGCAAGTGTCTCGTTGCGAAGACTGACTCGCTCTAAGGCATCTTCATGTTCCCTCGCTATCCTGCGGGCAATCTCTTTATCACGCCAAATGGCTTGTTTTTCTTCATCAAGGTTTACTCTGCCTTTTTTGATGCGCCT
Source organism: Oscillospiraceae bacterium (assembly GCA_009786445.1). Classification (GTDB taxonomy): domain Bacteria; phylum Bacillota; class Clostridia; order Oscillospirales; family Oscillospiraceae; genus WRMH01. The sequence continues at coordinate 3,057 of WQTE01000027.1, read as the reverse complement.
TTTGCTTTTGCTTATACGCTTGTAAGTGAAATACAAATTGAGAGCGAGCACAAGAAAAATAATAGCTACCAGATATCCGACAGTTCCGTCCACAATGCTTACCCCCTTGTTGAATTTACTCTATGATACCACAAAAGGGTGAATAAAACAATAAAATACAAAAAACAGAGGAATAAAACATGATTACAGTTAACAATCTTAGTTTATCATTTGGTGGGACTACGCTTTTTTCGAGAGTGGATTTGCAGTTTATTCCGGGAAATTGTTACGGTGTAATAGGTGCAAACGGCTCGGGTAAATCGTCGTTTCTCAAGATACTCTCGGGTGAACTGGAGCACAGCACAGGCAGTGTTGAGATAAAGCCGAATGTGCGGATGTCAGTACTAAAACAGGACCAGAATATGTACGATAAGTTTACCGTTATCGACACTGTTATAATGGGAAATCCGGAGCTGTATGAGTGCGGTAAGGAAAAAGATGCGCTCTATCTTAAAGAGGATTTCTCCGATGCAGACGGAATACTTGCCGCTGAGCTTGAAGAGAAATACGCCGAGCTGGGCGGTTGGGAAGCTGAGTCGGATGCTTCGCAGCTTCTGCAAGGGCTTGGGATTTCTACGGCACTGCATCACAGTGAAATGGCTGCACTTGAGCCTCGCCAGAAGGTCAAGGTCTTGCTCGCGCAGGCGTTATTCGGCAAGCCTGACATCATTTTGCTTGACGAGCCTACAAACAATCTGGATGTCGGTAGTGTCGTATGGCTTGAGGATTTTTTGATGGATTACGAGGGAACTGTCATAGTCGTGGCGCATGACAGGTATTTTCTCAACACAGTGTGTACGCACATAGTGGACATTGACTTCGGGAAGATAAAGATGTATGTCGGCAACTATGATTTCTGGTACGATTCCAGCCAGCTTATGCAAAAGCTCATCAAAGAAAAAAATAAGAAAAACGAGGATAAAATTTCTGAGCTTGAAGAGTTTGTACGCCGCTTTTCAGCAAATAAATCAAAATCCCGACAGGCTACTTCACGAAAGAAGCTTATTGAAAAAATCAAAATTGACGAGATGCCCGCTTCTACACGCCGTTATCCTTGGGTGGGTTTCAAAATGGAGCGTGAACCGGGCAAGGACCGCCTATTTGTCACGGATGTTTCAAAGACTATTGACGGCGTGAAGGTGCTCGACAAGGTCAGCTTCATCATGGACAAAAATGATAAAATCGCCTTTATCGGTGAAAATGAGAACGCTATAACGACAATGTTTCAGCTTTTATCAGGTGAAATAGAGCCTGACGAGGGCGAGATAAAATGGGGCGTTTCAACGTCACAAGCGTATTTTCCGAAGGATAACAGCCCGTATTTTGAAGACGGAGAGCTATCAATCATTGATTGGATTCGTCAATACTCGGAGGATAAGCGCGAGAGCTATCTGCGAACGTTTCTGGGCAGGATGCTCTTTACGGGCGACGATGTTTACAAAGAGGTGCGTGTGCTCTCGGGCGGTGAAAAAGTTCGCTGTATGCTTTCAAAGCTGATGCTCTCGGGCTGTAGCATACTCTTGCTCGACCAGCCGACAAATCATCTTGACCTTGAAAGTGTCGCTACGCTAAACAACGGTCTCGTTGATTTCAAAGGTAACGTAATTTTAACAACCCACGACCATCAACTCATACAGACGATGGCGAACCGCATCATTGAGTTCACAGACGGCGAGGTCATCGACAGGGCCATGACTTATGATGAATATGTAGATACGATGAAGGCAGAAAATCGGCAGGAATAATTTTCGACCACCTCTAAAGCACACCCATAATAACTTCTTAACAAGTCTGTGTTACATTGATGGCATAGATTTTAATGAGGTGACGGTTCTGGCTAGGATTCTTATAGCAGAGGATGACAAATCAATAAACACGCTTATTCGGAAAAACCTTGAGCTGGTCGGGCATATATGCATTTCTGTGTTTGAGTTAAGCGGTGGTTACACTGTAGACATCAGCAACCTCGAATTTGCTGTCACAGACGACACAGGTAGAGAAGCACTTGTGCTTTTTCCGGTGTTATTTGCCACGGAAAATGAGGTGCGTGGACATTTCCGCATAAGCACAGAGCACAATGACTTCGTCCCCGGCTGGACTTTCGACGGACCACCCGGAATCGGTTAAAGCAGAATTTTCTTGATTTTTTGCGTAATTTAATTATAATTGTAGTAAATAGCCCCCTGCACCTCTCCGCAAAAGTGTGTGAAGTGACCCTTGGGGGCCATTTATTGGAAGTGATTGTTTTATGAAAATACTTGTTTTGTCGGATTCGCATGGAATTCATAGATCTATGCGCAAAGCTGTGGCGTTGGAGTCTCCGGAGCTTATACTTCATTTGGGGGATAATGACAGGGATTGTAAGGTTTTTCAAACAGAGTATCCCGAAATACCGTATCGCTCTGTGAGGGGGAACTGCGATCCGATGTCTGCCGGGCTTGATATTGACGAGTTTGTGCTGGATGGCAAGCGGTTTTTTATGGCACATGGGCATCTCTATGGCGTGAAGATGGGTAAAGGCAGGATAATCATGGCTGCGAAAGAGCGGAGTGCCGATGTCTTGCTTTTTGGTCATACGCACGTGCAGTATTACTCTACAGATGAGGGTTTTGTTATGCTAAATCCCGGCAGCATTGGCGATAGCAAAATGTCTTACGCAACAATTGAGCTGAGCGGCGATGAGGTGCTGTGTGAGCTTAAGCAGGCTCTGAAGCAGGGGGACGGGGGAGCTGCTTCATAACATAATGCTAGCAATAGATATGGGTGAAGCAGCTCCCCCGTCCCTTTGCTTCACAGATCATCACAGAATGACTTTCGCAACAGCACGGCAGAAATGTTCAACTCACTGCGGGAACAAATGGAACGCGGCGAGAGGACTTTCCCGCTTGTGCGAAGTTTTGATGCCAGTGCGTGAGAGGTGAGAGATAAAGACTATTTGTAGGTTGATTTTCTCCTAGTTTTAGTGTATAGTAATGCTTGAGGTGATGATGATATGCAAGTCAATACAGAAAGTATGGT
>WQTE01000026.1 GCA_009786445.1 Oscillospiraceae bacterium | reverse complement strand
CGCGCTCGCAGAGGCGAGTTTTTTACAGCTCGCGGAGTTATCAAAACTCCTGTATTTATGAACGTAGCAACGCAGGCTTCCATTAAGGGCGGGCTTTCCGCTTTCGACCTTCGTGATGCGAGGTGTCAGGTTGCGCTTGCTAATACCTACCACTTGCATATTCGTCCGGGTGATGAGCTTATCCGCTCGCTTGGTGGGCTTCACCGCTTTATGGCTTGGGATGGTCCGATTTTGACCGATAGCGGTGGGTTTCAGATTTTTTCGCTTGCTGCGCTGAGGAAAATTTCTGAAGATGGCGTGACGTTTAATTCCCATGTTGACGGGCGCAGAATTTTTATGTCGCCTGAGGACAGTATTCGGATTCAGCTTAATCTCGGAAGTGATATCATTATGGCTTTCGATGAGTGCATAGAACTGCCTGCATCGTATGACTACGTCAGGAGCTCTTGTGAGCGCACATATCGCTGGCTATTGCGCTGCAAGGCAGAACTTGAGAGTCAGGGTCAAGCTCCTTCCCTGTTCGGCATAAACCAAGGTGGTACCTTTGCAGATTTGCGTATTTCGCACATGAAGTCTATTGCTGAGCTTGATTTGCCAGGGTATGCTATCGGAGGGCTTGCTGTGGGGGAATCTACTCAGGAGATGTATGATACTACCTCGCTTGTAGAGGAGTATATGCCTGCCGATAAGCCCCGATATCTTATGGGTGTCGGTACACCGCAAAATATCATTGAGGCAGTTCGGCGGGGAGTTGACTTTTTTGATTGTGTCATGCCTGCTCGTAACGGGCGACATGGGAAGCTCTACGTTTGGGGCGATGAGAGAAGCATCAACATTAACAACGAGCGATTTCGTAATGATGATTCACCTATTGACACTTCTTGTGAATGTCATGTCTGTGCCGCCTTCTCGCGAGCGTACTTGAGGCATTTGTTTAAATCCGGTGAAATGCTGGGTATGCGCCTTGCGGTTATGCACAATTTGTTTTATTACAATACTTTGATGGCTAAGATTCGTGAGGCAATAGATGATGGGCACGATCCATCCGATTCGTTATTAAATGGAGGGACTTCATGATTTTAATAAAGAACGGAAATGATATATACGGCGAACGAATTGACGTGCTCATTAAAGACGAAGTAATAACATCGATTGGCAATGATATAAGCCCTTCCTCTGATTATGTTCATATTGATGCATCTAATTATATAGTTGCTCCCGGGCTTGTCGATATGCATGTCCACTTCCGCGACCCCGGTTTTGAGTACAAGGAGGATATTATTACCGGGGCGTATGCAGCAGTGGCAGGGGGTGTCACAACGTGTTGCTGTATGCCAAATACTATGCCCGTTGCCGATAAAGCAGAGATAATCAAGTATATTGCGGAAAAGGCATCGACTGCGCCGGTACGGGTGCTGCCTGTCGGAGCGGTGACTTTTAAGCAAAAAGGTTCAAGGCTTACAGGCTTTGATGCCTTGTCAAAAGCGGGTGCAGTCGCATTTTCGAATGATGGGCTTCCCATTCAGAGCGCAGCAGTTTTGCGTAAAGCCATGCTCAAGGCAAAGAAAAAGGACTACCTGATAATCAGTCACGCAGAAGACGAGGAGCTTGCAAAAAACCATGCAGTGAATGAAGGTCCGGTTTCACAGCAACTTGCTCTGCCCGGCCGCCCTGCTATAGCCGAGGATATTATGGTCGCCCGTGATGTAATGCTTGCAGCGCAAACAGGTGCAAAGCTACATATAGCGCACGTAAGTACGGCAGGGTCTGTCGATATTATCAGAAAAGCCAAAGAGCTCGGTGTCAGAGTAACTGCGGAAACTTGCCCGCAATATTTCACGTTGACCGAAGATGAGATTCTTCGTCAAGGTACATTAGCGCGGGTGAACCCACCGCTTAGGACACTGAGTGATGTCGAAGCAATCAAAGTCGGGCTTGAAGATGGCACATTAGATGCTATAGCAACAGACCACGCACCACACTCGCTACTGGAAAAAGAGCTTTCACTGATAGATGCACCAAGCGGCATGATAGGGCTTGAGACATCTCTCGCACTCGCCTTGACATTTCTGTATCACAGAAAGAGGCTCAGCTTAGAGCAAATAATAAAGCTCATGTCTACCAACCCCGCTAATATTTTAGGTATTGATGCAGGTACTCTTGAAATCGGCAAACCCGCAGATTTGGTCATTTTTGACCCGCATCAGCAATGGACTGTGGATTCTGCGTTATTTAAGTCAAAATCAACGAACACTCCGTTTAACGGCATGAAACTATGCGGGAAGGTGAAACATACAATTTGCCGTGGTAGGGTTGTGTATTCCGATATTCTATGATGCGTAGTGGTTTTTAGCTCAAAAAGATGCCTCCCGAGGGAAGCATCTTTTGTCTTTTATTTGAAGTTATGGTACACGCACGTAGCTAACTGTGGTACCGCCACCAACAGGAGATAAGAACAGCGCACCTTCGTGGAAAGAGAATATGAACTCTGAATGAGTTGCTGCGCAACCATCTCCGCAAGCAGTTGGTCTTGTGCATATTACAAGAACAATTGTGTCTCTGACCCACCACCTAACTGCCGTGTCCTGTGCAGCGAGAGTAATGGTGCCTGTGCCGTCAGCTCTGAGGACGTAGCGAGTAGGAGCTGATACAGCATATGCGTTACCCCAACTTCCCACCAATGAGGCGGGGAGAGACGGTGCCATCGGACCGGGTACGCCGGGTGTTCCGCCACCCAGCCAACGTCCGTCAGCCGCAAACGAGTGAGATACACCGCCGATGTTTATAGTTCCCGTAGCCATTGCACCGGTCTGCGGATGCAGCCAATACCACCAGCCGCCGACTTCCAGCCAACCTGTAGCCATAGCACCTGACGGGCGCAGGAAGTACCAAAGACCACCTGTATGTACCCAGCCTGTTTGCATCCAGCCGGAACTGTCAAAGAAATACCAAACGCCGCCTATCTGTTGCCAGCCTCTGGCATAGCCGCCGGCAGCAAACTCAAACCACCATCTACCTGAAGTCAAACGCCATACACCTTGCCCGGCTACACCTTGTCCGGGTCCGGGAGCAGGTCCGGGGGCAGGTGCGACCTGTCCGCCACCGCCCAGCCAGCGACCGTCAGCAGCAAATGTATGAAGCACACCGCCGATTTCGGCTGATCCGGTGACCATTGCTCCGGTCTGCGGATGCAGCCAGTACCACAAGCCTCCTGTTTGCACCCAGCCTGTTGCCATGGCACCTGAAGGACGAAGGAAGTACCAGAGTCCGCCTGATTGTACCCAGCCTGTTTGCATCCAGCCGGAACTGTCAAAGAAATACCAGACTCCACCTATTTGCTGCCAGCCTCTGGCATAGGTCGAATCGGCATTTTGGAACCACCAGCGACCGCCGGGTGCTTGCATCCAAGTTCCTGCTGCTGTGGCAGCAATAGGCATAAGAATACCGGCAAGCATTATTATTATTAAGATTACTGATGCGATTTTGATGAGTTTTTTCTTCATGGTTGTTATCCCCTTCCAAAATTACTAACATGCGTGCTGTTGTTATAAATATGTCAGACTGAGGTGTATGTCTATTTAACACCTAATTCAGTCACAATTATTTCACATGCACCCCCCAATGTCAACCGTTTTTTACGAAAATTTTCGCCATAGGTTATCGGAATATTAATTGATATATTGTGATTAGTAGTGCAATAATAGTTAAACCCACTGGAACAACCCATTTAAGTGTACGTGTTGACCCTCTTATTTCTTTTAGGTCTCCGTCTATCTTGCTGATTCTATCTACCACGTCATCAATCTTTTTTTCTAATGACTTATTGGTACTCTCTAGTCTATCCTGTGATTTTTGAAGCTCATTTAATCTTTGATTAATTGCTATCGGGTCAACCGGATCATAGTCATTAACAAAATATGTGGTTGAATGATTGAATCCTGCTTTTAAAAATTTATATCCTAAGCGGAAATCGTATTTTATCCCTTCGGCACATTTCGTATCTCCGTTTTGAATGATTTCATTTTCTGCCACAAACTTTTTCAACTCATTTTCACCGATAATTTTTGCCATCTATTCAGCCTCCTGATGAAGTACATATATCGTTAATAATTTAATACTTTTGGCATATTATACCATATATTGTATTACACTACAATGATAACTTTGCAGTTGGTATGTGTCACTATTGGACGTGGGTGTCAATTGCCAAAACATAAATTTTACCCTACCTTGTCTGCGCACCGACTGCCTATCTTAGCTCTGCAAACACTTCGCGGGAGTCAATTACGAAACCCGGTAAAACATGGACAGGCACTTTGTCGCTCTCGCTGTAGCGCTCCGTAATATACTTGCCATCGGTTAAAATGTGGACATTGACGGATTTTGACCGTGGGTCAACAGCCCAGTATTCCGGCACTCCCGATTCCATGTACTTTTTGTATTTAAGCAAAGTATCATGCCGTGGATTCGATGGTGACAAAACCTCAATAACCAAGTCCGGTGCTCCGACAACAGTCCTGCCGTCAGAGAGTTTGTTTTCATCGCACACGACCATTACATCAGGCTGGACTACCGTGTCGTCCAGAGTATCGGCATTGAGTCGGACATCACAGGGTGCAAAAAAGACTTTACATTTTTTGCCTTTCAAAAAGGGAGCAAATTGTAAGTAAAACTCGCCCGCCAGTCTTTGATGATTCAAATTCGGTGCAGACATTTTATATGCCTTGCCATCGATTAGTTCCCACCTTTCCCCTTCTTCAAGTTCCCAAGAGCAGTAATCCGCATACGTGTAATATTCTCCCCTGTCATATACAGGCAAAGCCTCTTTCACCTGCATAGCACCATTTGTCTGCAATTCGTCTTTGTGGTTGTGTTTATCGTTTGTTCTGTTCACCTGGGTTTTCCTCCGATTTGAAAATTATTGCAAAACTATTATAACACAGAATGCTTTTACACTTCAATATGAATTTAAAGTGTGAAAAGTGTGTGTTTTCTACATTTGCTAACAATTCGGAGTGCAGGGAGGGCAGAATATCTTGCAAGATACTCTGTAAATAGTTGTAAAATTTTTCATCCGGTCTGTATAATGAAAGTCGCATATATTCTCCTTTAAAAACAAAAAGCCGGAAGCCCGACTTTTCGCTTTTTTGGTTCCCACTTATATGGTAGGGTACACCGCTTTTTAACCATGTATAATTATATCTTTTTAGTAACTCCTTGTCAATGGTTTTACTGTTTATTTTTTACTAAAAAAGACACTTCCCGAGGGAAGCGTCTTCTTCAGTATTTTACTGTGAACTAATAGTTCAGGTTTACTATGCTGGGCCTACTCTTCCGAGCCATGCACCATTGCTTGCGAATGCATGCAGGTCGTCGCCGATTCTGAAGTTGTTTGTCGGACCCGCTACCATTGAGCCGCCTGGGTACGTTGTGCTTGCTTGGTCAATAGTGCGCAGGAAGTACCATACTCCACCATCTTCAAGCCAGCCTCTAGCCATGTGACCATTCGGACGGAAGAAATACCAGAGGTTATCAAGGCGTTGCCAACCTGTGCGCATTACGCCATTGTCGCCAAGATAGAACTGCTGATTGGCACCGCCATCCCAAATAGTGTTCCAACCTGTGAGCATCCGACCGTCGTTACCGAGGCGATGCCAGTTGTCACCATCTTGCACCCATTGATTTCTTGCCATCGTGCCGTCTGCATTGAAGTAGTACCATGCGCCAGCTACGAGAGGTGCTCTAGTACCTCCAGTCCAAATACCATCTGTCCAATAGAATTGACCAGTTACAACCGGAGTTATAAAACTACGACCAACTACGCGTGCAGGCATATTAACCCAGCCTGTGACCATCGCACCCGTTGGGCTGAACATAAAGGTACTGTTGCCGATAGGTACCACTTGATCTCTCGCCATCAAACCTTGGTCAGCAAAGTCTAACCACATTGTTTCGGTAGTATGGAAAAAGTACCAAGTACCGTCAATTTGACGCCAACCTAGTGCCCAAGCGTTGCCTGCTTCTTCCCAGTACCAGTTGTCGCGTGAAAGTTCACGCCATCTGCCTGCGGATGCTATTGGTAATGCTACGCTAGCTAGCATTACTACTACGAGGATTAGGGTTGCGAGTTTGAATAGTTTTTTTCTCATGATATTTATCCTTTCATTTTTGCTTTTTTTAAAATTTAACATATTTTTGAGTACTGCACAGTATGCAACACTCAACTATATGTAATTTACAATCCACACACTTCGCATTATTCCATATTCCAACCGAGATGTCAACCGTTTTTTCAAAAAAAATTCGTTTTTTTTATTCTCTTTAACGTTCATTATTATTCCATATTCTCATCGAGATGTCAACCGTTTTTTTCAAAAAAGTTTTTTGTGCTTACTCTTTAGCTCCCGAAAACAGTGGTTCCACTAGTTGTTATAAGGCTTGTAGCACTTGCAAAATCAAGTTTTTTACTGCAACCGGAGTTGTTTTTTTAGGTACTTTTCACTTGTGAGTTTCGTAGCGCAAGGGTACTATATATAGTGTGGTTTACATAATTTTTCCCGCAATCGCTTGTGAGTGCTTTTTCAAGTTCTACAAAACTCACTTTTAGCCATTTCCTTTCTCTTTTAACTGCTTGATAGCCTCATCAGGTGGGACACCTTGCTTAATAAGCTCAAACAGAGCATCCATACCTTCTTCCCTACCTTCTTCTCTGCCTATTTCTATACCTTCTTCTCTGCCTTCTTCTCTGCCTTCTTCTCTGCCTATTTCTATACCTTCTCCTCTACCTATTTCAATGCCTTCTTCTCTGCCTTCTCCTCTGCCTATTTCTATGCCTATTCCTATACCCTCTCCCACTCCCATATTGTACCCGTCATCTACTGCTGTGGATATTGCTGATTGGTGCTTTGACTGGTATCTTTCTATTTCATCATATATTTTGCGCTCATCGTCGTCTAAGTTTGCATAGTTTGCTATGTCATATGCTTTTTTTATGTATGCGGGTGCGTTTGCCGGTGCTTTCATTGGTGCATCTCCTTTAACTAAGAATTCGTGCCAGTATTTAAGGTTTATGTCCCTGATTTGCGTTTTTCTTAACTCCAAAAAACTTATCTTTATCCATTCTTTGCCCAGTCCTGCGCTGTGCTGTGTGTCGTACAGAGTGAATGTCCGCATTGCATCATAGTCGTCAGGGAACAGCTTTTCCGACACTATGTTGACAGAGTACACAGGTACTAAGCTCGAATAATAATTCGGGTCGCCGTATTTGTCAATGCTCACTTTGCCCGGAACTGCGTAATTTTTGCAAAAACGCTTGAATGTGTAGTGCAGGACTCTGGCTATGAAATGAATATCTCTTTGCATCTGCAATTCTACTATTACATTGAGATTGCGAAGTTCAACAGAGATGTCGCTCTCTACGAGGCGCATAATTTTCTTTTCGCTGCCCGAGGCTTCTTTGTACAGGTCTATACTGAAAGGGCTTTCAATGTGCATATCTTCATATGCCGCATCTAAGCCGCAGAAATCTTTGATGAAGCCTTGCAAGATGTCTTTGTTTTCAACACTGGATAAGATTTTCTTGAACATTAAATCGTTTGTTGCCTTAATTGTCATTTTACCATACCTCCGGGATTTTGACTATAAAAATTTTTGCGTTGCAATTTAAAGTTGCATAGCGCTTTTCCCTTAGAGTGTAGCAGACTTGAAGCTTTTTGTCTTTAGACATTCAGTTCACACTTTAATGTTGGTTTTTCATCATAAAACGCAAAGAAATGTAGAAAACCATACCACTCGGAGGTTAAAAATCACACTAAAGTGGCTATTTTTCCACATTTTTTGTGGTGTATTTTTTTGAACATTTTTGTTAATTTTTTGTTAACACGCAATGGCGCTTGCTTATTTTCTTATTCTCGTGCATAATACTACATCATATAGCAACATAAAATTCAATTATAGTTGAGGATAGTTTAGATTTGATTTTTGGCAAAAAGAAGAAAACTGAAGTTTTTCGGAGTCCGGGTACTTGTCCCATATGCGAGGATACTGTCACTTTTTCTGCCGCAAACAGTTGGTTCAGGGATCATCTTCTCTGTAGCAAGTGCGGTTCTTTACCTAGGGAACGTGCGCTTATGGTTGCTATTGATAGGTTTATGCCGGATTGGAGAAATTGCATTATTCATGAGTCATCCCCCGCCGGAAGGGGAGTATCTCTAAAGCTGAAGAGGGAAGCCGTGAGCTACATTGAATCTCAATTTTTCCCGGACTCTACGCCAGGCGAGCTAAAAAACGGCTTTCGTAGTGAGGACTTAGCAAGGCTGACATTTGAAGATAATTCTCTAGATATTCATATCACCCAAGATGTGATGGAACATGTGTTTGACATTGACAGCGCATTCGCCGAAATATCCAGAACATTAAAGCCCGGCGGAATGCACATTTTTACCGTTCCTCTGGTATCGGGTGCTAATCCCACGCTGCAAAGGGCTTCACTCTATGCTGAAGGCGGCATAAACTACTTATATGAGCCTGAATATCACGGAAATCCGGTCTCAAGCGAAGGCTCGTTGGTTGTTTGGCATTGGGGTTATGATATCGTACACCGCATTTTTAACACTTCAAAAATGAATACGCTCGTTTTGCAGATTGATGACATCAGCAAAGGAATAAGGGCGGAGTATATTGATGTTTTAGTCTCTTTTAAAAATTAACTATATATTATAATGTATAGCACGTAAGGAGTTTTGTTATGTCGTTTGCAAGGTTACAAATGAAAATTGATGAAGTGCGAAATCCCACGGTTCTAGGACTTGACCCTGATTTAGAGCATATTCCCAAGGAGATTTTGGAGAAGTATGTTCATCAACATGGCGAGGGGCTTGAGGCGGCGGCTCTTGCCGTTTATGACTGGGGTACGGCGCTTATTGATGCGCTTTGCGACATTGTGCCAGCCGTTAAGCCGCAATCGGCTTTTTATGAGCAGCTTGGTTCTATTGGTGTTATGGCACTTAAAAGAACTTGTGATTATGCTCGGGCAAAAGGGCTTTATGTCATTTTGGATGCCAAGCGCGGGGATATCGGTTCTACAGCAGCAGCTTACAGCTCTGCTTATCTGGGCGCAGTCAAGGTCGGGAATCTTTCCGTTGCTCCGTTTGATGTCGATGCTTTGACTGTTAATGCTTATCTCGGCTCTGATGGGATTAAGCCGTTTATTGAGACTGCCGTGCAGTTTGACAAGGCTGTTTTTGCGCTTGTAAAGACTTCAAATCCGTCTGCGGGCGAGTTGCAGGACAAGCTCGTCAAAGGAACTGATGAACGGTTCTATTCTTTGGTTGGTGATTTGATTGCCGATATTTCTAAAGAATATCTTGATGAGGCGGGCTTTTCCCGTGTCGGTGCTGTTGTGGGCGCCACTTACCCCGAGGAAGCTGCGTTTTTACGGGCACGGCTGAAAAACACGTTTTTCCTCGTGCCGGGATATGGCGCACAGGGCGGCACTGCCGAAGATGTTGCCGTGGCGTTTAATGAAGAGCGCAAGGGTGCGATTGTGAATTCGTCACGCGGGATTATTGCAGCATGGAAAAAGCGCGGCGGGTCTTACACCGAAGCCGCACGTGATGCCGCATTCGAGATGCGCTCAGAGCTACGGAAGGCTGTTTATTAAATCTTGACATATATGCGAAAAATATGTTATACTGCAAACACAAAGGCGTTGCCGATAAACGGTTGGCCTATGATTTGGTCGAAAATGACCGCTTCGTTAAGCTCGGGGCGGTTATTTTCCGTTTTCCTAGGCTAACCGCTTATCGGTAGCACCTATTATATTCGCATTTTAGCATACAACGCCTGTGTTTGTCAAAGTTTTTCTATACTTCGACAATCCCGCTCATCATTGTTGTCTCTACTCCTAAGGTTTTCCATTTTTCGGCTATTTTGTTGAGCCCCAGTGAGTCGCTGGACATGTGACCTGCTACTATCACATTGCCTATTCCCTGTTCTTTTATCTTTTTTGCATCCTTCTCGGGAATGTGCATTAGAACCAATGTACCCACTCCTGCTTCAAAGTACTCTTGCAGTATTTTATCTCCCGGACCTGTTAAACCCGACATCAGCACATAGATTTTTCCCGCATAGCTTTCTTTTGAGCCTACCCGTATTACAGGCTTTCTCGCCGAATTTTTGTATTCGCCGATTTCTTCGAGAGCTTCCGCCACTTCTCCCACAGTCGTTTCGGGTTTGCCGCTAAATTTACCATCTATAAATTTTTGTACTATCGCTTCTCCTATAATATCAGCGGGCGTGTGTATGCACATGAACGGCATATTTAAGAGTTTTGCCGCGCTTTCCGAACGTCTGGAGTTTGAGACGTGCTGGTTGTAGCTCAGTTCATCCTTGCGGTCTGCGAGCAGTTTTTGCCCTTTGTTGCGTGGTGTGCCGAGTGCTTCAAGGCGCATAACGTGAGTGTTCAGCAAATCGAGCATATTCACGTTCGTATTCTTTGGGTGATGGCTGACCACGCAGTCATAGCCGAGCTGTTTTGCGAGCATCAGCTCTGCTGTGTCCATGTCAACACCCATCAGCACCTTTTTAATATTCTTTCCTTCTACCATGATGCCGCAATCGTCGGGCATTTCCTTGAGATTTGCCTCTTTTAGGGCAACGTCCATTAATTTCTTTGTTGTCAATGTTTTGTCCTCCGTTATTTTATTTTGTGTTAACCATGCGGGCGATTGATAAACCCGCCTATTTCATTGCATTTAGGCTCTCTTTCAGGTTGCTCAGGAGTGAATTTAATTTTTCGAGTTTTTCTTTTTCTGCATTTATGATGTTTTCAGGGGCTTTTGACGTGAATTTTTCGTTACTCAGTTTCTGCTCGACTCTTGCTTTATCCGACACTACTTTTGCTATCTCTCTCTCAATGCGTTCTCTTTCTTTGGCGAGATCTACGAGATCGGCAAGCGGCATATAAAGTCTTGCTTCGTTAGTCGCTACCGTCACCAGACCGCTCAAATCGCTCGGAGCCGCATTTGTGATTACCACTTCACTTGCATAGGCAAGTCTTCCGATGTAAACGCAACCCGCTTTGAAAACTTCGGGGCGCTCCGTGACTATTGTGAGACTTGATTTTTTGGACGGCGGTACGTTCATCTCTGCCCTGCGCGAGCGAACGGCACGGATTGCCTCTACAATAGACTCAAAATCCTCTTCTTCATCTTTGAAATTTAACTTATCCGTGTATTTTGTGTATTCACGCATCATCAGCGGTGTTTTCTCCCCGGTCGGCAGAGAACCATATATTTCCTCAGTGATGAACGGCATGAACGGATGTAATATAGTAAGAGTTTCTATCAAGACATGCAATAAGACTCTTTGGGCATTCTCTGAAACATACCCGCCGCTGTTTAGTCTCGGTTTTGTTATCTCAATATACCAGTCGCAGTAAACATCCCAAATAAAATCATAGATTTTTGCCGCCGCTATGCCCAGCTCATATTTGTCAAGATTTTCCGTGATTTCTTTTGCCAAGGTGTTTAACTTCGATAGTATCCATTTGTCTTCCAGTTCGAGACAGGGGGACGGTCCCTCTGTCTTGCTTTGCTGCAAGGCCATACTCTCAGAACCGATGACAGATGAACCGTCCCCCTGTCCTGCAAGATTCATCATAACAAACCTGCTGGCGTTCCAGATTTTGTTAGAGAAATTGCGCATTGCCTCGCATTTTTCGGGATAAAAACGCATGTCGCTCCCCGGGCTGTTGCCCGTAATGATGTTAAAACGCAGCGCATCTGCACCGTATTGCTCGATGACTTCAATCGGGTCTATGCCGTTGCCTAGCGACTTGCTCATAATCCGCCCTTGATTGTCGCGTATCATGCCATGTATGGCGACAGTATGAAACGGTGCTTTCCCGGTAAACTCCAAGCCCGAAAAAATCATGCGGGCAACCCAGAAAAAGAGGATATCTGTTCCGCAGCTAAGCACATCTGTCGGGTAGAAATACTCTAAATCAGGTGTTTTTTCAGGCCAGCCAAGTGTCGAAAAAGGCCACAGTGCCGAGGAAAACCAAGTATCCAGCACATCTTCGTCACGCGTTATATCGAAAGACCCGCATTTTTCACACTTAACAGGGTCTTTTCGGTCAACCGTTATATATCCGCAGCCGCAGTACCACGCAGGAATTCTATGACCCCACCAAAGCTGGCGCGAAATGCACCAGTCTCGGACATTTTCCATCCAATGCGTGTAAACCTTAGTGAAGCGATCCGGAACAATCTTTATTGTACCATTTTTGACAACCTCAATAGCCGGAGCCGCAAGCGGCTTCATCTTAACAAACCACTGCTCCGATGCAACAGGCTCAACAATGGTATTGCAACGATGACAAGAACCAATGTTCATTTTATGTTCCTGAGTTTTGACTAAAAGCCCAAGCTGCTCCATATCTTCTAAGACTTTACGCCGTGCATCATATCTCTCCAGCCCGTTATACTTACCGCAGTTTATGATCTTTGCGCTTTCATCCAAAATAAGCACATGCTCCAGATTATGCCGCTCTCCGAGCTCAAAATCATTCGGATCATGGCATGGAGTTACTTTTACAGCACCTGTTCCAAACTCCACATCAACAAACTCGTCCGCAACCACCGGAATTTCTCTCTCCATCAGAGGCAAGATAACTGTTTTACCAATCAAGTGCTTATATCGCTTATCTTTCGGATTAACAGCAACACCCGTATCTCCCAGCATAGTCTCAGGGCGAGTTGTTGCAACCACTAATGAATCATTTGAACCTTTTACACGGTACTTAAGATGATATAATGTGCCCTCGCGTTCCTCGTGCTCTACTTCGGCATCTGAAAGCGCTGTAGTGCAGGAAGGACACCAGTTAATAATACGCAGACCTTTATAAATCAGACCTTTTTCGTAGAGGCTCACAAAAACTTCGCGCACAGCTTTCGAGCAACCCTCGTCCATTGTAAAACGTTCACGACTCCAATCGCACGAACTGCCAAGTTTTTTCAGTTGCTCTATGATACGGCTGCCGTACAGATGTTTCCAGTCCCAAACACGCTCAAGAAATTTCTCGCGCCCGAGGTCGTGGCGAGTGATCCCTTCTTCGGTGCGCAGTTCTTTTTCGACCCTTACTTGAGTTGCGATGCCCGCATGGTCAGTCCCCGGTATCCACAAAGCAGCGTAACCCTGCATCCGCTTATATCGGATAAGGATGTCCTGAACAGTATTGTCAAAAGCATGACCAAGGTGCAACTGCCCCGTCACGTTTGGCGGTGGAATGACTATAGTGAACGGTTTTTTCAAAGTGTCTATATGCCCTTTGAAGTATCCGCCGTCTTCCCACATTTTATATATTCTATCTTCCACCTGCTTAGGGTCGTATATTTTGCTTAATTCTTGCATTTTTAATTTCTCCGATATTTGATAGGAGAAATTATAACAAGATGGCGGATAATTTGCAAGGTAAATCACAGGCTTTCAAAAATAACAAAAAGTGTAATAAAAAACTAAAGTTCGCATCAAATGGTTCGATAAAATATATCAGGAAGGAAAAAAGTACTTTCTCCTTAAAGAAAAAAACGGTACTTTCTTTGTCACTAAACTCAATAAAGGGAACGCACGCCCCGGACAGAGTTTTTTGAAATAAGTAAATAAAATTTACACACCCGGGAGTATGGATGCTCTCGGTCGACAAAGAAAGGATGCATAATAATGAGAATCAACAATAACATCATGGCTATAAATAGCCACAGGCAGTATGGCATAAACGCCGGAGCAATCGGAAGAAACGTCGAAAGACTCAGCAGCGGATTTAGAGTAAACCGCGCCGCCGACGACGCAGCCGGACTTGCAATATCAGAGAAGATGCGCACACAAATCCGCGGTCTTAACCAAGCTTCAAGAAACTCGCAAGATGGTATATCCCTCGTACAGACCGCAGAAGGTGCAATGCAATCAGCTCACGCAATCATGCAACGTATGCGCGAACTCGCAGTACAGTCCGCAAACGGCACAAACGATGCAGACGACCGCAAAGCCTTAGACCTTGAGTTTGAACAGCTTATTCAAGAGCTGAATCAAATCGAAAGCACTGTCAAATTCAACGGAATGACAATTTTCGGACCGGGTACAGGTGAACCGGGTGGCGCACAGACAGTCGACGGACTCTTCACACTCCAGTCAGGTGCAAATGCAGGCGATATCACAACGTTTACCGTTGGAAATCTTGCCACATTCGTTCACTCCACAGTCTACGGAGAAATGGATCCTGCGGGCAGCGAAGTGAATGACGTGAGAATCTGGACAGTAGGCATCTCAACAATGCAAGGCTCCTGTAATTCAATCGCTGCACTCGACAACGCCATCAACAGCCTCTCGATGTCCCGCGCTCACCTCGGTGCTATTCAAAACAGATTAGAGTTCAAAATCGCTAACCTTGATAACACCGCAGAGAACCTGCAAGCAGCAGAATCGCGAATCAGGGACGTTGACATGGCAAGGCAGATGACTACGTTCACACGAGATAACATCTTGTTCCAGGCGTCAACTGCAATGCTAGCACAGGCAAACCAACTGCCACAGTCAGTTCTACAGCTCTTAGGCTAATATTTGTCGGCTAACGCCGGCAGCATAGCCGGGAAGAAACACCCAGCAGCCAGCGTTGGCAGCAATTAAAAGTTTTAAGTGCGTGCGAACCGCCCGAGTCTTTGACTCGGGCGGTTAATTTTTTAGTGAGCTAGCTCATCATTTTTTTCAAAACATCTATCTCCACGGAAATGTCCATTGCCTTGTCATTGTAAATCGCTTCTTGTTGCTTTTTGAAGGATTCTTCTATGGTTGTCATGGCATCTTTTATCTTTAACATGGACTCTTGCATATTATCGCTTTTAATGGGTTTGCTTTGCAGCTCTACGTAGTCTGCCAGAAGCTTTGATGTTGTTGGCAGGAAATAGTTACTAAGTTGACGGACTGCGGATTGCTTATCGGGATTTTGTTCTACTGCTTTGTAGATTTGCTTTGTGGTGTCTATAATCCGCCCTGCCCTTTCCCTGAGGGTCTCGTCTTCAATACTACGGGTGGCTGTCGCCATGTCGTGCAGATGTGCGTTTGCCTCTTTGAGAAGCTCATCTGTTGCGGTGTTGCCTGTATCTGCTGCAAGATGCGAGGGATTGTAGCCAAGCATGAACATTCCCTTTTCCGTGTCCAAGTGCGACTCAGGCCAGTATCCGTGGTTTTTTTGATTTTTAATGAAACCGATTATTTTGTCCTTAGGCCAGCCGAGTTTGCTTTGAAGCTCCGTCAATTCCATGCTTTTTGCATTGCCCATTGCTTTTTTTATTCTGCGGTAACGGCTTGCCCGTTTGTAGTTTATAACACCCCTGCAAGTAAGCAGCGTGCCTACAGCGATACCGCTCACCATCAGCACTGTCGGCACAATACTTCCGTCTATCATAAGTAGCGAAGTCACCAATGCCAGTATCATGCAAATAATGAATATGAGTGCTCCGGTTATGTATTGCAACACACCTATAGCTGTCGCTTTGTTTGCTTTTTTGTCAATATTTTCCACGTGCTAGAACCTCCCACTTCTTCCGGAGAAACTTCTGCCCGATGAGCTGCTGAATCCGCCTCCGCGTCCACCACCGCTATTGTTTTGCTGCCGTGGGATTCTTCTTATGTTGCGGTAGAGGAAAATATCTCGTTGCAGGTTAAGTGCGAAGCTGCCTTTTCTCACGTAGTCGCAAGCGAAATCACGGCTTTTCACTGATTTGAGTTGCCTTGTCCAGCCCCCCACTACGGCACCTGCTATGATAGCGGCAAGTCCTACGCTAATCACTGCTGCCCAGATTCTTGCTTCTGTGCGCTGAGCGGGAGTGAGGGGAATATTTCTCGTGTCGTACCTGTCCCCGGCTCTTGCTCTGGTGATAAAATCGTCCACTGCGTTTGCATATGCGGTAAACGCCTCGAAAAATCTGTCATTTCGTAAGTACGGCAGAAACAAATCCTCTAAAAATATGAGTCCTGCGCTCGTGAAAGCGTATTGCCCATAGCCCGTGGTGACAACTGCGAAATTACGCTCAGGTTGGAGCGCTATCATCAGGAGTATACCATCGAGGTCCTGACCGAAGCCGAAGCCATGCTGCTCATAGAAATCTGCGGCGTATCGTCGGGGGTTATTTGTATCCATGGTGTTTGTCACGACCACTACAGCATCGAAATTTTGGCGAATGCTGATTTCATCAAGCATTGCTGAAAGCTCCGTTGCCTGCGCATCGGTCAACACTCCTACTTCATCTATAAAGCGTTCTCTGGGTCTTGTCCAGTCATTTGCAAATGCCGTAAACGGCAGTGCTAAAGTGATGAGGATGGCGGTCAGAGTTAGTATAATTATGATTTTCATTGCTTTTTTCATCACGCCACCTCCTACAGAAATGTTATCACTACTTGCGTGAGTACCAGCAGTGAGGCAGCTATTATTCCAAATAATTTGAGAAACCAGCGATTTCTGGCTGATTTATCAAGCGGGAGGTCGCCTACGAATTTTCCTGTTTGTCCGTTCATGGAAAAAGTGAAATTCTTGCCTTCCCATGTCGAGCCGAGCATCCACACGGGCAATAGTGCGTAGCGCACCCCTTCGCAATTCACTCTGACACTTGCGTTTACGGGTGTTACGCTGTGATAGCCCATGACTGTTTTGTTAAACTCGTTTGTTGTGGTGTTTTTTATGCGCTCATTCGCTCTCGGTGCGCAGTCCCCTGCTTCTACGTCGTATTTGTTTGCGCAAAATCCCGCCAGATATGCGGGTTTAAAGTCTTCTTTTTCATTCATGTTAAAGGGTTCCAGCGATTCCATCATGGTGTTGTCTATCGACTTTGAGCCGTCTACCGGCACTGCATCAAAGCCCAGCTTTCCGCCGCGTATGACCCGGAAGAATGATGTTTCCGTATAGTGAAATCTCGCATCGCTCCAGCGCCTTATTCTTGTCGCTCGGTATTCAAAGCGCCCGTCTGCATCTGCACTGAATAACCAGAATGGTACGTATACTCCTTTGACTTCTTGGAGGTGATTTCTGTCTTTGAATACTGTTGGCAGGAGTTTTTTCTTTGCATAGTGATTTTCGAGGGATTCAAGTGCTTTCGCCCTGTCGAGCTTAAACGGTATTACCATGTCGGGACGCAGTGCTCCCGAGAATTTGGCTGTCAGAACTACAGGGTTTCCGCAGAATGGGCACGTTGCAGCACCCATTGTTTCATCGCCTACTATTTCACCGCCGCATGAGTTGCACGTGTAAACACTCATGCCCTCGGCTTCGCTTGCTTCCCAGTTTGTGCCTTCGTATTCCCACTGCGCCGCATCCGGCTCCTGATGTGCTGCGACTTCATCGTCCATGCACTGCAGGGCTTCAACATCCATCACAGTTGCGCAATGCTCGCAAGTCATCTCCTGTGTCCCGGCTTCAAAACCCAGCGGCGCCCCGCAGTTTGGACATTTATATTCTAACTGTGCCATAGGCTAACTCCTTGAACTTCCACATTCCGAGCAGAAGTTTCCTGTGTTTTGTGTGCCGCACGCACATGTCCAGTTTGCGGGCTGTGGGGGTGCAGGTTTCTGTGCTCCGCAGTTTGAGCAGAAGTTTCCTGTGTTTCCCTGATGACCGCAACTGCAAGTCCAACTTGCAGGTTGCTGTTGCATTTGCTGTGGTTGCCCCGATTGCTGCATTTGCCCAGGCTGCTGAGCCTGCCCCGGTTGCTGCATTTGCTGTTGTTGCTGCATGGCAAATAGGTTCTGAGCGTTCATACCACCCGCTCCGGCTGCCATGTTCATGCCTGCAAAAGCCATCATCGGACCTGTTGCTTCGTTTGCTGCTGCGGCTCTCATTGCATCCGCTTGCGCCCCTACCAAAGTAGCGGCTGCCATGCCGGGGTCTCTCATCACTGCGCTCTTTTGCAGTGTTTTTATCATATCTTCGTCTTCTTTACTTGCCGTGACGGACGAGACACCAACCGATACTATTTCTATGCCGCGCAGGTCGCGCCATTTGTCTGAGAGGACATCGTTAAGCGCCTGTGCCATTTCCATTGTGTGGCCCGGCAGTGCCGAGTAGCGTATGCCCATTGCCGAAATTTGGGCAAACGCAGGTTGCAGAGCTGTCATCAGCTCTGTTTTCAGTTGCCCGTCTATTGAGTCACGAAGATAGTTGCCTGAAATGTTGCCCGTGACGTTCGTGTAAAACAAAATAGGGTTTGTTATTCTATAGCTGTATTCGCCGTGACAGCGGACAGATATGTCTATGTCAAGACCGATGTTCGCATCCACAACTCTGAATGGTACAGGGTTTGGGGTACCGTATTTGTTGCCTATCAGTTCTTTTGTGTTGAAATAATAGACTCTCGTGTCTTTTCCCGGTGCTCCGCCGAATTTGAATCTTTCCCAGACTGATTTCAGCGCTCCAATGGCGTTTTCACCGAGGTCGCCGCCTGTAAAGAGCGACGGTTCGCCGCCCGCTTCAAACACGAATTCGCCGGGTTCTGAGCAGACATCGAGCACTTTTCCCTGCTCTACTATTATCATGCATTGCCCGTCTGCTACTGCTATGACAGAGCCTGTCGTTATTATGTTCTCCTCGCCTTTTCTGTTTGCACTGCGACCCGATGTGCGCTTTTGCGCTTTTGTCGCAAGGACGTTTGCCGGCATTGCATCGCTGTAAAAAAATTCTTTCCACTGGTCGGCAAGTGTGCCGCCCACTGCCCCCGCTGCTGCTCTGATAAGTCCCATATGTATCTCCTCCTGCTTCGGATTTTCCAGTACACCAAATCCGTATGTAGGCACATTATACGGTATCTTGCTCAAAAAGTAAACAGCGAGTTGTAGTGTGTCGCTCTACTAAAACAGGAAGTGTTGAGTAGCTCTGTATGCTTAGCTCCGGCTTTTTTATTTTTCTCAGCAGCAACTTACCTGCTTGCACACCGAGGTCATAGACATCAATGCTCACTGTTGTAAGCGGCGGGATTGTGTATTTTGCAAGAGGGTATTCGTCAAAAGTAATGAGGCTCACATCATCAGGTACAACAATACCTTTCTCGTTTAGTGCTCTAAGGCATCCTACTGCCAAAAGATTATTAACGCATATTATAGCCGTTATTTTATTAGGCTCACTGAGCAGTATGCTGCCCATTCTTTCCCCTTCCTCAATGGTCGAATCACCCCTGATTATTTTCGCAATACAGGGTTCGCCGAGTTCTGACAAAACGCCTTTTATTCGATCTTCCGATATGCGGTCGTCTTCAAGGCTACCTATCAGAGCTATTTTTCTGTGCCCAAGCTCCATTAACCGCCGTGCAGCAATTTCCCCTGACAATTCATTATTGTTATCTATCCAACATAGATTTGACCTAAAATCAGGCTTTCCTATGACGATATGCGGAATTTCTTCCCTGCACAGAATCATGGAAAGCTCCTTTGTGACGACTGAGGCATGAATCATCAGTCCATCCGCACTTTTGCCGGACATTATCTCCCTTGAAAGAAAGCAGACATCTTTAATATCGCAATGCCGCAATGTTACAGAATAGTCCTTTTCACGCAAGGATGACTCAATGCCTGCCAGGATTTCAAACATATGAGGATTTTCAAAAGCGATATCTTTTTTAAGTCCGGTCAGCAGAACAACAGAACGTGTTGCTTTACGCGCAAAGGTCTGAGCCCGCGCGTTCGGACGGTATCCCAAACGCTCTGCCACTTGTTTGACCAGCTCTATTTTTTCCTCCGAAATTGTATAGTAGCCATTTAATGCCTTTGAAACTGTGCTGATTGACGTACCTGCTTCTCTGGCTACATCTTTTATTGTTGCCATTTTCAGCTCCCCTTTCAGATTAATTTATAGTTTTCAACAACTATAAAATTATCGCTTTCCCACAGCACACTGCCTTCTGCCGGGAATTTGCAACCCAGTGCAATTAAAACTCTCTTATCATTATGTTTGCGCTCGAACACAAACTTCTGCCCCTCTGCGAAAATCATCTTGAATGTTCCATATCTGAGTGCAGGGTTATCCCGGCGGAGCATGATTGCTTTTTTGTAAAACGAAAACAATTCACCGTCACCGTCCCAAGTCATAGGACGGCGGTATTCATCTTCGGTAATGCCCGTCAGGCCCTGTTCTTCGCCATAATAGATGCTCGGAATACCGATAAAGCACATCTGAAACAGCACAGACAGTTTCAGCCTTTGCCTATCTTCGTCACATAGTGAGTAAAAACGGCTCACATCATGGCTGCTCAATAAGTTGAGCTGGGTATAGGTGAGGTTTTTGCGGTATCTCGTCAACATATCGGTAATGCGCGAATTAAAAACCTCGGCATCAATTATTCCCTTAGCAAAAAAATCGCGGCAGTGCTTGCGGAAATCATAATTCATAGCCGAGTGGAACATTGTGCCGTCCAGCCAATGGTTTGCGTTTGTCCATATTTCGCCAATGAGCAGTACATCGGGATTTATTTCCAGTGCCGCTTTTTTGAAACTCCTCCAAAACTCGTCATTTGTTTCCTCTGCGACATCCAGGCGCCAACCGTCAATTCCGTATTCGCGCAGCCAATGGCGGCAAACCTCACAGAAATACTCAATGACCTCCGGATTTTCAGTATTCATTTTCGGCATAAGGCGCTCATAAGCAAAACACTCGTAATTTGGTATCTCATCCATCGTTTCGGGGCGCTTTACCGGAAATTCAAGGCGGTAAAACCAGTCTGCATACTTAGAGTCTCTGCCATTTTGCACGACATCGTCAAAAGCGAAGAAACGCCATCCGCAGTGGTTGAACACGCCGTCAATAATAACACGTATACCACAGTTTTTCAGAGTTTTCACCATCTCAGCAAAATCCTCATTTGTGCCAAAGCAGGGGTCTACGTGGAAATAGTCCAATAAGTCATATTTGTGGTATTGTCCGGCAGCGAAGAAAGGGTTTATGTAGATGCAGTTCACACCAAGTTCCCCAAAATAGTCGGCGTTTTCTGTGATGCCCTTGATTGTACCGCCCAGCTTACCGAGCGTGATTTCTCCATTCCACTTTTTCTCAGAAGGCTCGCCGCTTATATACCTTCTGCCTGTGGCAAAGCTGTCAGGAAAGATGTTATAGATTACTGCATCCTTTGCCCAATCGGGCGCTTTGGCAATATCGGCACGGTGGACAAATGGCAACTGATAGACCTCTGAGCGTTCGGGCGAGAGCGAGTCAAAAAACATGTCGGCGTAAAATAAGGTTTTTTCGTGCCCGTTATCAAGTTCAAAATAATAGCATATTCGGCGATACTTCGTATCAAACTCCGCTTCCCACCAATCAAAAAGCAGGTCTGAATACCCGACAGTCATCTCTACCGGCGTGAAAACCACGGGGTTTTGACGGCACGAACGGTCTCCGTAATGTAGTGTGCAGGATTTTAAGTCACCTTTGGCTGCGCGTAAACGAAAAAAGACGCGCTTTTCACTAAGGGCGTGTGCATATTCGGACATGGGAATGTGCAATATAGCATGTTTATTCAAGTATTTCATCCTTTCACACCACCTGCTGTCAGACCTGACACCATATATCGTTGAACTGCAAAGAACACGACAAGGACGGGTAGTGATATTGTGATTGAGGCTGCGGCAAAAACCGGCCAGCTTCCTGCCATTTCAGTGGCTTGCAGTGAAAAAAGCCCGACCGAAAGTGTATAATTGCTCGCTCCTGTCATAAATGTAATGGCAAATATGTATTCGTTCCAAACAAAAATTAAAACCATCATACAAGTTACTACAATTGCAGGCTTTGCCAGTGGTAGTAATATGAGCATAACTGTCTGCCGCTTGTTTGCGCCATCTATTTGAGCAGCTTCCTCTATGTCGGAAGGGATACTGTCGAAATAGCCTTTCATGTTGAGTAGCCCAAAAATGGACATTGTGCCGACATAAATAATAATAAGGCCTGTTCTTGTGTTAATCAAACCCAGCGGCATAAGCAGGCGAAACAGTGCAAACATTGATAAGATTGCCGGGAAAGAATGGAGCATAATTAAGCTCTTTACAATAGGCCTGCTGCCTTTGAATCGAAGCCTTGACAGGCTGTACGCACCCGGTATTGCCACGAGCATTGAAATAAAAACACTGGAAAATGCGAGGATGACAGTATTAGAGAGCCATAAAAGTACAGGGTAGTCGAATAACACTGCGCGGTAATGCTCAAGAGTGAAGTCCCTTGGGATAAAGCGAAAATCAGCACCAATAAGGCTGTCCTGTGCGTTTAGGGAAACAGAAAAAGCATAAAGAATGGGTATAAGTACGCCAAAACATAATGCTATGAAGAAAATATTCAAAAACAAAAGACCCACACGCTGAATATTCTTTCTCAATCCGCAACCCTCCTCAGCCTAATGTTTACCAGTAGTGCCAGTGAAATAAGCATCAGGAAAATAAGCATTGATACGGCCGACGAAAATCCGTAGTTATGCGTTATGAACGCATTTTCATAGGCGTATGTGAGAACGGTGTGGATATTTGCGCCTGTTTGCGCCCCGGGTTGCTTTGTCATCAGAAAAATAACGTCAAACTGCTTAAAAGTGGTAAAAAGTGTAATAATGACGGCAGGACCGATAATCGGCTTAATTGCCGGCACTGTCAGTTTTACAGAGCGCGTTAACCACCCTGCGCCATCAAGTATTGCACTTTCAAAATAGCTCTTGTCCAAACTCTGCAATGCGCCATCCATAATCATAATCATAAACGGAAGGGCAAGCCAAAGATTGACGAACATACTGCTCAAAAATGCGGAAACATCACCTGCAAGCCACCGCACCGGCTCCATGCCCAACCTGTAAAGCCATTGATTTAGTAACCCAAACTGGGTATTGAACATTCCTGTTCTCCAAAGAAGGATTGACACATAGCCCGGCATCGCCCACGGGAACATAAGCAAGGTCTTGTATAGTTTTCGCAGCCTCAGCTTTTCAATGTTTAGCAGTGTCGCCATGACAAATGCAATCACAAGCTGAAAAGTCATGTTCAGAGCCGTCCACAGCACCGTTACGCCGAGTGATTGCAAGAAACCTGAGTCAAACAGGAACAGGGCGTTTATGTAGTTGCGAAAGCCGATTATCCTAAACGTGAACCAGTTGAATATGTTCATGTTCGTCAGTGATATATACCCTGTATACCCTATCGGGAATACAACGACAACGCCAATCAATATCAGTGCCGGGATTACAAGCAGCCACGCGTTTAGCGTTCCTATTTTTCGCCTAATCATTCGCCCCTCATTATCCTAATCAGGTCTTCTGCCCTACGTTGTGCATCATCGGCAGCTTCCTGTATATCTCTGCTGCGCATATTCACGTCAACAAGCAAGTTTCCTAAAACTGTCCACATTATATCCATTTCAGGGATGTTTGGCATTGGTATGGCGGTCTCGGCTGTTTCCCGCATCTTCATGACCATCTCGTCATTTCTGATAACATCCAACTCATATGCAGCTGTAAGTGCCGGGGCGCACCCGCTTGCAATTGCCATCGCAACTCCAATGTCGGTGTTTAGGAGCATTTGCAACACTTCCCTGATTGCCGGGTTCTTTTCAGGATTTTCAGCGGCGACTCTCAGCACATGGAGTCCTTGGACACCCGAAAAAGGTGAAAGCGAAAACCCCGTTTCGCTTACGGTCGGCATAAGCGCAAGCCCCAAATCAACACCGCTTGCCCGTATTGAAGGCACAAGCCAAGGCCCACCTATGAGCGAAGCCGCCCTGCCCTCACGAAAAAGAGCATTGACTGTTGCATACTCTGTCTCTCCGGGCATCCTTTCAACAAATTTCAGTCTGTATTCAAGAGCGGCAAGAGTTTCGGGGGCATTTAACATAGGTATGCCATCCTCAGTGATTATTACACCACCAAAGCCGTGTATCCAACCTGCACTAAAGTATGCTGTGCTGTGTTGCTCTATAAACCCAAATCTGCCACCCGCCCCACTTCGCATAAACGCATAGAGTTCTTCGGTGGTCGTAGGCACTTCGTCATCGCTCATCAAAGCACGGTTATACATAAATAGGAGTGTCTCAAAGTATATGGGTAGTTGATATACGTTACCTCTGTAAGTTGCGGCATAAATTGTCATTGGAAGAAACGCTTCCAAATCTTCCTCGCTCACAAAATCCGTTATGGGCGCAAGAATACCCATTTCGGCGTAGACACCCAGCTTATCGTGCGCAAAAAAGTAGAAATCCGGCGCAACTCTTGGGTCATTTCCTACCAGTTTCAAAGTTTCAGTCAAGCCGTGCTTTCTTTCCATGGTAACGATAATTTCAGGTTGCAGTGTGTCAAGATATGACTCTAAAACGCTTGCTATGGCTTCCTCTTTATCGTGCCATATTACCAGTTCCACAGGTCTGGCAGGACTATCAGCTGTCGTCTCACCCTCTGATGCTACGCTGCTGCCACAGGCTACTACTAAGGTTAAGGTAAGGGCAAGCATAATAATTTGTGAAGTCGCTTTTCCATATTTCAAAATCCGCTTCATAGTAAGCCCCCTGCTATTTTTATTTTTATTTCTTTTTCTTTTTGACCAAAGCGACGACTATTATAGCTACAATTACCGCTCCGACCACACCCAGCACTATCCATAGCACCGTATTGTTCCCATCCGGTTCCGGCTCGGTCTCCGGCTGAGCGATCGGCGGTGGCGGTTCGGGAGTCGGCTCGGGAGTTTCTTCAGGAGGTGGAGGAGGTTCTTCTATCGCAAAATCAACATCCGGCTCAGAGTAGAAATATTCATAGTTCATTTCATCATGTACTACAATCCATATGTCTGCGCCAACCTCAACTTCCGACATATCGCCTGTCTGAATTGAACCGTCATTTGCATTGACTATTAACGAGTTAACCCAACCGGGGGCTGAAACAACATACCAATCCCCATCCCGCTCTAAAGGCTCACCCGGCCATGATGCGAAGGCGTTTGTCCCATCCGGATGCGACCATGCCCACAGATTTGGGTTTTCCCAATCGGCGGGGACTATGACGCGTATCGTTATGCCCGGAACAATGAGGTCGGGATTTTCGTAGAAAATCTCCGCCGTCAGGTCATCGTCCACGACAATCCAAAGGTCATTGCCTGCTGTTAACCCCGTAAAATCATCAGTCTGAACCGTGCCTTCATTGGCGTTTACGATAATTGAATTAATCCAGCTCGGCGCTCTTGTGCTGTACCAATCTCCTATTAGGCGCATTGCACCGCCGGGCCATGCATCAAAAGCGTTCGTGCCGTCAGGATCAAGCCATGCCCATAGACTTGGCGCATCCCAATCGGCGGGTATTCTTGCGTGTACAGTAATCCGCTCGACAAATTCCGGTGCTTCGCCCACAGTCTGCTGCTCAAACGTCACCTGAACATCATCGGGCGAACTCACGATAACCCAAGCATCATTGCCCTCTGTTTGCAGGGCATCTGTCTGGACTTCCCCATTATTGGCGTTTACGATGATGTTGTTTGCCCAATTAGGTAAATGGATATAGTACCACCCGGGGTTGCCCGGGTCCGGATCCATCTCCCCACCGGGCCATGCGGAAAATACACTGTTCCCACCGTCATCCCACGCCCAAATGCAGGGGTTTTCCCAGTCGTTGGGCACGCTTACGTAGATAACTACCATGTCATCAGGGGATGCGAGTGCTAAAATTGGAGCAAATGCCGAAACTGACAATAAAAGTAATAGTGTCAAAAATGTTGCTATTATTTTCTTCATTTTCTTTCCCTCCCAATAGGTACAATATTTGTTACATTTCAATATTATTAAGACTTTAACGGTTTAATATTATGTGATAAATTACCTATTGTCAAGAAAATATTAGGAAAACGTTTTCCATAGTATTGCAGCCAAGCGGATGTTTAGGTGAATTTGCACTTTTTAGGCTCAAAATATACCCTATAGGGTGTATTGAAAACTTTTATTATAGGATATGATATAGACTGTGAAGTTTTTCATCATCCAAAATGCATCAAAATCACAACATCATAGGAGGTTTATAAAATGATTTATTGCACAGAATGCGGCTCAGGGTTGCAGGATAAAGCGCAGTTCTGCCAAAGCTGCGGCACGGCTGTTTTGCCTGGTGTTGAGCCATCAGCTCAACATGAAGCGGAGTTCGGCAGCACTGCGAGCACGGGCAACGAAACGGATACGAGCAAAGGTATGGCGATTTTATCATACATACTATTTTTTATACCGCTGCTCACAGGAGACCATAAGAAATCTCCCTTTGTAAAATTCCATGCCAATCAAGGGACAATTCTATTCATCGCTACAGTTGCGATTACAGTAGCAACAAACATTTTATTGACTATACTCAGGGCTATTTTCTTCAATATCCACACGTGGGGAATCTTCAGCATATTTAGTACCGTGCTAAACGCCATATGGATACTTCCTGTAGTATTGGCTGTAATAGGAATCATGAATGCCTCAAATGGCAGAGAAAAACATCTTCCAATTATCGGCGACAGGTTTACAATCATCAAATAACTCAGGGCTGTCATAAAATGAATGTGATTAATCTTTGACAATGTCAGTAAGTAGAATAATCTTAGAAAAAGTGAACAACAATCATAATTATTCAAAATCTACAGCAAGCAAGTGTGAAATCCCTGATTCTGATGCTTTTATTTGACGTGTGTGTTATAATGCGTTCATGGAATGTAAGCGTTATGTAGAAAGTTGAGTATAACATATGAAAAAAAGGATTTTATCACTGATTGTTTTATTGACATTACTTATTAGTATGACTCCGGCACTATCGGCATGTAATGGAGACACACCGTATCCGGATGCCCCACCTGATGATGCTGTGGTCGCGCCACCTGACGATACGACCGAGTATGTTAGACCGGAAGAGGCTGCCAACGATTTTGACACTACTATGACAGCATCCCGCATGGCTGATGAGATAGTCGCAGGCTGGAATCTCGGCAACACATTTGATGCCGTCAGCAGTGGCGATGATTCGCAAGGCTTTGCCTGGTTCGGCGGTGGCAGATACGAATACTCATCTGTCCTTGAACTTGAAACAGCCTGGCTACCAAATGACGGTGCAGATGTCACCACACGCGAGTTTATTGATGCTATCTATGCTGCCGGATTCAATGCAATAAGGATTCCGGTCTCGTGGCATAAAGTGACTGATGCGAGTATCTTTGGCAATCCAAACCCGACGTATAACATACGTGAGGATTGGATGGAGCGAGTTCTTGAGGTTGCCGGATGGGCAGCTGACAACAACATGTTTATTATTATTAACACGCACCACGAAAACCG
>WQTE01000025.1 GCA_009786445.1 Oscillospiraceae bacterium | reverse complement strand
GTAAAAACCTATAATTCGCCGTGGAATATAGCGGTAGATTTTGATGTGGATATGTCATTTTCTGCACCTGAAATAGCGACAATGCTTGCGGATTATGAAAATGACCATCACACCGGAATGGACATCACCGCAGTGTCAGAGGAGATTCGCCGCTTCACAAGCGGGTATCCATTTCTTGTGTCAAGGGTATGCCAGTATATAGACGAGAAAATGGGTGCCGGAAACTGGACTGTGTCGGGAGTGCGCACTGCTGTTAAAAAGATTACATTTTTGAAAAACCTACTGTTTGACGACATTTTTAAGAATATGGAAAATGATAGAAAAGTATATGATTTTATGTATAATTTGCTTATTGTTGGCAATATAAGACGGGTTTCAAAGTATGACCCTGTTGTGGAGCTTTGCAGCATGTATGGCTTTATAACAATCGATTCAGGTGGGACAGCTCACATTTCAAATATGATATTTGAAAATGTCATGGTCGATTATTTTATTTCAATAAAACACCGCACTACCGAAGATTCAAAGCAAGTGCGTAATAGTATGTATGAAGAAATTTCCGGTGGCGAAACGTTTGACATGGAGTTATGCTTGCGTAAGTTTGCTGAGCATTATGCAGAAATTTACACTGAGCGGGATATAGCAT
This sequence comes from Oscillospiraceae bacterium, assembly GCA_009786445.1. Lineage (GTDB taxonomy): Bacteria > Bacillota > Clostridia > Oscillospirales > Oscillospiraceae > WRMH01. Next base: position 27,217 of record WQTE01000025.1, on the reverse strand, counting down.
TCTACGAGAGGCATGGGCGTTTGATGTTCCTGTCGTATTTAAAGCCTCTGGTCAATGGGCATGGAAACTTTTATATTGAGAGTCAATTTACCGACGAGAGACGGATGGATGTAGTTGTAGATTTTAGAGGTCAGCAATTCATAATAGAACTGAAGCTATGGCGGGGNGAAAAAGCGCAGGAAAATGCTTATAGGCAACTGCTCGGCTATATGAACTCCAAGGATTTAAATGAAGGTTATTTGCTGACATTCGATCTCCGTAAAGGGGAAAACAGGGAGAGCAAGACCGAGTGGGTCGAGACTCAAAACGGTGATGCAACAAAGCGGATATTTGAAGTTGTTGTGTAGTGTAACAAAATCTCAGAGAAGAGCATGACACTATTCGACTAAAAAATCTGCATAACACACGCAATATTCGACTAAAAAATCTGCACAGTCCCTTGCCAGGGCATTTTGGGGTGTGGACAGCGGCATTAAACTCACCAGCGGGTATCGTCCGAAGTTGCGCTGACAAAACGATTGGGTGAGGAGCTTGTAATGCATTGGGGAAAAGTGTATAATATAAACCACTGGCGGGAAGCTCCGGTCTGGACGTCTGAATCTATCAAAGATGCAACCAAGGACTGGTTTAAATACTTAGGGAAAAGCTGATAATCAGGAAAGGGACGACAAACCAAATGAATCATAAAATTTCAGTTATAATCCCTTGTTATAATGTTGAGGAATATGTTGAGAAATGCCTTGAGAGCGTATTGTCGCAGACCTATGAGAATCTCGAAGTTATTGTTGTAAATGACGGCTCAACTGATAGTACAGCAGATATTATCAATCTATTTTTAAGTGACAAACGTGTAAAATATATCGACCAAACCAATAGCGGTGTCACGGCGGCACGTAATCGGGGAATTGAAGCTGCAACCGGAGAGATTCTCACATTTGTTGACAGCGATGATTGGCTGGAGCTTGATATGTATGAGAAGTTATGCTCGGCTTTCATTGCAGAGAAAGCTGATGTTGCAGTTTGTGATTACAACCTTATTTTTGACGACCGTGTTGACATCAAGTATTCAAGTATGGCTGATGAGGCTGTCGATATTATTGCTCCCGACTATTTCGTTAAGTACTGCTGCAAGGCAAAACCCAATAATTATATTTGGACACGGCTATATAAGGCTGATATAGTAAAAAAATCCGGCATACGTTTTGAGCACTACAAGCTGGGTGATGATACGCTTTTTAATTTTAAGTTGTTGCCATATATGAAGCGGGCTGTCCATATTTCACCCGGTATGTATAACTATCTGCAACGCTCCAATTCCAATATATTCACAGCAGCAAATCGCGGCAATCTGGCTAAAGTCTATGCGGACACATTTGACTCACTCGTTACTCACTACGAGTCAAACGGATTTAAAGAGTTTTTAAGAGCAATGCCAAATCATGCCGCCACGAGACTGCGTAGCGTTGTGTTTTATTCGCGTCTTTCCGGTATGGACAATGAAGCGATTTTAAAGAGCATTAAAGAGGGATTTCGAGGAAGGAAAATCGCGGAGTATCTGAGCGATGAGCAAATTCGGGAGATGATTTATGACGGGGGAGCTAAATAACGTGGTCAAGTTGTCTTAAAAACCACGTATCAACCACTTATCACACAATATCGGCAAAATTCTTGAATAAAGACCGCTACTCATGTATAATTATAGTGAAACTGAGTAGTTGGAGGGATTTATTTATGCAAGTAGTAATTTTAGCAGGTGGTTTGGGTACTCGTATTGCCGAAGAAAACAGCTTAAAACCGAAGCCTATGGTGGAAATCGGAGGTCAGCCGATTCTTTGGCATATAATGAAGTATTACTCGCATTTTGGCTTCAATGACTTTATTATCTGCTGTGGTTATATGGGGTATATGATAAAGGAGTATTTTGCCGACTATTATCTTCACCGCAGTGATATCACATTTGATTTCACTAAGGGCAACGAGATGACGATTCATTCAAACGTTGCAGAACCTTGGAAGGTGACAGTGGTACATACTGGGAAACGTGCGCAGACAGGCGGGCGAGTGAAGCGTATAAAAAATTATGTAAAAGATAAGCCGTTTCTGCTGACATATGGTGATGGTGTAAGCGATATCGACATCCATGCGCTGATTGACTATCATAAGGTTTCGGGGAGCACTGTGACAATCAGTGCGATACAGCCGGGCGGGCGATTTGGTGTTTTAGACTTTGATGAGAAACATAGGCTGTCCGGATTTCGGGAAAAAGCAAAAGAGGATGGCGGCTGGATAAATGCCGGCTTCATGGTTATGGAGCCTGAGATTTTTGACTATCTGGACAGTGACTATTGCATACTGGAAAATGAGCCATTTAAAAAACTCAGTGCGGAAGGAAAGATGGCGGCGTACCGCCACCATGGGTACTGGCAATGTATGGACACGCAGCGCGACAAGGGCTTTCTCGAAGAGCGGTGGCAAAGCGGAAATGCCCCGTGGAGGGTATGGGAGTGAAACACTCCAATTTTGCAAAGTAAAACACTCCAATTTCACAAAGTGAATTGTTCCAATTTTACAAAGTAAAACACTCCAATTTATATAACCACGATTGCACAAATGATTCAATCGTGGTATAATTAAACTAAATACCGATTACAATAGGGAGTTTGTACGACTTATGCGATACATTGAACGAATAATAGACAGCGAAGTTCGAGAGCGACTCTCTGTATCCGGCGCAGTAGTGATAAGAGGTCCCAAGTGGTGCGGAAAAACCACAAGTGCAAAGCGGGTTGCTAAAAGTGTATTGGAGATGCAAAATCCAGATTTGCAAGATAACTACTTTGAACTTGCAAACACGAAACCATCATTGTTGCTTGAAGGCGAAAAACCACGTTTAATAGACGAATGGCAGATTGCCCCACGGCTTTGGAACGCAGTTAGGCATTCTGTAGACCAAATATCCCGGCCGGCAATTTATATTTTGACCGGCTCAGCCACGCCGGTAGAAGATGATACACTGCACTCGGGGGTCGGACGATTTTCGTTTATCAATATGAAGCCGATGACCTTATTTGAATCCGGTGAATCAAACGGTACCATTTCATTATCGGACTTGCTAGGTGGTAAGCGCGATATTGATGGAATAAGAACAGACTTGACATATGAAGAAACAGCCTTTTCACTTTGCCGTGGCGGTTGGCCGGGAGCGATAAAGCTGAGTGGGCCGAAAGCACTTCGTATCCCCATGAGTTATCTTGAGTTGCTGTGTGAATCCGATATTTCAAAAGTTGATGGAGTTAGCAGAAATCCGACTTTAACAAGAGCGATACTTAGGTCATATGCAAGACATATTTCCACAGTAAGTTCAAACAAAGCACTCTATGAGGACATAAGAGCAAACTATGCAGAGGTGAGCGAAGTTACACTTGCTGACTACATAAACACACTAAAAAAGCTATATGTAATTGAAGAAATTGAGGCATGGAGTCCAAATATCAGGTCAAAGACGTCAATCAGAACTGCATCAAAAAAAAGCATGGTAGACCCCTCCCTCGCAGCGGCAGCGCTGAATTGCTCTCCGAAAGAACTCATGTTGGATGCAAATACTTACGGGCTGCTTTTTGAAAATCTGGTAAGCAGGGATTTGAGTGTCTATGTCAGTTCGATTGGGGGCAGCCTTAAGCACTATCGCGACAGATTTGGTTTAGAGTGCGATAATGTGATTCATTTTCACAATGGAAAATATGCGCTTGTGGAGACAAAACTTGGAGGCTCAAGAATAAAAGAGGCAGAGAAGCATTTGCTAAAACTAAAAAAGCTTATTAAAGATAATCAGCCAATACTCGGAGATCCCGAGTTTCTCATGGTTATAACAGCAACCGATATGGCATATAAGACCCAAAACGGTGTTTTCGTGGTTCCGATAGGCTGTTTGAAAAACTGACTGAGAGTATGCTTTGGTGTATATTCGGGGCAGTGAGTTTTGGAGAAGGAGACATCGGCTCATGGTATCAGTGAACTTAGAATTTTTCAAAGGTAAAACAGTGCTTATTACGGGTCATACAGGATTCAAAGGTGCCTGGCTTTGTCATATACTAAAGCGTGCAGGAGCAAATGTTCATGGGTATGCACTGGAAGCGGAGCGAGGCAGCTTGTTTGAAGTATCGTCAGTTTCCGATGGTATGAACTCTGTAGTCAGTGACATTCGCGATATGACGAAGCTGGCTCATGTATTTCACCAAGCAAACCCTGAGATTGTGCTGCATATGGCGGCACAACCGCTGGTGCTGGATTCATATGCACGTCCTGCGTATACGTTTGACACCAATGTTATGGGCACGGTGAATCTTCTCGAGTGTGTTCGGGGGAGTGAAACAGTGCGCTCGGTGGTAGTTGTCACTACAGACAAGGTTTACAAAAATCTTGAATGGGCATACGGTTATCGTGAAGTTGATGCTCTCGGCGGGAGCGACCCGTATTCCGCATCAAAGGCTTGTGCTGAAATAGTTTCGGAGTCATACCGCGCATCATTTTTGCACTCGAAAAACATACCGATTTCAACCGCAAGAGCCGGCAACGTAATCGGCGGCGGCGACATTTCTGCTAATCGCATCATTCCGGATTGCATCAGGGCTGCCGTGAAGGGTAAGCCTATTATTATACGAAACCCATCTTCCGTGCGACCTTATCAGCATGTCTTGGAACCTCTTTTTGCATATTTATACATTGCGAAAATGCAATACGAATCCTATGATTTTGCGGGCAACTATAATATCGGTCCGGAAGAATCGGACTGTGTTACCACGGGCGAGCTTGCGGATATCTTTTGCAATGAGTGGGGCGAAAATCAGTCGTGGGAGGACGTTTCAGAGCCGGGTGCGCCACACGAGGCAAATTTATTGCGCCTAGATTGCTCAAAAATACGCTCGAAGCTGGGCTGGCGCCCTGTTTGGAATCTAAAAACGGCAATAGCTAAGACTATAGAGTGGGAAAAAGCAAACCATGCCGCAGACCATGCCACAGAGGATATAACCACAGTAATGAATAATCAGATTGATGAGTACTTGGAGGGAGTAGGAAATGGCGGATTTACGCGATGAAATCTTAAGCCTTGTAAAAGAATATGCGGAGAAAAACCATAAGCCAAAGGCTTTTGTCCCGGGTGATAAAATCAACTATGCAGGGCGGGTATACGACAGCGCGGAGATGGTGAATCTTGTAGATAGCGCACTTGAGTTTTGGCTGACTTCGGGGCGCTATACGGAAGAATTTGAAAGGAAACTGGCGGCTTATCTCGGTGTGCAGTATTGCTCATTTGTAAACTCAGGGTCTTCGGCTAATTTGCTTGCATTTATGACTTTGACATCTCCGCTGCTCGAGCAGCGTGCAATCATGCCGGGCGATGAGGTTATAACCGTTGCGGCAGGTTTTCCGACCACTGTTGCACCTATCGTGCAGTATGGTGCTGTCCCCGTATTTGTTGATATTACTATTGCGGAGTATAACATTGATGTCTCGGCATTGGAGGATGCCGTCAGCGAAAGAACAAAAGCTGTAATGCTGGCTCACACGCTTGGCAATCCCTTTGATATAGCTGCAATTAAAGCGTTTTGTGATAAATATAATCTTTGGCTTATTGAGGATAATTGCGATGCTCTCGGCTCGGAATATACGATGGCAGGGAAAACAAAAAAAACCGGCACATTCGGCGACATCGGTACGTCCAGCTTTTATCCTCCGCACCACATGACTACAGGGGAAGGCGGAGCGGTATATACAGATAATGAACTGCTAAATAAGATTATTCGTTCTATGCGAGATTGGGGCAGAGACTGTATGTGCGCTTCAGGTCAGGATAATCTTTGTGGGCATCGCTTTAATGTGCAGTTTGGTGAGTTGCCGGCAGGGTATGACCACAAGTATGTATATTCGCATTTTGGGTACAACCTCAAAGCGACTGATATGCAGGCGGCTATTGGCGTAGCGCAGCTCGACAAAGTCGATGACTTCACATTAGCTCGCCGACGTAATTTCGAGCTTTTGAAATCAGCGCTCGCACCTTTTGCCGATAAACTTATACTGCCGGTGGCTTGTTGTAATTCCGCTCCTTCGTGGTTTGGATTTCTGATTACTTGTCACGGCGGCGTTAATAGAAACAAGTTAGTTCGCCGTCTGGAGGGCAAGGGTGTACAAACGCGTATGTTGTTTGCCGGTAACTTGGTGCGCCAGCCTTGTTTTGACCAAATTAGGGATACAGGCGTGGGATATCGGCAAATAGGGGAGCTTCCAAATACCGACCGCGTTATGAATGATACATTCTGGGTTGGCGTATATCCCGGGATGACAGATGAGATGATAGACTATATGGCTAAGATGATTATTGGCTCGATTTGATGCGCCCTGCTGCCGGAGGGATGGAGATATTTGGTAAATAGAAGAAAGGCTTAAATGATGAAATATGATTTCCTTATTGTGGGGGCCGGGCTGTTTGGTGCAACTTTTGCACATGAGGCTACTTTGCGCGGCAAATCTTGCCTGGTTATCGACAAGCGCCCACACATAGCGGGCAATACTTTTACGGAGGAAATTGAAGGAATCGAGGTTCATACGTATGGGGCGCATATTTTCCATACAAGCGATAAGGCTGTTTGGGAGTACGTAAACAAGTTTACTGATTTTAACAACTACATCAATTCACCTCTGGCGCGTTTTGAGGATGAATTGTATAATTTGCCATTTAATATGAATACGTTCTGCCAAATGTGGGGTGTTACTACTCCTGCTGAGGCAAAAAATAAAATAGAGAGCCAAAAGCTGTCTTTAGATGGCAGAGAGCCGAGAAACCTTGAAGAGCAAGCACTTTCACTGGTAGGACACGATATCTATGAAAAGCTGATTCAAGGTTATACGGAAAAGCAGTGGGGTCGGTCGTGTAAAGATTTGCCGCCGTCCATTCTCAAGCGTTTGCCGCTACGTTTTACTTTCGATAATAATTATTTTAATGACCGCTATCAAGGTATTCCGATAGGTGGATATACGGAAATGGTGAGAAGAATGCTTGACGGTAGCGAAGTCATTTTAAGTACGGACTATTTCGAGTATATCACCAAAAATCCGAATATTGCGGAGACGACAATATATACAGGGGCTATTGATGAGTTTTTTGACTATTGCTACGGAGAACTTGAATATCGCTCGCTTCGGTTTGTCAATGAGGTTTTGTCTGTAGAAAATTTCCAAGGTAATGCGGTGGTGAATTACACAGCCGCTGATATTCCTTTTACGCGTATTATTGAGCATAAGCATTTTGAGTTTGGTACGGGAGCAAAATCAGTCATAACTCGTGAGTTCCCTGCGGCATGGAAGAAAGGCTTGGAGCCGTATTATCCGATTAATGATGAAAAAAACAATGCTCTGTATGATAAATATAAGACTTTGGCGAGGCAGCGCAGGGATGTGCATTTTGGCGGCAGGCTCGGTCGGTACGCTTACTTCGATATGGACAAAGTAATTGCCGATGCTCTGGCTTTGGCTGTGTCAGTGATTGGGTGATTGAGTTTATGGGAGAATATGGCGATGCATAGTAACTCTCGCGTTTTTGCTGCGCTACATGGCGATGTTTATAGCGTTTTCCATTTGCATTTTGTAGAATTTTCCATTTGCATTTTGTAGAATTTTCCATTTGCATTTTGTAGAATTTGTGTTATACTCTCGATATGTGTAAGTTGTCGGAAGGTTTGCCGCTAGGGAGTATATTATATGTCGATGCGAAAAAAAGAGTATATTGAAAGGGTTGCAGATTCAAAGATTAAAGAGTATTTGGAGCTGTTTGGGGCAATCTTGATTGAAGGCCCCAAGTGGTGCGGCAAGACGTGGACGGCACTCAATCACGCAAGCAGCGCAGTTTATATAATGGACCCTACAGGAAATTACAGTAACAGGACACTTGCGCGCCTAAATCCGGCACATATCCTGTCGGGTGAAAAACCACGTGTTATAGACGAGTGGCAGGAAGTTCCCGGAATATGGGATGCAGTGCGCTTTGATATTGACCAAAATCCTGCATTCGGCAAATACATCTTAACAGGGTCATCTTTACCGCCGCAAGACTCTTATTTACATAGCGGTACAGGAAGAATTGCGACAATACAAATGCGCCCTATGACACTCTCGGAATCAAACGATTCGTCATCGGCGATTTCATTCGGAGCAATTTTCAAAAATGAAAAATTCGAGCCGTTTGCGGCGCATATTGATATATTGCACCTTATAGATGTAACAATACGAGGAGGGTGGCCTGAAACATTAAAGCTACCGTCGAATAAGGCAGGGAAGGTCGCAATTGAATACATAAATGCTGTTGTACGAAACGAATTTTTTCTTGAAACTGTTTCGAGAAAAAATCAAGCAAAACTGCGTAAGCTTCTTCGTTCTTTGGCAAGAAATAACAGCACAACCGCGAGCATAAAGACACTTTCGATGGATATAGATGGTTCGGAGAGGGCTTCTCAAAGCGGTGAGGATTTAACTATATCAAGACATACAGTGGTTGAAACTCTCAAAAGCCTGAAAGAAATATTTGTCATTGAAGAAATACCCGCATGGAGCCCAAAAATACGCTCTAAAGCAATAATGCGGCAAGCTCCAAAACGAATATTTACCGACCCGTCACTTGCGATAGCGGCACTTGGCGTTAGTCGGGAAAGATTATTACAGGATTTAGGCACTTTCGGATTTATGTTTGAAAACCTATGTTTAAGAGACTTGGCTGTTTATGCAGGTTTTTATGGTGGAAACATATACCATTATCACGACAATAGCGAGCTGGAAGTTGATGCAATCGTTGAGATGCCTGACGGTTCTTGGGGCGCTTTTGAAATCAAACTTGGAGATGCTCAGGTTGAATCAGCCGCAGCAGCACTGAAACGAATGAGAGATAAAATGACAGCAGGTGGTGTGCCGCCGCCTGAGTGCCTTGCGGTTATAACAAGCGGTGGTATAGCCCAAAAACGAACGGACGGAGTTTATGTACTACCCATAAATGCTATGAAACAGTAGGGAGAAAAGCAAATGCATAGTAACTCTCGCGATTTTGCGCCGCGTGCAAATGGTTTTGTTTCGGCAGTACTCGGTGGTCTGCTGTTTGTGTTGGTTTGCATTTTTATCTTGCTGTTGGCGGTTGATGCGATTAATACAGCCGCCTTTATACAAAACACAGATGTCGCAAGGGTGCTTGTAGAAACGGGGGTGTCAAACGAGCTTGTTGACCAATTAAACAGGTTGCCGTTTATTGAGAGTAGAATTGATATTTATGATGTTGATGAATTTATCCGCAATGAGGTGGTGGCGCAGGAGATAAGCAGGGCGCTGGGAGGTTATCTTGCTGCTTTCGCCGATGGTAATCTTGAGCATCATATTACGCAGGGTGAGGTGCTGAGGATAGCTAGAAATCTTGGGCCGGAGCTCGGCTATATGTTTGACCATGAAATGACTGAGGCTGACCATGAGCGGCTTGCAAGGGTTCTGGATGAGGCTGTTGATTTTCGCGGTTTGACCATCGGAAACCTAGTAGACGAAGTGGGTGTTGACCTGCGAATCCCGCAATTTGCCGCTTCGGGAAATCTGCTGATTTTGGTTGGAATTTTATGCATTGTCACTTTGCTCCTTATGATTTTACACCATAGGAGAAGGTTTTCGGATGTGTTTAAAAATGCGGGCGGTCCGACATTGTTGGCGGGTTTGGTTTGCTTTTTGCTCGGCTTTATTTTAAGCTCTTATACTCAGATGTTTGGCGCTGTTTTTTACAGAATTTCGGTATTGCTCAGTGGTCCTCTCAGCCTGATTATGACCTACAGCCTATATGCTATAGGCACGGGTATCGTCATGCTGATAATCCATCTGGTATTCAGGGCAACACGTCCCAGCCGCAGATGATGGGCGATCCATCCGGCAATTGCTGCTGTGACAGAATTTTGCGTATACAAAATTAACTCAGTGATGAAACAACCTCATGCCTGTGAATGCCATGAGCATGTTATATTTGTCGCATGTTTCTATGACGTTGTCGTCTCTTATTGAGCCGCCGGGTTGGGCTACGTATTTTACGCCGGAGCGTTTTGCTCGCTCTATGTTGTCGCCGAATGGGAAGAATGCATCGCTTCCCAGAGCGATGTCTGTTATGCTTTTCAAAAAGTCTTTGCGCTCATTGCGGGATAGCTCGTTTGGCTGCACGGTGAAAAGCTCTTGCCAGGCGCCGTCTCTCAGCACATCGTCGCTGTCATCAGAGATGTATATGTCAATTGCATTGTCACGAGCCGGGCGAGAAATGTCGCTTCGGAAAGGTAGCTCTAAAGTCATAGAGTGCTGTCTTAAATTCCAATTGTCCGCTTTGTTTCCTGCCAGACGGGTACAGTGTATGCGGCTTTGCTGTCCTGCGCCTACTCCGATAGCACCGCCGTTTTTTACGTAACACACGGAATTAGATTGAGTATATTTGAGTGTTATGAGCGAGATTAGCAAATCTCGCTTTGCGTTTTCCGGTAATTCTTTGTTTTTGGTTACGATGTTACTTAAAAAACTTTCGTCGATTTTGAGATTGTTTCGCCCTTGCTCGAAGGTTATGCCGTAAACGTCTTTTAGCTCTGCGTTGCGAGGTACATAAGCAGGGTCGATTTTTACAACGCTGTACCCACCTCTCCGTTTTTCTTTGAGAATCTTAAGTGCTGCATCTGTGTAATCGGGGGCAATGATGCCGTCTGATACTTCGGGTGCAACGAGTAGTGCTGTTTCTTCGTTGCAAATATCTGACAGGGCGACCCAGTCTCCGTACGAGCAAACCCTGTCAGCACCTCTGGCTCTGGCATATGCACAGGCGAGAGGGGACAGGGGAACATTTGGCACAAAAAATATCTGCTTTTCTATATCGTTTAGCGGCAATCCGATTGCCGCGCCTGCGGGTGATACGTGCTTAAAAGATGTAGCTGCGGGAAGCCCTGTCGCTGCTTTAAGCTCGCTCGCAAGCTGATATCCGTTCAGCGCATCTAAGAAATTAATAAACCCGGGTTTTCCGTTCAAAACTTCTACAGGCAAGTTTCCTTCGTCCATGAATATCCGTGCCGGCTTCTGGTTGGGGTTGCATCCGTATTTTAATTCAAGTTCGTGCATATTCTTCTCCCGTCACGCATGTTTATTTACTATCAAATCGTTGATTTCGCCTGTTATGTAGTTGGTTTCTCTGGCGTATAGTGATACTTTGTTGTTGCTGTTGAGGGCGTTCCAAATGTTCAGCGCAAATTGCTCTAAGCCGCCTGTGTCGTTTATCTGCACAGGAATCGGTTCGCCTTCAAAAGAGGGGAGCGGGTTTCCGTCGGTTTCGTATGTCGATATGAAGTGCCCGAGCCCGGGTATAGCGCTTGAATAGTCGAAAAATGAGCGTTGGCAGTGGTTGGGGTTGCCTGCGAGTGTTTTGAGGATAGATAGCACATACGAGCCGCTCGGCTGTACTAACGCTGAGATGCGCGGTGTATAGTTTGGTGCATCAGGTTCAAACTCACGGGTGTGCAGTGCTTCAAGAAAGCTATAACCTTCTTTCAAGTGGTTTGCTATTGTGTCTGTCTGGTCGCCGTTTGTTACTATGACCTGCTCGTCTACCGTGCGTACCGGATGATAGATAATCAGCTCAGGATTTGTAACTTTAGTCTCATCACGTGCAGTAGTGCGTATTCCTCCGAAGGTTCTTTCAAATATGCGGTTTCTGCTGTTTTCGCTGCGCCCCATGATGAAGTATACAATAATCCCACGCTTTCCGTCCTCACTGCGGCCGATTAAAATACCTCTGCCCGGGTATGGGTTGGCGTATAGTAGCTCTTCTATATTTTCTATCATGAGTTTCTCCCTTGCCTATAATGATAAGCCATTATACCAAGATAAGTACATAGTTGTAAATAGCGGACAGATAGTATATAATAACCTCATGCCAAACTTATTTGACTGCAATATTACTGAAAATATACGGCTTACAAACTCGGTGTATTCGATTGCGGTGGACTGCGAGTCTATTGCCGCAGAGTCTGCGCCGGGGCAATTTTTGCATATTAAGTGCGGCGATAGGGTGTTGCTTCGCAGACCTATAAGCATTTGTAATGTTAGCGGCGGAGTTTTGCGCATTGTTTTTGAAGTTAAAGGGGAGGGCACAAAGTGGCTTTCCTTGCAACAGACGGGGGATGTGCTCAGCATACTTGGTCCGCTGGGTAATGGCTTTACTTTTCTAAAAGGCAATGTGATAGTTGTGGGTGGAGGCATAGGCTCACCACCTATGCTCTATGCTGCCGAGCGTGCGAAGGAAAATGCGGCAGTGACTGCTATTTTGGGTTTTCGCAGTGCTGATGATGTGATTTTGAAAGATAATTTTGAAAGTGTCTGCGATGAGTTTCATCTCATGACAGACGATGGCAGTGCGGGGGAGCGTGGCTCGGTTATTTTGCCGCTTGAAAATCTCCTGAAAAACGGCGAATACGATGCAGTTTTGTCATGCGGGCCACATAAAATGCAAGAGGCAGTCGCAAAACTGGCAGCAGAATTTAACGTACCATGTCAAGTCTCTCTGGAGGAGCGCATGGGATGCGGTGTTGGAGCGTGTCTTGTGTGTGTCTGCGCTACAATGCCGGACGGCACAATGAAGATGAGCAGAGTTTGCGCGGACGGTCCTGTGTATGATGCGAGAGAAGTGTTTTTTTAGGAGTAGCACATGGCGGATTTAAAAATAAATTTTGCAGGCGTTGAGCTGAAAAACCCTATTGTCACGGCATCGGGGACGTTCGGATTTGGCAGGGAATACGGAGAGTATTACGACCTGTCAAAGTTGGGTGGAATCTGTGTCAAAGGGCTGACAGCTAAGCCTCGTGAGGGAAACCTGCCGCCGAGAATCGCCGAAACACCCGGCGGTATGTTAAATAGCGTAGGGCTGCAAAATCCGGGGATAGATGCATTCATTACAGACGAACTGCCCTTTTTGAGGGAGTTTGACACAGTCATAATTGCAAACATCTCCGGAAACACAGTGGAAGAATATGCAGAAATGGCGGAAAAACTATCGGGTGGCAATGCCGATATAATCGAGGTAAACGTATCTTGTCCCAATGTCAAGGCGGGAGGGATGGCTTTTGGCACATCAACAGAGGGTGTCACCGCAGTCACAAAGGCGGTTAGGGAAAAAACAAAAACCCCCGTGATGGTCAAGCTCTCGCCAAATGTGACGGATATTGCATCAATAGCAAAAGCTGCGGAGGATGCAGGAGCCGATGCCCTTTCACTTATAAATACATTGCTTGGCATGAGAATAGATATTCAAACAAGAAAGCCGATACTCAATAACAATGTCGGCGGACTCTCGGGACCTGCGGTTTTTCCCGTAGCTGTAAGGATGGTCTGGCAAGCGGCCTTGCAGGTGAAAATCCCGATTTTGGGAATGGGCGGAGTAGAGAGCGGCAGCGATGCCGTGGAGATGATGCTTGCAGGGGCAAGTCTCGTAGGTGTCGGAACCGCTTGCTTTCATAACCCATATGCGCCGCTTGATATCATAGTGCAAGTGGAGCAATATTTAGATAAAAAAGGCATCGGCTCGGCAAAGGAACTGACAGGTAAAGTAGAGCCGGTCTGAAGAACTGGAAAGGAATATTCGTTAAGTGACAAAGATTTATCTGATAAGACATGCAGAAGCAGAAGGGAATATATACCGCCGCGCCCACGGTCATTATAACGGGCTTATAACAAACAGAGGCTATATCCAAATTGCGCAGCTCAGGACTCGTTTTGAAAATGAGCAGATAGACTGCATTTTTTCAAGCGACGTTTCGAGGACTTGCACGACTGCGACGGCTCTCAGTGTGCCTCACGAGCTCCCGATAAACACCACCGATAGATTACGCGAAGTATACATGGGCGTGTGGGAAGATAAAGCATGGGGAGATATTGAACACTTCGATCCCGAGATGTCGGATTATTTTGAAAATGACCCCGCAAAGTGGTCTGTAACCGATAGTGAGCCCTATGAGGATATTAAGGCGCGAATGTATGACTTTATCACTCAGGCGGCACGGGAACATGATGGGAAGACCATTGCGTGTTTTTCCCACGGCTTTGCAATACGCGCACTCATGTGTATGCTGCATGGAGTACCCTCAGAGGAAACGAAGTCGATGAAGTATTGTGACAACACCGCTGTAGCACTACTCATATATGAAAATGACGAGTTAAGGGTTGAGTATCATGGCGATAATTCACATCTAAGCGAAGAGACAAGTACATTTGCACGCCAAAAATGGTGGCGGGAGAGTGGGAATGGGAAACGTATCTCGGAAAACTTGCGCTACCAGCCGCTGAGCGAGGTTGCGAGTGAGTCGCTGCTGAACATTTTCAGGGCTAAGGCCGGTAGAAGAGCTTATGTCGATAAGCAATTTGCCGCGTATATGGAAGATGAGCCGATAGGCATTTTAGGGATGGATACGATCAGAGAAAAACATCGGGATACCGGATGGATCAGCTATATACACGTAGTGCCGCAGCACAGGAGCAAAGCCTATGGCGTGCAGCTTTTAGGCGTTGCGATTTCTACTTTTCGCGCTCTGGGCAGGAGCAAACTTCGCATTGAACTGCCCTCAGGCAGTCCCTTTGTAAATTTCTTCGGTAAATATGACTTTGAAACGCTTGATGCAACCGATGAATTATGTGTAATGGAAAAAGATATAAGGAACAACTATGTTCCGATTAAGTCTCACAGGTGATGAATAATCACAGATGATATGCAATTTTAGGTGTCAAAATGACTGTTTATGATTTTTTGCCAACTTCAAGAGAGGATATGCTGAGCCGTGATATGTACTACTACGATTTCTTGCTAATCACGGGTGATGCATATGTTGACCATCCGAGTTTCGGTATGTCTGTCATAGGCAGGGTGCTTGAGTCAAGTGGTTTTAGGGTTGCGATTTTATCTCAGCCGTCTTACGATAGTCCGGCGCAAATCTTAGAAATGCGCAGACCGCGATATGCAGCTCTTATCAGCGCGGGAAATCTTGATTCAATGGTCGCACATTACACAGTTTCCAAAAAAAAGCGCAGTGACGACTACTATTCACCCGGAAAAAAGGCAGGGAAACGCCCCGATAGAGCGGTGATTGTTTATTCAAAACTGGTACGGGAAGCATTTCCCGACTTGCCAATAATAATCGGCGGACTTGAAGCCTCGTTGAGGCGTTTTGCACACTACGATTATTGGGATGACAAGGTGCGCCGCAGTATCCTTGTTGACAGTACGGCTGATTTGCTCGTCTACGGAATGGGTGAAGCGGCGATTGTGGCAATAGCAAAGCGACTCGCCGCAGGGGAGAGCATCAGCGATATCACAGACGTGCGCGGCACGGGATTTGCGAAGCAGGGGGACGGGGGTTCAGAGGAAAGGGGGACAGTTCCTTTGTCTTGGCTCGCCGGGACAAAGGGACTGTCCCCCTTTCCTGCACCCCCGTCCCCCTGCTTCACCCACTCCTACGAGAGTGTCTCGACAGACAAACGTGCTTATGCAGAGGCTGCAATGCTCCAGCATGAGGAGCATGACTCCGTTAGGGGCAGGGCAATAATGCAGCGTACAGATGACAAGATTGTTGTGATAAACCCTCCCGGGGAAGTGATGACTACTGAGGAGCTTGACAGGATTTATGCACTGCCGTTCACTCGTGAGGTTCACCCTATGTATGACGATGCGGGCGGAGTTTCTGCTATAGATGAGGTGCGATTTTCGGTGATTCACAACAGAGGTTGTTTCGGTGATTGCAATTACTGTGCTCTCGCGTTTCACCAAGGAAAAGTGGTAGCCTCACGAAGTCATGAGTCTGTTGTAAAAGAGGTAGAGTCTTTTATTACTCATCCGTTATTCAAAGGGTATGTGCATGACGTAGGCGGACCGACTGCAAACTTTAGACGTCCTGCGTGTAGCAGACAAAAAAAGCATGGTCTTTGCAGAGATAAATCATGCCTTGCAGAGCCGTGCGATAATTTGGATGCCGACCACAACGATTACTTACAGCTTCTGAGGAAAGTGGCGGCGATTTCGGGTGTAAAAAAGGTTTTTGTGCGCTCAGGCATCAGATTTGACTTTTTGATGCTCGATAAGAGCGGCGAGTTTTTTACGGAACTTGTAAAAAATCACATTTCGGGTCAGCTCAAAGTTGCGCCCGAGCACTGCTCGGATAATGTGCTATATTATATGGGCAAGCCAAAAAACGCCGCATATGAGCAATTTACTGAAAAATATGCGAGACTCAACAAAAGGTATGAGAAAAATCAGTTTCTCGTGCCGTATCTCATCTCGTCCCATCCGGGCAGCACGATACATGAGGCAATCAATATGGCAGAATATCTGCATATAAGGGGTAGGCAGCCCGAGCAGGTGCAGGACTTTTACCCAACCCCCGGTACACTCTCGACCTGTATGTACTACACAGGTCTTGACCCGAGGACAATGAAGAGTGTCCATGTTCCACGCTCAAAAGCAGAAAAAACGGCACAACGTGCACTTTTGCAATGGAAAAATCCAAAAAACCGCCACATAATACTAAAAGCCCTCAAAGATGCGGGCAGGGAAGACCTCATAGGCTATGGTAAGCGATGTTTAGTGCGCCCGAGAGGACAATTTGCTAGCAAATAAAAAGTGAAAAACGACGAAAAATAATATTAATCTTGACATATGTATGTACAATCTATATAATTGACCTGCTCCTAAACGATTACTACAGCGTAGACTGAAATAAATATTTAGGGGGGATTATGACAGTAGTAGATTTCGTTTTCCCGCAAAAAATCAAAAAATTTGGAGGAAATTATGAAAAAAATTATTGCAATTTTACTGGTAGTAACACTAATCGCAGGACTTACACTCTCCCTCACAGCATGTGATAATAATGGCGGCGGCGATGCAGGGCACGTCGGTATTGCCATGCCGACACAATCCTCTCCGCGCTGGATTTCTGACGGCAATAGCCTTCAAGACCAACTGAGAGAGCGTGGCTTTGAAACCATTTTGCAGTTCGGTGAAGATGTGGTCGCAGACCAGATTAGCCAGATTGAAAGTATGATTGTTGCAGGCGTTGACATTCTCGTCATCGCTTCAATCGACGGCTCAGCACTCGGTCCGGTTCTTGAACTCGCGGCAGCAGAAGGAATCACAGTTATAGCCTATGACCGTTTGATCATGGACACACCAAACGTGAGTTATTATGTGACATTTGACAACTTTGCAGTTGGTGTCATGCAGGCAAATTCCTTGCTCATGGGTCTTGGCGTTGCACCTTTCGGAAACGCAACAGGGCCGTTTAACATCGAATTATTCGGCGGTTCTCCGGATGACAACAACGCATTTCTCTTTTATGAGGGAGCAATGAGCGTACTGGATCCCCTTATCGCCAACGGCACACTTGTAGTCAGAAGTGGTGAGATGGGCATGGACATTGTCGGAACACTCGGTTGGAGAGCTGAAGGTGCACAAGCTCGCATGGAGAACCTGCTTGTCACGCATTACACCGATGCTCGCGTGGATGCAGTTCTTTCACCTTATGACGGACTCAGCCTTGGTATCATTGCGGCACTTCGTGGTGCAGGATACGGCACAGATGCCCAGCCTTGGCCTATTGTTTCCGGTCAGGATGCAACTCAAGCAGGAATTCAGGCAATAATCAACGGCGAACTGTTTGCGACTGTATTTAAAGATACTCGTGACCTTGCAGCCGCTGCTGTAGAAATGATTGAAGCCATACTTGCAGGAGGAACCGTACCTGTAAACGACACAACCACATACGATAACAATGTATTTATCGTTCCGTCGTACCTCCTTGACATTGTGCATGTAGATGCCACCAATTGGCGCGCAGAGATTATTGATACAGACTATCACAGCATAGATGTCTTTGTTATACCGTAAATCAAAGTAGTGTAGCAAATCACTAACAAAATAGCCCGAGCGTGGCGAGAGCCGGCGTTACTAGTCGTTCCGTCGCGTTCGGGCAAATTCTTTTGATTTAATGAGGTGACGTTTTGAGTATTTTACTGGAAATGAAATCAATAACAAAAAGATTTGACAGCGTTCTCGCATTAGAAGATGTCAGCATGACAGCTATTGAGGGAGAAATTCACGCAATTGTTGGAGAGAATGGCGCCGGAAAATCCACTTTGATGAAAATTTTGAGTGGCGTTTACGGTTATGGCAGTTATGAGGGCGACATTATTTTCAGAGAAGAAGAATGTCGTTTTAAGGATATCAAAGACAGCGAAAAGCGCGGTATTGTTATCATTCATCAAGAACTGGCATTGGTGCCGTTTCTGTCTATTGCAGAAAACATTTTTATGGGGAACGAGCAATCCACTAAAGGAGTTGTCAATTGGCATCTCACATACCAAAAAACAAGAGAACTGCTCGCTAAAGTGGGGCTTGATGAAAATCCGCATACATTGGTTCAGGATATTGGTGTTGGCAAGCAGCAATTGGTTGAAATCGCAAAAGCTCTATCCAAAAGAGTAGAGGTACTGGTGCTCGACGAACCAACCGCCGCACTCAATGACATAGAAAGTGAAAATCTGTTACAGTTATTGCTCGGGCTGAAAAAGGAGGGAATGACATCCATCCTTATATCCCACAAGCTGGGTGAGGTTTTGAAAATATCAGACAGAATTTCAATTTTAAGAGACGGAAAAATGGTTGAGACGTTCGACAACAAGGATATTGACGAAAATCGCATTATTCGTGGTATGGTGGGTAGAGACATATTAGACCGTTTTCCCGCAAGAGAATCAGAGCCGGGCGAAGTGATGTTTGAAGTTAAGGATTGGACAGTATATCACCCGGATATAGCCGATAAAATAATTATAGATAATGTAAGTATGCACGCTAAGCGCGGCGAGGTTGTCGGCATTGCCGGACTGATGGGTGCAGGTCGGACAGAATTTGCCATGAGCCTTTTTGGCGGTGCATACGGAACCAGAATATCAGGCTCTATTATCAAAGATGGAAAGCTGCTCACTTTAAAATCCACCGCTCAGGCGATAGCTAACGGAATAGCATATTTGACCGAAGACAGAAAGCAATACGGTCTTATATTAGACGAATCCATTTGCCGCAACATATCACTTGCAAACTTAAAATCGCTCTGCCCTCGCCTCGCTGTGGATGAGCACAAGGAAGCACGGGTAGCTGAAGATTTTAAGCGTAAAGTAGACATACGAGCGAGAAATGTCTCGCAGTTTGCTAAAAACCTGTCGGGTGGCAACCAACAAAAAGTCGTACTCAGCAAATGGCTGTTTGCCGACCCGGAAGTGCTTATACTCGATGAGCCGACTCGCGGTATTGATGTTGGTGCTAAATATGAGATTTATCAGATTATTAATGACCTTGCGAAACAGGGTAAATGCGTTATAGTCATTTCCTCGGAGCTTCCTGAAGTTATTGGGCTAAGTGACAGGATATATATCCTCAATGAGGGTAAGATTGTCGGTGAACTCGGTAAGGGAGAAGCCTCTCAGGAAGCGATAATGGAACACATCGTGGCGCATTAACAAGGGGGTATTACTACTATGAGATATTTGAAAGATAATATAAGGCAATATGGCTTAATTATAGTCTTGGTTCTTGTAGCTGTGTTGTTCCATTTTCTGACAGGCGGGGNAATTTTCCAACCCCGAAATATAACAAATCTGGTGCTTCAGAACAGTTATATCCTTGTGCTTGCTATCGGTATGATACTTGTTATTATATCGTTTGGCCGAGTTGATTTGTCGGTCGGCAGCGTTGCGGCACTCGCCGGAGCTTTCAGCGGAATTTTTATCAGAAGTATGGGTCTTCCCGTGTGGCTCTCCATTGTGATGATACTTATTATCGGCGGTATATGCGGTGCCTGGCATGGTTTTTGGATAGCATACAGGAAAATCCCGTTTTTTGTGGTTACGCTTTCAGGTATGATGCTGTTTCGAGGTATCACCATGCTTGTGCTGGACGGCACGTATATATCCCATTTTCCTGATTCATTTTTAATGATGGCAAACGGCTTTGTGCCTGACATTTTCGGTGGGCTATATCTTGCGGGTGCATATGGTTATGTAGATGGCGTATACACGGCGGGAGTAGGGGTTACGATTAATCTGACGGCTATCCTTGTGTGTTTTTTGATTGCAGTGTTTTTTGCTGCATTTGAAATACGCAAACGTGCCGTATCGAAGAAAAACGATGTAGAGCCGATTCCGCTTTATGCGATGATTATAAAAATCGTTGTTGTATGTATTTTGCTCGGACTGTTTGCATATTGGTTTGGTGCATCAAACGGCATTCCAAATGTAATGGTGCTGCTGGGTATACTTGCAGTGATATATACTTTTGTGTCCACCAGAACAGTGCTCGGCAGACATCTATATGCAGCCGGCGGTAATCCGAACACAGCGGAACTCAGCGGTATCAAAGTTAAGCAGGTTGTGTTCTGGGTCTATGTGAACATGGGTGTGCTTGCAGCTCTTGCCGGAATGGTGTTTACTGCCCGCTTGAACGTCGCTATGCCGCGTGCGGGTGCAGGGTTTGAACTCCAGGCGATTGCCGCTGCTTTTATTGGTGGGGCTTCCCCAACGGGTGGAGTTGGAAAAGTGAGCGGAGCTTTGATTGGTGCGTTGTTTGTTGGAATCATTAACCAAGGCATGACTATAATGGGCATTGGCGTGGATATCCAGCAAATTGTGACAGGACTTGTCCTGGTTGCTGCTGTCATTTTTGATGTTTTCTCAAGAAGAAGGTCGGAAAAGACTTCAGCAAAACTCAGTGCGAAAGCGGAGGGAGAAGCATGAACATTATAAGAGCAAATATCAGACAATTTGGTATGATTATTGCATTGGTCGTTATTGCCATTTTGTTTCAGGCTTTAACCGGCGGAATGTTGTTTCGCCCGCTGAACATTGCAAATCTAATTACTCAAAACGGATATATTCTCATTTTAGCGGTTGGCATGATGTTTGTCATCTTAACCGGCAGAATTGACTTGTCCGTGGGTACGCATCTCGCATTTGCCAGCGCACTCAGTGGGGTGCTTATGGTAAGCTGGGGCTGGCCGGTCTGGGTTGCTGTGCCCGCTATTTTACTTCTCGGCGCACTCTTTGGTGCATGGCATGGCTTTTGGATCGCATATCAGAATATCCCGTTTTTTGTAGTGACACTCGCCGGAATGCTTATTTTCAGAGGTCTCACGATGTTTGCCCTCAGAGACGGGACTATTGTGAATTTTCCCGACAGTTTCCATAATTTTGCCGCAGGGTTTATTCCCGATTTTGTCGGAGGGAGCGGACTAAATATTACTGCCATTTTAATAGCCGCGATAGTATCGGTTATATTCATTTTCCTGGAATTTCGCAAAAGGATTGTTTCAAGTAAGTACGGTGACGAAGATATTTCTATGCTTTTCTTTATCATAAAACTGGTTTTAATAGTCGCGACAATAAATCTCTTTGGATATTGGTTTGCGCAGTCAAGAGGCGTGCCGAACATAATGATATTGCTCGCCGCTTCAATTATTGTCTATAACTTCATTGCAAACAAAACGGTAATGGGCAGACATGTCTACGCTACGGGAGGCAATGAAAAGGCGGCGGTTCTCAATGGACTTAAGACAAAACGTGTTGTCTTCTGGGTTTATGTTAATATGGGTATGCTTGCAGCTCTTGCCGGAATGGTGTTTGCTTCGCGCCTAAACGCTGCATCACCCAGAGCCGAAGCAGGATTTGAACTTCAAGCAATCGCTGCATGCTTTATCGGCGGGGCATCTCCAAGCGGTGGCGTTGGGAAAATAACAGGAGCGATTATAGGTGCAATGGTTATGGGTATTCTGAGCAATGGTTTGGGTCATATGGGCTTGGGAGCTGATATTCAACTTGCTATTACAGGACTGGTTGTCCTTGCAGCGGTCACCTTCGATGTATTTACCAGAACAAAAGTATCTAAAGGCGAAAGAGTAAAATCCGCAAAAGAAACCGCAGCGAAGTAATTAATTGATGTTCGGGAGTTCATAAATCAGTCAACTTTTGTCACAGCATTGTCACATTTCGCAAAAATGTACATAACTAATCGAATTATCTCTTGACTAACCTGATTTATTTGCTATAATTATAGGATATCAATAAAAATGATGCACGGAGGAAGCAAATATATGGCAAGTATATCTATTCGTAACATCTCAAAGGTTTATCCCGGAGACGTTCTTGCGGTTGACGACTGCAGCTTGGAAATTCCGGACAAAGAGTTTGTCATTTTGGTTGGCCCGTCAGGCTGCGGAAAATCGACAATGCTCAGAATGATTGCAGGACTAGAAGAAATAACAAAAGGTGAGCTTTATATCGGCGAAAAACTCGTTAACGATGTACCTCCGAAGAATCGTGATATAGCTATGGTTTTTCAAAACTATGCCCTCTATCCACACATGACGGTATACAAAAACATGGCTTTCGCCCTTAAACTCGCACGCACACCAAAAGCAGAGATTGACAAGCGTGTACGCGAAGCAGCAAAGATTCTTGACATAGAGCATCTGCTCAGCAGAAAGCCAAAAGCTCTCTCCGGCGGTCAGCGGCAACGTGTTGCTCTGGGTCGCGCGATGGTTCGTAATCCCGCAGTGTTCCTGCTTGACGAGCCACTTTCAAACCTTGATGCCAAGCTCCGCACATCCATGCGCACAGAGCTGATTAAGCTCCACAACAAGCTGGAAACAACATTTGTCTACGTTACACATGACCAAGTAGAAGCTATGACAATGGGTGACCGTATTGTTGTTATGAACCATGCCGTAGTGCAACAAGTTGATACGCCGCAAAACCTCTATGACTTCCCATGCAATATGTTTGTTGCGGGATTCATAGGTAGTCCGCAGATGAACTTTATCGATGCCGTGCTCAAGAAAGACGACAAATACTATCTTGATGTTGAAGGCGACAAGCTCTACCTTCCTGCGGAAAAAGAAAAAGATGAGCTGAAGGATTATGTTGACAAGGCAGTTAAGCTCGGTGTGCGCCCCGAGGATATTTATGACGATGAGGCATACCTAAAGTCACACACTGATTCAACAATTTCCACACACGTTGAAGTCAGCGAGCTTATGGGTAGTGAAGTTTATTTGTACATCAAGTACGGCGACAACACCCTGACAGCACGTGTTGCCCCAACAACAAAATCCAGAACGGGCGACTCCATTAAAGTTGCTTTGGATATGAACAACATTCATCTGTTTGATGTCGAAACAGAAAACACAATCATAAACTAATACGTTTTACCTGTTAATCATATCCGGATAGTAGCGCAGAATTTCGTGCGTCTGTCCGGATATTGTTTAGAGGTACTAAATAAATGAGGAATTATGCCGTTTTTTAGCAGAAACTTTAATAAGCCCGGTCCCGGTGTAGAAAAAGATGAGCCTCGCAAAAAAGGTGCTGCAAGGTTTGTTGAGTTGCTTGCCAGAGATATGTGGGAACTCATGAAGCTCAATATATTGTTCAGTCTTACAGCACTTCCGTCTGTGGTTGCATTTTTTATTGGTTTTACCATGGGTTTTGGCTTGATGCTGATTTTAGCTGTTGTATTGGCGTTTCCGATAGGCGGAGGGCTGACGGCGTGTGTATATTATATCACTAAGCTGATGCGCGACGACCCAAGTTTTGTATGGTATGAGTACAGGCGGAAGTTTAAGGAAAATTTCAGGCAGGCGGCACCAGCAGGAATAATTTGCACTGTTTTTGTCTATGCACATATATGGATATGGGTTGGGTCCTTAGAAGCCATGTTGGCAGGAGAACCGATTGGAGATATAATGGGGATTATTTTCGCACTTTTTTCACTTTTGATATTCTCATTGATAACTCCGTATATTTTTCTGCATTTTGCATATATTGACTTGAAGAGTCTTCAGACAGTTAAAAACAGTGTGCTCATGGCATTTGGATACTTCCCGCGCAGTTTCATGGGTGCGCTTCTCGGCGGTCTGATATGGATGGCATTTGCATTATTCATGCCGCTGTCGTTTGTTGCGTTCCCGTTGATTCCTTTAATCGCATTTTCACTATCAATGCTCTTGAATATGATGTGGGTTTGGCCCCCGTTTGACAAGCATTTCTCAATAGAGGAAACATTGGTAAAGCGTATTGATGAAGAGATTGAAGAGTAAATAAGTTTTTAAGGTGTAAGGTGGATATAGTTTGAAAGAATTCAAACTAACGGGGGATGTGCGATTTGCTCCCCCTGCGGGGAACCGCAAATGATGCACGTTAATGACCATACCTTTTCATGGTCGTTTTGTGCCTCAAGAAAATAAGAAAGGCATGGTCATTAGTATGGAGCAGTATATTTTTGAAAATCCTGCGTTTTTAGTTGGCATGGTTTTGTTGGGTATTCTGGTAGCGGCCGGGGTTACATATGAGATTATGCGGCACAAAACTCGTGCTTTGCGCAATAAGGGGAAAGAAGATCGCAATGTAATCATACAGTCTTTGCAAGCAATTGCAAACGCCATAGATGCAAACGACGAGTATTCAAGCGGCCATTCGCTGCGGGTAGCGGCATACTCGGTAGAAATAGCCCGTCATATGGAGATGGACAAAGAGTTTATAGATAACATTTACTATATCGGATTATTACACGATATCGGTAAAATAGGTATATCAACTACAATAATCAAAAAACTCGGCAAGCTGACGGATGAGGAATATGAATCAATGAAAGCACATACAATCATAGGTCTTGAAATTGTGAAAAATGTAACGGCCATTTCAGGGCTGACTGCCGGAGTAGGCCAGCATCACGAGCGCTGGGACGGCAAAGGCTACCATGAGGGTCTTGAAGGTGAAGATATAGCTCTGACTGCTCGTATAATAGCCGTTGCAGATGCATATGATGCAATGTCATCAGAACGTTCCTATCGCACAGCTCTGCCTAAAAACGTTATTGTACAAGAATTTGAAGATTGTGCAGGCTTACAATTTGACCCAACCATAGCAGCTATTGCCCGAGAGTTAATTGAAAACGGTGATTTTGAAAAAGCAAGTGCGGAGTAAACGGTCGAATCTGCGTTAATACTAAAAAATTCAATTTTCTCTTGACAAACAAGTTTTAAAGCTATATAGTGCAGAGGCACAAGTAAATAGAAAAATGAGTGCTCGGGTAATCGTTGTGAGAATCACGAACAGTCCTGCTACCGTGTGGAGCAAAGAAGCTCTGAGTCGGAAAACCGCCCTCATTTTGCGGCTTGCGCCGTGCTGTAGTGAATTCACAGAGAATGAACGACTATAGAACTTAAGTAGGTGATATCCCTATGCGCAGGTGGCATTATGTGCCACTTTTGTGTTGTTCGTCTCAAAATCACTATAGCGAGAAGAGATTTTAGGCAGAAAGAAAGGAACAACAAAATGAAAAGAAGAATTATTTCCACAATGCTCGCACTTATGCTTATCGTGCTCATGACAGTCACGCTAGCCGCGTGCGGAGCAGATACCCCCGCAACACAAACGCCCGAATCAACTCCAACAGGCACGGATGATGCACAAGTCGGCGCGGAAACGCAGGGCGAAAATGAGAGTACAGTAATTGGACAAGGTAGCACAGTTTTTATGTTTGAAGTGACAGACAATAACGGGGAAAAAACTGTGTGGGAAGTTCATACAGATGAAACGACAGTTGGTGCGGCACTGCTTGCGCTGGGTCTGGTAGACGGCGATATGTCAGACTTCGGACTGTTTGTTACGGCAGTAAACGGGTTAGTTGCCGATTTTGACGAAAACCAGGCTTGGTGGGCATTTTATATCGACGGTGAGATGGCAATGGTTGGGGCAGACGGAGCAGATATTGAAGAAGGGGTAGTGTATGCCTTTGTCTACACAGTCGGCTAGGATTCCCATCAGGGAGTTAGTGATATTTTCCGTCCTTGGTACGATTATGTACATTTCAAGGGTAATTATGCAAGGGTTGCCAAACGTCCATTTATTAGGCTTGTTTATTGCATCAATTACTCTGGTCTACCGAGGGCGGGCGCTAATCCCGCTTTATGTATATGTCATGGTGGAGGGTATATTTGCAGGTTTTTCTTTCTGGTGGGTCCCCTACCTGTATATCTGGCTTCCGCTGTGGCTTATGTTTATGCTTGCGGGGAAATTTGATCTTCCGAGGAAGGTGAAGTTGCCGCTATATATGGTTTTGTGCGGTTTGCATGGTCTTATGTTCGGTATACTCTATGCTCCCGCACAGGCGTTTATGTTCGGGCTGAATTTTGAGGGCATGGTGGCATGGATTATAGCAGGGCTGTGGTTTGACGTTGCTCACGGCATAGGCAATTTTGCCGCAGGTGCGCTGATTATCCCGCTATCCGAGCTATTACACAAGCTACAAGCAAGGGGACGGGGGAGTAGTTTCATAGCATAAAACTAGCAAAAGATAGGCAGCTAAGCAACAATGTCTGAAATCAAGGGGTTATGATGAATATTCAGATTTTTGGGAAAACTAAATGCTTTGATACGAAAAAAGCGGAGCGGTATTTCAAGGAGCGGCGCGTTAAGTTCCAGCGCATTGACATTTTGAGGGTTGGTCTTTCTGTGGGTGAATTCACGAGCGTGAGAAACGCAGTTGGACTGGAGGCTCTGATTGATGAGAATGCAAGTGGTGCGGAGGTACTAAAATATCTGGCTTACGATGCCGCAAAGGAAGAAAAACTCCTTGAAAACCCAGCACTTATTAAGACTCCAATAGTGAGAAACGGCAAAAAAGCAACAGTCGGCTTCTGCCCTGATGTCTGGAAAACATGGGAATGATGCTCTGGTCAGGTGTAATCGACAGTCGGTTGAGCAACGTTTATACTAACATCTTCATTCCACGCTTCTGTCAACACATCACGCATAATCGCACTTAAAGCCGCCGCTGTGTTCGTAGACGGTTATATCCTTATAAACCGTGGACAGGGCGGTTTGTACATCTTTTAAACTTGCTCCTGACAGCGTAAGCTGCGCTGCAACCCCGCCGTCTGAGAGCAAAATCAGCTTGTCGCAGAATTTCAGTGCAAGGTTGGGGTCGTGTAGTGTGACAAGCGAAGCAGGGGGACGGGGGTGCTGCTTCACTTCTGTGTTCACAAAAGTGAAGCAGCACCCCCGTCCCCCTGCTTCGCACCCCCGTCCCCTT
>WQTE01000024.1 GCA_009786445.1 Oscillospiraceae bacterium | reverse complement strand
TTGTGAGCAACAATAATTGAAGCCGCCCTGTCCTCAATGGCATAGGCAAAGACCTCTCGCGGATGAACAAGCGATGCCATCATTGTACCGATGGTGACTATCCTGTTGCTGATGAGTCGCCTTGCGCCGTCGAGCGTGAGCAGCACAAAATGTTCCTGCTTTTTGTTTTTTATGTGAGCCAATTGCTCAAATGCTTTCTCAGGTGTGTCAATCAGCGGAGCAGTTGGTTTGGTGTAGAGTCTTCTGAAATACTCAATTGAAGCCATTAACATAGCAGCACGAGCTTTTCCTATTCCTTTTATAGAGAGAAAATCTTTAGCTGTTACACATTCGATGCCGTACTTTTGCATCACAGCATTAATATTTTTTGATATTTGATTAACACTGTTATTTGTTGCTCCAGTGTTTATTATTACTTCCAGCAAACCTGTATCTGAAAGTGAATCGCTTCCTCTTTGATACAGCAGCTCTCTGGACATAACTCTCATCCCTCTGCGGGTTTTATTGATTGAATCATAAGGGATAATTTTCATTTTTGTTTCCTCCATAAATTTATTTTTAGTTGAGTGTTAAGCACTCAAGCAATCAGCTTGTAACCGCTTTTGCAGTCGTGCTAATTGCTTAATCAATGCTTATAATTATGTACCGCTGCGGTCAGTGCAGGGAAATACCTTCCATAGCATTTCGGGCCGATGATTTCAAATTGACTATTTCTATTTATGATACAACTTGTATTTCCTGCCCGTTCCAGCGTGAAGTGTGGATAAAATCATATAGCGAATAATAGTTGCCGTTTATCTCAAAATTGTTAACTTTGCGCCTTGCTTGATTTTTTAATTTCAAAGTGTATTCATAAATATCGCCGTTAGAGTATGTCATTTTGTAGCTGCCGTGAGCATCCGTTGGAACCCTAGGTGGGAATTCGTTTTTTGAAGTGTAAGCTTTGTAAAAATCGTTAAATGTCATTTTTATACCCTCATTATGATATGTAAATATTGATTTCATAGTTAGTTGTGAAAGTGCTCATTAATTACTAATAGATGGTCAATCTAAGCACCTGTATTATTATCAATCAAGCAGTAATCGTTTGATTTGGTCATTAGGTTGCCTGAATATCTATCAGCATTCTTATTATTAAGTTATACGCCATCTTGGGTTTGCTGGCTTAGAGGCATTTGTTTTGGTAAATGTCAAGGTTCCCGGCACAAAAAATATTTAGGGCACCTACGCAACCCCTAAATATTTTTTTGCCCTTGACATTTACCGAAACCAATGCTATTTTGCCATGCAATCCAAGATGGCGTATATGCTTGGTGAACTAAACACGAAGGACAGTCGTTAACCATTTTCCTCACCGTGAGGATATAGCAACAATTTTGTCATACAAACAAAATGCATAACAGGCGTGACAATACTTTTTCGTCTTTCTGTTTAACAAAAAAAAAGAAGCAGGCACGTGGCTGCACCTGTTTCTTTTTTGCCTGTTACTTTATATTATGAAATAGGCTATGCCTCGTCTGGATTACGGTGCCCAGCCTGGGTTACGACCAATACAGTTCGAGCAACTGTAGACACCTGTGGCGTGAGAAATATGCTGCATTTCGGGGCAGCCCCGGGTACATCTCCTACGGCAGCCTAGGCGGGAGGGGTCGAGATAAGCAAACACCATTATATGGTTTCCTCGAGCAACGGTCGCCCTACCGCAAGTCCCGCATACTGCTTCACACCACGCCGTCAAACCTCCGACACCTTGCGGATGCAGTCCGCCTCTGGTCCATGTACTGTTTGTTGCATGGGTTGCTGTTTGTCTGCCGCATCCTGCAACATTACAAATACGCCTACATCCACTGCCTCCTGCAGTCCAGCCGCTTTGAACAGTTGCGTGGGTTGCTGTTTGTCTGCCACATCCCGCAACATTGCAGACTCTTTGACAACCACTGCCTCCCGCAGCCCAGCCACTTTGAACAGTTGCGTGTTGCTGTACCCATGCATTGGCACGACCGCACCCGGCCACCGTACAAGGACTGGTTCTGCGACAATTAGCACCGCTTGCTGCCCATGTACCACCTTGACTTCCACCTCTGGCATGTGATTCTACTACCTGTCTGCCGCAGCCGGCTGCTTGGCATGTGCGTGTGCGCGTGCAGGTTGCGGTATTATCTGCACCTGTGAATGCGGGATTGGTAAAGCTAGATGCATGCTGTCTTACTACCCTGCCGCAACCGGCAATGGTGCATGTTGTCCGGCAAGTAGCACCATATGCCATAAATGCGGATTGAGCACCATGCATGACTGTCACTGATACCTCGGTAGATAGCGATATATCCGTGGATTTTATACTAAGATTTGTGCGGAGCAATGTATCCGCAGTAAAATTATCTGCAAGATTGTCCGGATTAGGTCTTATATTAAACGTTGTTGCAGCTCCATAATAGTATAGGCTGTTAAGCAGGGCAACGTCTCCCAACAACTCAAAAGCGCCCGGATTCCCACCTGTAAGGTCAAGCTGCATTTCCCCTGTATCAGTATTACCTATATTTCTAACAGTAACAGATTGCCAGTCTATTGTCTCAAAACATGTTTGGTATCCGAAATCAGCAAAATATGCATTATATCCAATTAGACTTATGCCTCTGTGCGTATACGTTGCACGAATTGTTATTACTCCATATTCAGCATCTGTAGGGCTGACTGTATAGTTTATGTCAACGGCGCCACGATCTGTAATTGCTCCGACATTTCGCTCACCGACCATAAAATCAGCTCTTGAAAAACCGGCTCCGTTCATATTGCCATCAGACAATGTATTTGCAATAGTTACAATACCTCCCGATATTTGGCGCCTGAACAAAACACCCGTTCCGCTTCCGTTAGCATGGCCAGAAAATAAAACTGCATTATCGCCGGGACGTCTTGTAGGATATGTGTTAAACATAAGGCGGATGTTAAACGGGACTCTGTCTGTGAGCTCAGATTCCCGAAGGGTAAAATTTCCACAAGCGGAGAGCAGGGTTAAGCCAATTTGGGCATCCATTATGTCGTTACCGGAATAGGTTCGGTCATGTGCGCTCACAAAATATGTACCACTGTTTGCGCCTTTAATAATATCTCCATCTGCAGTCCACTGGAGCGACCAATCGCCCAACATATCCGGTGAAAATTCTCTTGTGTTAAGAAGATTTCCGTTGATACCATACAGCGACACTTCGCCGTAACCGTGGAAAAGCGACTCCCCGAGCCAGGGGTTACCAATAATGGGGAGCGTGCCTTCAGCGGGTGTAATGCTACCTGTTAGATCCGTAGGCGGCACAAATATGTAGTTACTCGCATCTACTCCTGTGAGCACCACGCCTGCCAAAGCTATCGGAATATTCTCGCCGGCATTTGCATTAGCAAAAGTAAGCCTTGGAGCGCCACCAATATTAACGATGCAGTCATTTGAAACAAACCCTACAAGATGCATATTATCATGCTCGGAAAAAGCAACTGACCTGGTCGAGTTATATGCGCGGTCTTGTGGTACTATACCTGCTACAGATAATGTTGCAGGATTAATGTCTAAAGCATAGCCTTCAGGCTGTACAAGCATGTAGTTATGTGCATCTGCGCCTAGCAGCACCAGTTGATGGTCGAACAATATGTCTACATCACTAGCTGCCCTGAAATTATATAACTCAGCACTTTGTTCGATACTTGCTAGTCCGACATATACATTGCCAAAGCCACCTACAAGTCCTGAAAGTTCATAAGACAAGACTTCAACATCAGTGTCCCGGTTATATATTTTATTTGCAAACTCAATAGAGATAGTAATGGGGAGCTTACTTTTTGATATATAGCCCAACACCCTATCTTCGTACTCTTCGTTATACAAGCATAAACAGTTCTTGCAATCGCAGTGAGTTAACTCTTCGTAAGTACAAACACAGCATAGATTATCATCATCTGCATCTCCGATGATTACATCCAATCCACTGCCTATGACCCGACCGCGCTGATGTGGTTGATACAGGCGATAGTTTTGCGCATCTGCTCCGGCAAGAACAAAATCATCGAAGAACACACCGACATTATCGCCAATTTCTGGTGATGTCAATTGAGCTACTTCATAAAACTCAACTTCAATGTAATCAAAATATTCAAAGTATCCAACGATAGACACGTTTTCTATCTGGATATACGGAGTCCCACTGAAAATTTTATCTTCCAATTCAACGACGAGATGCAGAGGTGCAGGTAAGATGTTGCCATATACTGCTTCAGGCTGTACAAGAATATAGTTGTGTGCATCGTCTCCGTCAAGAACAAAATCGGAGATTATCACTAAGATGTTTTCATTAGCTTCTGCGTTTGCAAATTCTGCTGTGCCGAAATAACCGATAGAGACATGGTCGTTTCCGAATATACCGTACAATTTTAAAACATCTGAATCAAATGATGCATCACGGGTTGCATCAAATGTTTTATTGTCTATACTCAGTCCTGTGATATAAATTCTAGCCGGGCTAATAAAAAGCGTTGCATATGTATACCCGGTGCCTATATCTTCGTATGGTGATGTAAAAGTTGCTGTTACAGTATATTCTCCAACACGAAACGGCAAATCCTCTTCGCACAGTTCTGCACCCGTATATAGTATAGGATTATACGTAAACGATAAAAATTCAAGTTCACTGAATATTTTTATGTAGTCCTCAAACAATTCCTCAAATCTTATGCCTTCACCTTTGTATATAACTTCTCCATCAGGAAGTGCAATAGGGATGCATATATCACACTTTCCGCAACGGTCACCCGGACTACAACACTCGTCGCACGGACTGTTAATCAAACATGGTTCGCCGTTTTCTCGCTGATAATAAAAAAATCTGCACACCCATACTTGCCTCACTGTCTCCCTTCTGACAATTAGAGGTCTCCGATCGGGCTCATTATCATCACGCGCAACACCACATATACATTCTGCACTATCAAAGAGCGAAAGCAGAGACCCTCTAAATTCAAATCTCGGCGATCCTGGCATAGCTACTGCTAACGCGCTCGTTGTGAGCGCAACCAAAAAGATAAGCAGTATCACAGATGTGGTTATAGCTTTCTTGTTTTTTCTACGCATTTCGATGACCCTCCTCGTTATTAATTATTCAAATCGCAACGCTCTTCTTGTCTTTGGTGGTGGAAGCAGCTACATAATATTATAGATGCAAAAATAAATATATGGATTATGGTCCACCAGTCAAAGAAGGTCATTATACCTCCGAAATCTTGGGTAAGCGATAGCATAACAATACCTAGCGCAACCAGTACGCCCATGTAGCGAAGTTCTGCGCTATTTTTTTTTGTTCCTGACTTTTCAGCATCGAATTTTGGCATAAAATGGAAAGCGAATATAACTATACCTATAAGTGAGAGGACAAGATTTATTAGTGTCCAGTTTGACCGTTCATCTTGAAATGTGGAAATAGCAGGGAATTCCAGCAACATAGCATTACCATTTATATAGCTTCCATGGACAGCATAGTTTACACATCCACATTCACCGCTACAGTCTTCACCATAATTGCAATGACAATTTTGGTCTGTACATCCTGCACATCGACAATTGTTCCCGCAAGCGGCAGCACATCCATAGTGAGCGCAATTGTTGCCATTCCCGCATGCTTCTGTTGGTTCTGCTGCTATTGCAGCGTTTGTCATAATCGCTATCATTAGGATAATAAATGATAATGTTATGACTAGGGCTTCCTTTATTTGCATATTAACACCGTCCTTAATCGTGCTCGTTATTTTCAGCATGTTCGCTTGTAATTCCGGATAACGAAAATTCACTTATTTTAACAATCAAGTCAGCCTTTTCTTTTCCATCAGCTTTAGATTGCCATTTTTGTTGCTCAATCCATCCTACGTCTATATCAATAAGTTTGCCGTGAAGACCTTTGGCAGATTCAGATGCAGCACCAACAAAGCACAACTTCCAACGAGATTCGATATATTCAAACACAGGCTCGCCGCTATCGCCATACTCAAGCTCTCCCCTCTCTTTATCGTATACATGCCGCTTATCTGTTGTGACCCCATCCGCAAATACAGCTTTATCGGAAAAGTCAAAACGTATATTTGGTGAAAATACTTTTACGAATTTTGTGTTAGTAAGCCCTACGTTCATAATAAAAGTCTCCTATCAAAAAACTGAATGTCCTCACCGCGAGGACAATAGTCGCCCACTGAAACTATCCCGGTTAAGAGAATTCTCTGGCGTACTCACTTTAGACGCTAGGAAAGTGTCAGTATCGGCTTTTACGGATTCTATCGTAAACAATGCTTCATTTAATAAATCTGCAGGATTTATTAACTCGGGAGGGACTAAAACAGGGATACAAATATGTTCCGGTAAAGTAGCACCTAGTTCAATCAGATTTTGCGCTTTTAAATAGGATCCTTCCCCGAGAATCATTTCATGTGCGAATGTTCGAGCTTCCTCTATCGTAGCGAATCCTGCTCTATCTTCGCCACCATAACTAAGCACAGTATTTGTGGCAGTATCAACAACCATAAACTTACAACTAGGGTCATTGGCCATGTCGTTAATTTTTATTACATAGGTTTGAGCTGAGTCTGCTAAGTCGCGCCCTACAGTGTCGGCTTTTGCAGAATTCATCAAAGATAAGATTCCATACTTTTTTCGGACATCATTTAGAATAGATTCCATTTTAAGCCTTGCTCCATCTACTCCTAATGGCTTTCCGTTTTCGCCCAACTCGTCAACGCAAACACTAACCATCATGTTGTCTTCTCGGTATGGGCTGTCTGTAAGATTGTCCCAAATGCCAACACCCACGGTAGCTTCGTCCGGTTCTCCGTTATCAAGAGCCATTCCGCTATCAAATTCGAATATTTCAAATCTCTCTTTTCCTGTGACAGACACGTCTGAAGTCGCTGTTTCAGCAGGGAATTTTTCTGCTTTCTTATCTGATATTAATTTTTGAATATCGCCGTAAGGCACAACAAGCATTGCCCCGCAATCGCCAGCCTTATTAAAGTCAGGTAGAGAGGAAAGATCGATAAGCGCGTTATAAAAATTATCAGGATTCTTGCGGTCATAGCCGCCCATAAAGTGACCCATCCCAACAACCGGTACATCAGGGTCAATCCTATCTGCTTCAACGCCAAATCGCAGAATGTCTTCGCGCTTTACCAACAACTTTTTGTTTAGGTCGTTCATCTCGCTATACCTCCAATTTCCGGTCGAGCGTGGCTTGCCATGCCCGATCTGGCCTTTACTTCTTTTATCAGGTTTTTTATAGCTTCATTTCTATTAACGTTGCTCATAACATCTTTTTTTGTAAAGAGTGATTTTTCGTCTATTCGATTTGCCGTGCCTTGTTGCGGACCATGGGATTGTAGGTTATCTTTAACTTTCACATCGGCATGATTACGTGTCTCAAATTCTGCGGTTTTGCTTGCAATAAACTGGCGCTCCATCTTATAACGCGCCTCAGCATCGTTAAGCTCTCTGAGAAGCGCATTATAAGCACCGTCATTGCCTTTGAGTTGGTCTGCGTTCTTGAGTGCTGCGTGATGGGCTTGATATGCATTTATCTGGTTACCGATAATGAGAGCTTCAACATCTTTATGGTTATCTTTGGTAACAGTAAAGTTATCAAAGTCATTAGCATCAACTACGCTAACCCTCTCTCTGGAGTCGGAATTAATAACATAACCGCTGTTACTTAGCTCATATCCGTTACTGATAAGTTGCGCTTCAAGGTATTTTGCGGCAATGTCCGGCTGTAGGGAATCAAAACCAAGATCACGTAGCTCTTTATCTATAAGCGCATTGTCGTGCAGTTCCTTAAACTTATCGAACTCGTCTTTTGTTTGCAACTTAAATACGCTATTGCTAAAACCTGCATGAGTCTTCATTTTATCAAGCATTGGGTAAAGATGTTTTGGAAACCACTCTTTGGCAGGTATAGCTTCATAGTTTTTATCAGTTACAGTAAGTGTATGGCCCTCTTTTGAGCCATGCACTGTATAGTTAGTACCAACCTTTTCAGTGCCTTTAACATCAGCGTAAATATACGGCTTACACTCAACATATTTATTTGGGTCTAGCGCATCGACAATAAAAAATGCCTCATTTCGCACATTGGCAAGATTGTCTGTATTCCAGAGTATAGCGTTATTAAAAGATTTTGAGCAGCCAAAATCTTTTTCGTTTTTCAAAATGGATTCTGCGGTTTTTCCCCACTGCTCGTTATTTATGGTATCATTATGTTTGGAAACAAGTTCGCCCCTCTGATTTTTAAGCTCCTCGACCGCCTTATCCTTCTCTTCTTTAGAAATAGAGGAATCATTTTCAATGTTTTCAATTGCTTTGTCGATGGCACTCAATTTATTCTGAAGAATTTCGTTATTGACGATTTTTAAGAACAGATCCCTCTCTTCCCTTTTGCACATAACAATATATGTGCCATCAGAGTTAGAAATAGAGCTACACAATAAATCATGCTTAGCGCAAGCCTTCTTTATGTTCCTGTACTGCTCTTTAGTAACATTTTCAAGCCCTGTATATTCAAGTGGAACGCCCGCTTTTTTTAGTTTAGCATGATCAGCGTGCCCGGCTTTTCCTGAAAGTTTACGCTGCTTCTTTTGAAACTCATATTCTTCGAGAACGTGCTTCGCGGCATTCCTATCTTGCGCTGATTTCCCCAAAGATTGGTCATAAAGCGTAGAAAAAAGCTTTCCTATAAGGTTAAAAAAGTTTTCGAATAAGTCTTTTGTCATATTCAAGACTTGGCCTGACATCTCAGAACCTAAATCCGACATAAAAAACACCCCCGACTAATAAATAGTTGTGATTAAGGAGAGGCGGGGCCGGGTAAGCGAAGAGTATAACCCGACCCCATGAAATCACCCGGCATATTGCAAGGCAGAGCTAGCGATCTTCTTTTGCATCTTTGGCTTTTGCGCTTTTGTTTTGTGTATTTTCGCCTTTATCACCCGCACCTGACTTTTCGCGGTCGATGTTTGCGCTATAGGCTGCGCGACTCATTGCGCGTTGGTTGCGATCGTTTTCAAAGCGGTCAAAAATTTTCTCTCTCACTTTTTGGCCGAGCGCTTTATCACCGAGAACAACAAAATCATTCCATTGCGCTTTACCGGTATTGGGGTCTTTTATAGCATTACCGTCTCTATCCTTTGCCGGATAAGCTTGCGATTTGAGAGAAAGCTGGTTATCCTTATTGAGACGAATGGAAAGGTCGTTAAGTTTGATATTGCCTACAGTGACATCACAGAAAGCAAGAGTGTCCTTCGGTGCCGGATTTGGCACGACAAACATTCTGTTAACGGAAATAGCCACATTTTCGCTGATAAATGGTTTCGGAAGATTCTTCCAGTCATACGCATTTTTTCGCTCATCAACCGGCATAGCCGACACGCGCTGGTATTCGCTTGCCACAACTTCGGTTATTTCGTTCATGATTGTCCGTTTATGTTCACCTATAGGCGACGCAATGTCTTTGTAGGCGCGCTCTCCCGAAAGCGTGGTTGACATTTTTTGCGGCAGATTGACCACTAGTTTAAGTTCACCGGAAGCGGGATCCGGAAGCTCAACAATTTGGCAACTGTTGATAGACACGCCATTGACATTAATGGATGCCATACCGAGCCTCATACGGTTTTCCTCAACGATTGGCTCTGCGAATACGGTGACTGCTGCTACTACATTTCTTTGCTCTTCCATGTTTGTGTCCTCCAAAAAATAATTATTTCCACCCCTAATACGGGAATGAATACTTTTTGTATCCTCACGGTGAGGATTAAATATAATTGATGATTCACCTGCAGAAAGCGCCGATTTCCCTTCAAGCGCGTTGCGGAACATAGCGGAGTCAAAGGGGTCTTCGTATAGCGAGTTCTGTAATGCAATTTCTATAAGCTCGTTATAATCTTCTATTAAATCATTGCCAACGTAGCCCATGTATCGCTTATCGTCTTTTATTCTTTTATCAAAATGTTCGGCTGTATCAGTAGCTACATCAGGTGAAGTGATGTCCATGTGTGGGTTGCTGTGGTATTCAGCGGCATCAAATGGATACTTTTCCTTGTCATTGGCGTACATGCCTAACCAGCCATCACGAGTGTTTTGCAAATCTTCGCTATAGAAAGCATCATCGAAACTGTTATGCTCATACGCTTTACTGTATGCGGAACCAGCTCTATTTTGTGAATCATTAAACAGGTCGTCAAGCGAGGTGAGGAGTCCCTTATCAAGCTTGTAGATATAGTCTCGAACTTTTAGCGGAAGTGTTTCTCTTTCATCTACCCAAGACCGCCACTCAGACCGCCAAACGCCATCGTTTCCCAAATAGTTTGTGTGCAAATGGCTTTCCGTAAACTGACAAGAGGAAACCCACAATGTATCATTTTCGTGCCAGCTAATGAATCCCGGCTCAACTTTAAAGTCACGTATAAGCCTTTCTGTGTCATAAACTATAAAGTTTAATTTACTCATACAAAATCCTCCAACTGCAAAAAACGCTAAAATGAAAGTGTGTATGTAACCAATCTTAGACGAGTTACATACACAACAATCAAAATAGCGAACATCAAACGAAAAAGTAGATAAAAGCTAAACTGACTCGGTGCTCAAGAAAAAATATGTACCCGATCTAAAAACTTAAAAAGTTGAGATGTACTGGTAATACATCAAATAAAAACAAACAATAAATAAACTATAAATCACATATTACGCTTTGTCAATACCTCCCTGCAATAGTGGGAATTTGGTTCAATTGCTGACTCGGCTAGGAAAAAAAGTTAACTAACCATTATATTGCAAAAAGTCTTATTTCCACTTACTTTTTTAACAAACTCAAATGTTTTCTTTGATTTATATCCTTTATTATTGCAAACCAAATCAATTTGCCCGTTTTCAATAAAATGTAAGGCTTCCTGCTTTTTGAGTTTTCTGCCTATGAAAACGTTGAAAACATTGTCGTCGCAATTGAGTTTCCATGAGCATCCGCTTTTGTATCCGGAACAATAATAAGCTATAGCCGCTTTGTTGTTTTTACCTGCACTTTCATAGACGTCGGTGCTACACCATGGGCAACTTCCAAATACTTCTTTATCTTTAATAAATGCTGTGGAGGGCTCACTGTTTTTTATGTACTCAATCTGCCGCAAAATAAAATCCTCAAAAGCTTCCATAAACTTATGCTCATCAGATTCACCGGAAACTATTTTATCAAACATAAGCTCCCAATCCGCTGTAATTTTTGGACTTCTAAGCTCTTCGGGTAATTCACGAATAATGCCAATCCCATAATCAGTAGGTTTTATATAGTTAAATTTTCCTTTATTAACATACTCAGCAGCACCTGACTTAATAATTTTATTGATAATTTCATCTTGCGAAGCCTGAGTACCAATACCCTTACCTTTGAGTATGGCTCCATCAGCACCAAGCACAGAACCTGCATTTTGCATTGCTGTAAGAAGCGTTCCGTCAGTGTGAAGTTTTGGCGGGGAGGTCTTTTTGCTTTCAACAACACAATCAGCAACAGTAACTATCTGTCCTTTAACAAGCTCTGGTACGCTCTGCGCGAAAGGATCAAAATCATCTTCATCATCAGCAAGCTCAGAAAGTTGTTTTACAGTATCTTTCCAGCCTAAAGATATCGTAGAATTAGTGGTTACAGAGAAAACGAAACCATCATTAAATTCAACATCCACAACCGTGTTATCGTATACATAAGGCGAAGAGAACGCTACAAGTGTACGTAGCAAGACTAGTGCCAAAACATTGGCAAGAACTTCACCGGTAAGACCGGTCTTATTTTTTTCAATATGCAGGTTATTCGGAACGAAATTACATATATTCTCGGTCGGGATTATTGCATGATGGTCTGTAACTTTACTATTATCCAGTACACGTTTATTAACAATTAATCCCTTGCTAAGTAAAGCGTTAGCAGTGGTGCTGTATTTTGGAATAGTAGCTATTTCAGACACTCTCGATTCCATTAACTCTGCTAAATCGTCAGTTATATATTTACTGTCAGTGCGCGGGTAACTAATAACCTTATGTGTCTCATATAGCGATTGAGCTGCTGAAAGTGTTAAGGTGGCCGAATATCCATATATCCTGTTAGCATCCTTTTGTAGATCTGTAGTATCGTATAGCTGAGGGCAATTAGTTTTTTTCCTTTTTTTAACAACATCAAGAATTTTACCTATTCCTGCATCGCGTATTTTGTCTGCAACAGATGTAAGTTTTGATTTTGACAGCACCCTATTTTCGGAATCTAGCTCACTTTCTGCGAATAAATTTATCAAATCATTGGAAACATTGCTCCAACTAACGCAAAAACCTTCCTTCAACATAGCTTTCATAATAAAGTAATTTGATTCTTTAAAATTAAATATTTCAAGATGCCGCTTAACAATAAAATATAGTGTGGGCGACATGACTCTGCCTACGGCAATATGTTTACGGTGTCTTAAACTCATTGCTCTTGAAGCGCTCATGCCAAGTATCCAATCAGCTTTCTTCTTACAGTACTGACCCTCGACAATTTTCCTAAACTCAGAAATGCTACGTAAGTTAACCATGGCCGATTGTATTGCAGCATCGGTTAAGCTGGTAGCGCAAAAACGCTTGACAGGCAGCTTACAGTTCAATTTATCTCTAATCATTTGTTGAAGCACATGACCTTCAGGTCCCATATCACCACAATCGACAACATAGTCAATATCACTCCGTGTCATAAGACTTTTAATAACATTGAACTGATGTCTTGTGCTCTCGTTAACGACGAGTTTAAACGATGAGGGCAATAGCGGCAGTTCATCAAACGCTTTTTTCATAACGTCAGTGCTGCTAAAAACATTATGCCACCGCACATAACCATAAGCTTCCGGTTCTGCAAAGCTGACAAGATGACCTATAGCATAGGTAACGAGATAACCGTTACCCTCATAATAGCCTTTATGCTTTGCATTGGCTCCAACGACTCTTGCAATATCTCCGGCAACACTTGGTTTTTCTGTAATGCAAAGTTTGTAACCCATATCATTCAACCACCTGTATTATTTAAGACGATACTTTATTGGCTAGCTGGTTATTATTGCTTAACTTAGGAACAACCGATTCCAGTGAGTCCTCACTGTGAGGACTTACATTTGTTGTATTAAGAAATAGTTGTAAGACACCGTCATAATCTAGTCCGGCATCTTCTGCGGCTTTCATTAATCTTTCATATTTGGGCAAATCATCTTTGAAAAGTTCAATCCTGTGTTTTTCTATACTTTTTTCAAGCGATTTCTTTTTTGATTGCATGACACTGATTTTTTGGTCAAGCGTATCAATTTTGGCGCTCAGTTCATTGATTACTTTATTTCTGTCGAGTTTAGCCATAATAAAATCCTCCATTAAACAATAACTATTATCAAATACTACTTCCATAACATGATTAGTGTTAACCGGGTAAAAGCAAGGCAAGACTTTCTGCCATTTGGACGGCTTCATGCGTTTGGATATACTGATTGGTGTTATACCCTCTACGCCCAAGCTGACAAAGTATGCTATCAAAGGCGTGCATACACATATGATGTCCGCGGCGCATACCTGTAAAGCCCCCGGGGAGATGAGGGTTAGGTGTAAATCCAACACCAGTCATAACATGGTGGTCAAACGTGTGATAAGCAACGGCAAAGTAATTTCCTGAAAATTCGACAATGGCAGGTCTACCGCGCCAACTACGTCCGGCAATAACCATAGCAAACTCCCAATCTTGCCGTGTCCGATACACCCAATCAACATGATAACCGGGCGAAGCGGTTCCATTCCCCCAAAAACTTATGCCTGTTGTAAGGTCATGCACTAAAAAATCACCTGCTAGACCGGCGGCGGCAAGTCCTGCTTGTGTAGATCTCCTGACATTTTGTCCGTTTATTCTCATAACTGAATATTCATCCCAGCAAAGTATAGCATCTGTATCTTCGTTCCAGATAATTGTATCTAAATAGTCTTCAAATACAATCTCCCTGATAACATCTGTAATATCGAGCATATCGAATGCATGATTGAGGTCGTCGCACTGTGTGCCGCTCATTTGCAGTTCCCGTAAGGGCATGACAAAATGACGGGCTAACTGCGGGTTAACTCTGAAAAAATGGTATCTGACGGTAATAACATCGTGCCCATCGCATATCTTATAGCCATCACATCCATAAAAAACGGCATTACTGCAACCGTCACCCAACGTGCAATAATAACGTTCATCTCCACTGCCGTGCCCACCACAAGTCATAACGCAACAGTGAGGGCAAGTAAATGAGCTGTGATACCCCTTTATGTAGTTAGGGCAGGCATTATCATAGTCCTCATCTTCTGTGACTGCATGTATTTCACCGCAATGTTCACACTCTTCATATTCACCTATACCTAGCGCAAGGCATTGTCCGCACCACTCCTCTGTGGAAACATCATATGTAAAAGATGCTTCATTGAATACTACAGAAAGTAAGTTTGCGGCTTGGCTTGCGGTTGTCTCAAGTTCATACTCCCTTATGAGCAGACCGTTAAAAATAGGTTGCATATGCGTGACCATATATTCCAAGGCAGGAAAAGAGTCAATAATGTCTTGCAGATATGGTCTGAGCGTACTTGCATCATTTGCCAAGAACCTTGCAACATGGTAATTATCGTTGCTTAACAAAGAATAAAGGCTCAATGCTAAATATTCTGACATGGGTGCAATCCCTCTGGCATCGTCCAGCATATAATCTCTTACATAGTAATCTTCACCATCAATAACAAATTCACCCCCGAACAGTGTTCCGGAAATAGCGGCATTGGCGCCTCCCATAAAAATAAGAAAAGCCATCATTACACCTATGGGCACCATTATTTTTTTAACGGCGAATTTTCCTGTTTTTTCAAGCAGTGCGCTCACAGCGCTGCCTCCCGCTTTACGTACAGCGAGCGCGGTCGATCTGAAACCGTTGCTCTTCAAAGTTTTAGCAACGTTACGGGCAGAGCGAACGCCCTTGTTGATGGATTTACCTGTTTTAATGCTTGTTTTAACACCAACATGCCCTACACGGTAAGCATTTCCGACAGCCGCAAGCGAATCATCGCCTGACACTAGCATAGCATTAGAAGCTGCTAGCCCGGCTTTGGGCACAGACTTAATGGTATACTTTCCGGCACTTATAACTCCTTTACCTGCGAGACGAAGGCTTTTATCTGCATATTCTGCTATTTTTTTCTGTGATAAATGTGTTGCATATGAAATTGGTATAGTTCCTTTAAAGACACCTTTTGCCGTATGTCCGATAGAAACGGCTCCCGACTCAATGCTTGAGCCCATTTTTCCAATGGAAACAATTCTGCTTTTTATTGAGGTATAGCCTTTATATAATTTTGTTTCACTAAATCCAGTTTCATTAATTTTTGAGGTAATAACGTTTTTAGTTAAAGCAGGGTTATAATTACTTACTCCACCGGGCAATGCACCGCGAACCTCGCGAACACTATTAATTCCGGAACTTACTGTAACAGCAACTTCAGTCGCAGCACTTGCAGCCACACCAGTTGCCTTAGTAAGCTCGTTATATCCTTTAGCTGCTCCGACGACACTGTCAATGCCTAATTCATCTGATTTAGAGGCAATCTTTTTTGAGCTGTTTTCTAAATGCTTACCAAGATTGGCAGAATCTCCTTTTTTTAAGCCAAAAGAAGCAATTGAGGCATTTCTGATAATGCTGTTGCCTGAAATTTTGTTGGCATTAATGTATGAGCTAGCACGATTCACAGCATTGCTATCATCTTGGCTACCAAGCCTTATCCCGGTGCGTTCATGCACAGCCGGCTTTTTATTCCCCAGACCACTAAGGGCATCGCTTTGAAAATCGCCTATATTTTTCATGCTTTCTCCTTTTTTTCATCAATATCCTTTATGCTGAAGGGTATACTGTTTTTGTCCAATGTAGTTTGCATATATAATTCAATCGCTTTAGATTTGCGTAACCCTATGTTTTCACAAAACTGTTCAAACCTGCCGTGCAAATCGGCATCAACCCTTGCTCTAAGCACGTTTTTTGCTGGTTTATCAACTATAGGACTATCCTCATGAGCCCGCTTCTCTTTTTTCATAATTATGACCATTCCTTTCGGCTGCTTTACATCTTAATCCAGTTTATACGGCTTAATGTATAAGCTACGGCGGCGCAGGTAAAAAACAAGAAGCGCAATGCTCCCGACAATAACAATGGTTAAAGTAACCCACATACTGCGCAGAGAGTCGATTAAGCTTGTAAAGAAACTGGCTTCTTCAGCGGGCTCATATCCAAAAACATCTAGTATTGAGTCGATGCCTACAATATTTGGCAGCGAATCGTTGTCAGAAACGACATATGCAGAAGTAGCGAGTTCCAATCCAAACAACACATCCCCTATATGTTTGTATCCCTCCATAAAGTTATGTGCAAAACCATAATTCAGCAACAATTGCCTTTGCCAATACATAAAGGTGTTATATGCGTATTGAGCTTCAAAGCTTACCATATTACCTAAATTCCCACGCCCTCCATTGACAAACCGTGCAATCATATCAAAACCGCCGAGAAACTGATAAAAATCGTTATTAATATAATCCCATGCAAGCTCTCTGGCAAGTCCATACTGAATGTCCCAATATAGTGATTGCATAAATCTGTCATGGTGCGACATATCGTTCCAATCATCTGCAGAACCACCGCCGGCAACCACAAAACGTCGAATAGAATCGTTAACCTGCGCAGCCCATGCGGTCCCCGGTACCGGATCACCGTAATTGCCAAAATATCTGCCGAAAAAGTTTTGAAAAGATGGT
Source organism: Oscillospiraceae bacterium (assembly GCA_009786445.1). Classification (GTDB taxonomy): domain Bacteria; phylum Bacillota; class Clostridia; order Oscillospirales; family Oscillospiraceae; genus WRMH01. The sequence goes on along the minus strand of WQTE01000024.1, from coordinate 11,180 downwards.
TCAGCGGGCAAATCAGCAACCGACACCCAAACTTGCAGGAACAAGGTTGCGCCCCTGGCGATGTTTTCTTGACTTGGCATATCCTCACCGTGAGGACTCATATCCAAATCATCAAAATTATAATTTCCTGAATAGGCTATATAATAGTCTGAGTCAACCATGATATAATCAGTATGGTTAACGATATAACTATAATAAAAGGGTTTATCTCCTGAGAAAAAAGTCCAGTTAACTATTACTGTGTCATTACCTGTAATAACCGAAGAAACACCGACAAGATTTTCGCTGTCAACAACAGTGTATTCAACTAAGCAGTATGAGCATTCAGTTTCACATGGCAAGAATTCATAAGTTACGCTGTAGACACTGTCGTTTGCAACAAGCAACTCAAATATACCATCATTTATGTCGTTTCGATTTAAGACAATCATATGTTCATTCCCGTAAATGCTGTTAAAAAGTGTAACGACAAGGCTTCCGTCAAACCTATATGAAAACACATTAGTAAACCGTATTTTCAATTCGGACATATCGGCATCGTCATAATCAGATGTTGCGACAGCAAAAAGAGAACTGATAAGCGCAAGCACAAACACAACCAGCAAGGATGTAACAACAATCAACGCAAATTTAGTGGTTTTAGCAGAATTATTCTTAATATAATTAGTTATACTCATAAAGCACCTCCTATGCAGATTTAGCAGCACTACTTTGGCTGGTGTTGTTCAAGATTTCAGATAGTTGTTTTTTGATATCATCGTCTGACATATCTTCTCCGAACTTAGTAGACATCAGCTTATACAGATAACTAGTTTCAGGGAATTTGTCAACGAACGGTACAATGGTATTTTCAGCGAACAATAGTCCGCTACCAGCATCAGCGCCGAACACAAAATCCTTTTGTGTGTCTGAAATCCCCAGCATATGCGAAAGCAGGGCAAGATCTTCCGAGTTTTGGTTTAGCATCATGATAAAGTCAGAGTTACCAATCATGCTTCGCGCTTGTTCAGACCGCAGCAAATCTTCTACGTTTTGTGTCAGCCCAGTGACACACAAACCGTATTTCCTACCGCGCTTATAGAGTTGCCTGAGAAATTCGGCAGAGTAAAAGCTCTTAAACATGACGTGTATTTCATCGCAGTAAGCATACGTTCTCACGCCTCTGTTCTTATTTTCAACCATTCTGTTCCAAATAAAGTCAAACATGATGGTAAGGGCAACCTGCTGTAATTTACCGCCCAGCTCACGCACGTTAAACACAACGAGCCTATTATCTATATCGACATTAGTTTTATGAGCAAACACGTCCATGTTACCTCTAGTGTAAAACTCAATACCTTCAGCAAGCAGCCGTGCATCTTCGGAGCCAGGCTTTTCTTTATCAAGTTCGTCTTGGAAGTCAACGAAAGTCGGTATGTTATTTTTATCAAACGGAACAAGCGGAGGCAGATTTTTTTCTGCTTGTCTTGCACTTGAATACTCGCCAATAGCAAGATACTTGGCGTAACACTTGGTAACACATCTATCTGCAATGGTCATTTGTTGCGGCGTTATAGATGTGGCACTATCTCCGGTATCACCCCGCATCATCATGCTTTCAACTAACGAAAGTATATATTGTGACTTTTTGCTTAATGCTTTATCAATTTTGGTTGCAATCGGAGTGTTATCGGGATCATCGTCTTCATCCAATCCGTAGTCTTCGCTCATATCCATAGGGTTGATTTTCACTTTACTGTTAGCACTCAACTTAATAACTGTACCGTTAAATGCCCGTCCAAAATCGCCATACTCATTTTCCGGATCAATAACTAAAACTCCGGTATCGGCAGAGTTGAGCAATATATTGAGAATTTCCCTTTTAGTAGCAAACGACTTGCCCGAGCCCGAAGAGCCAAGCACGAACCCGGACGGGGTTTTCATTGCAGTTCTGTCAACGATAACGAGGTTGCGCGATATTTGGTTCAGACCGTAATAGTAGCCTCCGGGCTGAAATAGTTCCTGAGCAGAAAAAGGCATAAAAATGGCAGTGCTCTCAGTGGTGAGTGCGCAATCAACTTTAACATCAACAGGCGCATATCCGAACGGCAAGGTAACCTTCATCCCTTCTTCTTGTTGTGTTGTAAGCACATTAAGCTGCACAGTTCTCTGCCTCGCCTTGCTTTCAAGGATTTTTGTATTATCGTTAAGCTCTTCCAGAGTATTACCGTGCACCATAAGAGTTATAGTGACAAAGAACATTTTCTGGTTATTGTCAAGCATATCTTCCAGAAGCGTTTCTGCTTTTACTAAAGCATCTTTTATACTGTGCTGTATAGACTCTTGGCTGTAACCTGCTCTGGAAGCTCTCTTTTCTGCTTCCATTTTATTATGCTTGATACCCGTGAGTTTTCTGTTTACCATCTTAAGCGCTTTATCTTGCGCTACCGGCTGTATTGACAAAGACACTGTTACGGGAAAATCATTGTTGTATAACTCGTAAAGAAAATCATCGGCTAAACTAGCTGGAAGATTTGTTAAATAAAGAATCCTGTAGTAGTCATCCTCGACAATAAAGTGTTTTTTATCAAAATTAAAAAATGACGGAGCAATATAATCTTTACTTGACATACCTCTTTTAATAACGCTGTCAAAATCAATGGAGAAATCACCTTCGCGACCCTTACGGAATTTGTCGTGATAATACGAGAGTCTTTCTTCAGTAGTCATTAATGTAGCAGTAGAGCCAATTTTCTTTAATCCATCTATAACCTCGTTTTGTATTTTATGAAATCTAAGTATGGCTTCAATTGCAGTATCTGCATCAATTGTAACCAAGACAAACTTAATGATTGCCATATCATTTTTGCCTGCCACAATTTGTTGTTTCAGTATCTTATTATACTCGGCTCTATGATTATCGAGAGAATCACCCCTTGGCTGGTAAAAGATTTTATTTTCTTGTTCTTCTCTGGAAACAAGGCGGTTATCAATTACGAGCTGAACGTGCGTATCATCGGAAAAGTAGTTATAAAACTCGCCAAGTTTTACGAAGAATAAAACCTGATCCTCATCTTTGGCGGTCGAATAGTTGACATCGCTTATTTTAAACATTTTTGAATATTTATTTGGCTGAATTTCGAAAAGCCCCTCATCATAATCCGCAATATATGGTATGGTGTCTTGTGTCGATTTAGGGATAAGTGATTTTGCTCTGCGCCTGTGTGATATTTTGGTAGATTTATTACCAACGGCTTTCTTTTTAGAGTTCATAGCCGCAACGCGGTTAGAGTGCTGTATCTTTCTCCACTTTTTGAGTACCTTTTGTTCTTTGGGCGACGGAAAATAATCACAATGTTGCGACATCTTAACTTCGATTAATTCAGCTTTTTTTTGCAAAGAAGACTTCTTTTTCGGAGCATTGGTTTTTTCAGTATCCTTTTTCGGTTTTTTTCCGTTTCCGTTACTACCTGAAGGTTCTGAGTTTACGGTTATCAGCTTTGCATTATCGACATCGAAATTGTTGAACCCGTTTTTTTCAGCCTCAGAAATCAAGACTGCACGTTCAAGTGAAGCATTTTTCCTTCTTTTACGCTCCTTTTTTCTTTCACGATTTGATTTAGGAGAACTTTCTTTAACAGCTTCATTTTGCCACACTTTATAAGCAACTGATGTAGTAAATTTACGAACTTTCGGAAACAGAAGTTCAAATTTAAGAAAAACTAGAGCGAATTTTTCGGCAGGAAGCCCATTTACTTTGACAAAGCCGATGGAAACCAGCGGAACTGCAATAATAATAATAAGCCATGAAAGGTAATCATCCGGTATATAGTTTCTGCCGAAAATATACAGCGGCACACAAATCCCGAGCGCAATAATTGATGATACTATCTGCCTGACATTTAAGCCAAACATAATTTTTTCTTTATAAGTCCTAATATCTTTAGGTATTCTAACTGAAATCACAAGCCCGACCTCCTGTAAAATGTGTTGCATTAACCGCAGAAGCACAATGGTATTTTATGTGCAAAAAACGGCAACGTATTTATTTAAGTCCTCACCGTGAGGAGAAAAGAATAATGCAAGATCTATGCATCAAGCACAGATTTAGCCCATGAACCACTTTTAATGACAGCTCCTAGCATAATCAACGCAACAAAAGCAGACTGCAAAAGGGTCCAAAATACACCACCACCAACCGATACATCAACTATATTACCCGCAATAGCACCAAATATTTGTATACAAACAAGCATAATGGCTCCGTGTAAACATGCAGCAGCAAACAGCCTTAAAAATTTGCCTGTAATTCTATTGATTCCACCGTTAAAGCTACCAAGCGCGAGAAACGCAATCGGCAGGGGAGCTACAAACACATAGATAAGTATTTCAAACAATCTACCGTATGCGATGAACAAAATCGCTAATCCTGCAATAATTATAGCGAACGAAACGACAAGAACAGGTACAGTTGCAATCATCCGTGCGGGAAGCCTTAGACCATCTATATATTGTATAATGGCATCAGCGTTGCCGAGCGGGTTGTTATCAGCAACAGTTAAGTTGTTGATAAAACCAACGGCAGTGGACCACATAGCGCGTAACATGCGAGGTACCCAGTGCAGAGAAATTCGGACAATAGCCATAAGCACCATAAGCCTAACACCGGTTTCCCATGTGATTGTATCCACTTTCATTGCAGTTTGAGAAACTTCATATAGCAGACAAATGACGGCAATGGTTAATGCCACAGGATAAATAACGCTTTGTGATAAGCTGAAAACCATATCCCAAGCACCGTCATTAGTTAAAACAACTCCAGCAGCACTGACAATCCAATTATAGATATTGAACGCGCCGGTAATAATGTCTGATAACATGTTGATACCTCCTTTAACAAATAATTATTTTCAATTGTGTATTACGCAAAGAATTGGCTGGTAAGTGCGGCTACAGCGGTGACAATACCACCTGCAATCATGGTAGAAACGCCACGGCTCTTACCCTCCGCATCGTCATTTTTCCATCCGAGGCCAAACATTACTCCTCCGATAAAAATTACAACGCCGCCAAGTCTTGTGACCCATGTAGAAATAAGCGTGGCAATCGTATTCCACAAAGCTTCTCCCGGGTCGGCAAGTGCGACACCGTTAATGTTCATTGCCGCAAATCCTACGCAAACGGCAAAAAGAGCGCCGATGGTTAAAAAAGCATTTCTAACCGAGTTTTCGGTCGCTTTCGTAGCGCCGGAATTTTCTGTTTCAATCCCGGACTCACTGTGAACTACTTCGTGTTTTACCAATACGTTATTGTGCATTTTCTAAATCCTCCTAAAAGTATAATATATTCCCAAACATATAAAAATATATGTAAAAGGCTACTCAAGCGAAGAAACGGAATTAATCATAGCATCGAGAATATCATTTTTCAGCTCATTGAAATGGTCACTGAAATCCTCAAGGTTATCAATATCATCAGCTTCCAGATATTCGTATTCCGCATTAGTGTCCGTGGTCGGCACAAAAGCTGAATTGCTCAGCAGAATTTTTGATATAATGTCAAAAACATCTGTAATAGTAGAAATGAAAGCACTATTTTCGTCAATATCAGGGTTTCCTGAAACATATTCCGATACTGAGCCAACCAAGGTTTCAATAATACTTTTTTGTGCATCGCCTCCAGCAGCATCACCACTACTATCAATATCATCATAGATTGCTGACCATTTATTGCTGTTCATGTCTTTCAGCACATTTTTGCTGATAGTAAGTAGTTCCTTGATATTAGTGGCCACTTTAATTTGGTTTTCCAAAGGAAAGTCAACTATACAATTGCGTGAAGCATATGCTTCGGACATATTATCAACTACACTGTAGTTATGTTCATCATCAGATAGTAGTTGCTGTATCTCGTAATCGCTGTACTCTTCTTCAATATTGTTGTTTTCATAAACAACTTTTCCTGTGGCGGCATCTAGCCTGTAGGACTTTCCGACATCGTCATATTTCAGAGGTTCGTGATTATACGGTGGCGCTCCACCATCAGAAGTCTTTGAAAAATTCGGGTGCGATTCGTATACGAACTTATCCGAGTAGAACGGTTTCCGTCCACTAACGATTAGCAAGCACTTATCTTTTGGCATCGTCCTTATTTCGTCTGGCATCAGGAGTTCCCTGCCGAGAGAATCCCAACTCTTGGAGCTGCTTCCCGATTTCCCGTAAGACCTGCTTGAAGTCCTTTTGTCATATGTGCCTTTTCCAAGCAATTTTGAAAAATATTCAAGCGTATCATTATGTGTAATAGAACCGAGAAATAACAAGTAGCTGCAATTATCTATTAAGGTCCCCCACTGTTTTTCATACAACTCTTTTGCTTGGTCAAGCGATTGAAGTATTGGGGAAATACCTATACCAAACGATCTTACATATGCTAATATTTTTAGAAAATTAGGTATTTTACAAGTATTTGCGAATTCATCCAAAATAAACCTGACAGGAACCGGGAGCTTTTGGCCTTTATCCTTATACTTGATAGCGGCACAGTATTGAAGCTCTTGAAACATTTGAGTAAAAAGCATGCCTGCAACAAAGTTAAATGTTTCATCAGTTGGCGGTACCACAACAAAAATAGCGGTTTTTTCTTCGCCAATCCTGTCGAGCTTCATTGAATCACGTGAACCAATCCGAATCATCTCAGATGTTCTGAACGGCGCAAGCCTTGCGACTGCTGTAATAACGATGGATTTGGCTGTTTTTCCTGCCGCTTTTTCGCGGAACTCGTTGTACTGCTGTACGCCGATATGCTCTCTGACAACGTTCCCGTTTTCGTCCTTTTCGTTAAATTTTTCGGCAAACTGCTTCACAAAAAAATCAAGTTTACTGTCGAGATTGTCCTGCTCTTCTTCGATTTTTAGGAGCGATATGAGCCATAGGACAGTAGTCATGTTGCGTTCATCTTCCCTAAACCCAACAGCAACAAAAAAGAACAGTGCTTGTAGGAAAAGTTTTTCTGCTTTATCCCAAAACGGATCCGAACTGCTTTTCTTTTCACCGCCATCCGTGTTAAGGATAATAGTTTCAATCAGGGTAAGGACTCTTTCTTCAAACCCCTCTCTTTCGGGGTGCAGATAAATGAACGGGTTATAGTGGTCGGACAAGGGCTTAAAATCAAGGTTAAGCACCCGAATATCATATCCCATAGATTTAAGGAAATAACCAGTCTTTGACAGAATCTCACCTTTGGGATCGGTAACGACGACGGACGAGTGAGCTTGAAGTAGGTTGGGAATAACATAATTTCTTGACTTTCCGGCACCTGAACCGCCAAACACTAAGACGTGATTGTTCACTTTATAGTTATATATGCAGCCACGTTCTGAGTTTGTGAGAGGCATATCAGCATTTTTATACTTCTCAATAACCTTATTTACCGCAACAGCTTTGTCTCTTTTCCAATTATCAATGTTTAACTTCAAGCAACCCATAGTGTCACCCTTTAACTTTCATCGGAAGTAAGCTACGCAACAACTTAAAAAACATCTCGCGCTTAACTTTTCTGATTTCGGATTTTTCGAGATTACATGCAAACAGGTCGGATATATCTTTTTCAGAACCCCAAATCGCGGTACCATGCTCTTTTCCTATAATCAATTTTCTGCGCGTAGTAAGGAAGTAGACGGCAATGATAAACCACATGAGCCCGAGTATTGTAAGCCAGTTGAAAGTATAATCAGTAAGATATATGTTAAGCGGAGCAGAGAAAATACGATGTTCAAGTTCAAATGTAAACTCAGTAAAACTATCAAAACCGGCAACACCTCTGTCACTTACCGCAAGCCAAGCTGCAGCGCCTTGGAAGGAAATATAAACGACCAACAATAAAGTGACGAGTATTAATACATAACAAAACGTGTTACTCTTTTTTTTCGGTTCCATCTTTTCAATCCAATACTAAAAATAATTCACTGTGGATTCCGGCGCACGGCATCGGGCGTGGCGATTGCTGTTGAGCTTGCGAGACAGCAAGGGGTGCGCAGGAATCCGCTATACAGTCAGAGCAGAGTTTGAGCCTTTGTCGTTATATGACATCAATTCCATGTCATATAAGTGCGCCAGCAGAAGTACAGCTTCAAAGAGTTCAGCAACTTCTTTCCCGCTATTGGTTGCGAAATACAGTAGCCCTTTTTCTGATATCGTTTGTTCTATTTCCTGTTCGCTTAGAGGCAAGTCTGGTATAAGCGAACGCAGCGATTCGGCAATTTTAGAATATTGATATAAATTCCCCATATCGTGTTCCTCATAAAAGTAATTACCAAACGATAAACGGCGTATGCCCGAAAAGGTGCATACGCCGCTTATCATATATAATATACACATTATATATTACGCACCCGATCATGTTTTCCAACCCGACTAAAAACGCTGGTAACATCTTTAATCGTACTAACAGTATATTTACAAAATCGATAATGTCAATACCCCCGCGCTGTTAGTGGGAATTTGGTTCAATAAGTGCCCATGGATGGAAAAAAAGTCCAATTAGTGCTCAGCGATGGAAAAAGTTACCGTTCTTGAGCAGTAACTGGACCAAATTCCCACTAACAGCGCGGGGGTATTGACATATTGCGGAATGCCTGATAATGTGAAAGGCAAGTCAATATGACGGTAGGCGAAAGATGTTACCAGCACCTCTCGCCCTACAACCACAGATCGGGTAATGAGGTTGCAATAATAGCTACACCGCCACTTGCCATTATATCATATATAATAAGTATCACACAAGATTGTTTACAAACTATTGAGCACGTGTGAACTAAATGCAAAAATTGCGAGATGTGATATAACAAGAGCGCCTGATCCAATATAGGTTTAGGTGCTTTTGTCTATTTTAGCGAAAAAACAATGCAGTAAGGAGGAAAAAATGAAAAACCAAAACATCCGAAAACCTCTCAACATTCTTGCGGCAGCAGTATTGGCGTTGTTTGTCTTAACAATTTCAGGTCAAGTATTTGCAGCGGTACCGGATATATCCACGACGACTGAGCATTGCGGTTGTGCCGAAGGCGTTTGCATAGCTAATCTGCGCCCGTGCTGCCTTATATGCCTAGAATATGAGCCGGAATCGACATTTCTTGTATTCGCTCCATTTGGGATGCGGTCATGGGCTATATTTAACCTGTTGCTGACATTGTTGTGTGTGGCAACATTGGCATACGTAATAGTAGCTGCCGTCAGGCAAAAGCAGATAGAAAACTATGAACAGCAGGAAAAAAGTATAGCAGCTCTCAATAGCGTGAATGGTATAGATAGCGAACAATTACTTGAAGTAGCAGAGGGAAAAGACAGGCATAATAATCGGCGCAGATTATTGTTAATACCTGTAGTATTTACGGCAGTAATGTTTTCTGCAATACTCCTTATAACAACCCAGGTATTCACGGGCACCATATCATTATTTGATTCATTTACAGTATTTCATCTAATATTAGCGGTCGTCGCTGCGACAAGCGGATATAGTGTATTTCGGAGATATGAATACGGTGATTATGACGAAAAACGGTTTGGTCTGAGCAAGAAAATATTTTTCATAATAATATCAGCGGCAATAATTGTATTAGCAATAGTTTTCGGTATCACAATCAGCGCAGAAAACAGAGCAACAGAGACACATATTAACAAACAACAACGAGACAATGCGCACAACTGTATATGTGAATGCACACCCACAAGTTCTATGATACTATACAGATCATGTATGTGCCCATCAAGTTGCGACTGCGGACAAGGCGGCATCGAAGACTGCGATTGCGGTAATTGCTATGACAATATGTGTCAATGCGCTCCACCGTCTGAACCGGAATATGAAGAGTATGAAGATACAGATGAAGAGTACGAAGAAACGGAAACAGTGCAAACAACTCCAAGACCAACACCACGACCACGCCCAAGACCAACGCCACAACCGACACCAACGCCACAGCCGACACCAGACCATGACTCATCATGGCCGCAACCACAAGAGCCTCAAGCACCACAGCCGACACCAACACCTCCACCACAACCGCAGCCATGCGTATGCCCTCCGGCCTGTAATTGTGTGTACGGTGGCTTAGACGACTGTAATTGTGGCAACTGTGACGGCAATATATGCCGATGTGTTGCAACAGCATTAGTTACTATTGCCGATGGATGGCTGACGTATAACGGATTAGAACAAGAATGGCGAAACTCAGTAGTACGAAGCGACCGAGTGTATAATATACAATATACATTCGAGCCGATAACCTCTCTTGCCTCACTTGGGGCAAATGGCTTACCGCACAGGGCCGGACGATACCGGGTAACAGTTACTTATTCGCTCAGCAGACTCCATGGCAGGTCTGCCGGTGAATCTGGTAAAGTAACTGCGGAACTAACAATCCGGCCTGCACGGTTAGTCTTCAGTGGCGTTGAGGTATATTCAAGGGTATATGATGCAACTACAGAAGCCGAGTACAATCTTGAGAATATGTATCTTGTAGGTGTATTTGGAAATGATGATGTACGCGCAAATACAGCGAACGCAAGTGCAAGATTCCAGTATCCTGATGCAAACCCAAATGCACGTGTAATAATAAGCGGTGTTGCACTCATGGGCGCAGATATGCATAATTATTACTTAGCGCCAGTAGATACAGGCGCAGCAATCACACCACGACCGTTGCATCTCAACATACAAGTAGATTCAAAGGTATATGATGGCACAACAACTGCAACTCTTTTAGGCAATATAGAGCTTGCCGGGGTGCTTCCCGGCGACGAAGTGCGCATTGACCAGGCAACAGAAGCTAACTTCGTGCAGTCAACAGTAGGTACAGATATATCAGTGGACATTGCACAAAGCGCACTCGTTGGTGTGCACTCACATAATTACTACATAGCGGAAATAGAAGGTTTTGGCAACATCTACCCCAGAACCCTGACTGTTATGACGACAGTGCAACAATCAAGGGTATACGATGCTACAACGGATCTTACGGTAACATCAGTATACCTTGTAAATACAATTCTGGGCGATGATGTTCGTATTGCTTCACTTAACGCAGGTGAACTCTCATCACCAGATGCCGGAATACGAGAAGCAGTATTTAACTTCCAGCTCACAGGTGACGATGCATTTAACTATGTGTTAAGGCAGCCTGAAGGCATTACAGTGGAAATAAC
>WQTE01000023.1 GCA_009786445.1 Oscillospiraceae bacterium | reverse complement strand
TCGTACTCAGGCAAAAGCTTACGGAATTCCCTATCAGACAATGATAAACAACTCCTTGACCGCCACTCGCTCTGCTATTCAGAAACAAGCATTGTAGGTAATAGTGGCGACTCCAAAATCATAGGAAATGCACACTTTAATCTTGGTGAAATCTCACATTCAAACAGCCCCGATTTGTTAGTGCGACTATAGCCCTGCGAGTTTGCTGAAACTTCCCTTCATGGTGGGATAGAGCTCAGAGTAAAGCTCGTAGTAGCCTTTATAGCGGACTGAGTTTTCCTTTATCGGCATTTGTGCAGGGTTAGTTTTAATAATGTTTTTACAGGCATCCGAAACGCTTTTATAGAGACCTGTCCCGACTCCGGCTAAGATTGCCGCTCCGAGTGCCGGACCTTCCCTGTTTTGAATCGTGACTACCGGAAGCTGCAATACATCTGCAATCATCTGCCTCCAAACAGGACTTGAACCACCGCCGCCTGTTGCATAAATTTCACTGAAAGTAACACCCATATCGCTTAAAACATCAAGTATCTGCCGCTGTGCATACACAACACCCTCTAAAACGGCACGGAGCATATCATATTTTGAGTGAATTGCCGACAGTCCAAAGAATACACCGCGAGCATTGGGGTCGAGAAGCGGGCTGCGCTCACCCATCAGATAAGGCAGGAAAATGAGCCTGTTTGCTCCAATTGGAATACGCTCAGCCTGTGCTGTCATAATATTATAAGGATCCTGACCAAGCCCTTCGGCGGCCTTCATCTCCGGCAAGAAAAAGTTATTCCTGAGCCATTGTAATGACATACCGGCAGCTAAAGAGCAACCAAAAACAGCGTTAGCACCCGGAACAGCGGCACAAAAACTGTTGACCCGACCTGTAGTATCTATAGAAACTTTATTCGAGTGAGCATATAAAACCCCTGAAGTCCCGAGGGTAATAAACGCCTTCCCATCATCAACAACGCCTGTACCCACAGCGGCAGCGGCATTGTCTCCGGCACCGTAAACAACAGGAGTACCCTCAACAAGACCGGTAGCAGCCGCAGCTTCTGCGGTTATTTTCCCTGCTAAATCAGCCGATTCACACACATCGGGGAGAAGTTTTGGGTCAATATCGAGCTTAGATAAAACTTCGCCAGACCATGAGCGGGTATTTATATCCAGCAGATTCATACCTGAAGCATCGGCTACCTCCGCACCAATTTTGCCCGTTAGTTTGTAACGGAGATAATCCTTGGGAAGTAAAATATATCTGCAACGCTTATAGATATCAGGCTCATTGTTTCGCACCCAGAGAATATTGCCCGCTGTAAAGCTCGTCAGCGCCGCATTTGCAGTGATTTCAACCAGACGAGTTACACCAACAAGTTTATTAATCTCCGCACATTCATCCGCCGTGCGCCCGTCACACCAAATGATACTCCTGCGAAGAACCTCACCGTTTTCGTCCAGCATTACAAGACCATGCATCTGCCCTGAAAAACCGATACCGGCAATATCCTTTGCACTAACTTTGGAGTCGGCTAAAACAGATTGCAAAGTCTTAGTACAAGCATTCCACCAATCGGCAGGATCCTGCTCAGCCCACCCGTTCTCAGGCTGATAAAGCGGATACTCAACAGTCGATGAAGCAACAGCCTTTCCCAGCTCGTCAAAAAGCACAGTTTTAGTACCCGAAGTACCCAAGTCAATCCCAATAAGATATTTCATAAATAAAAATTCCTTTCAATCTCTCCTGCCCTGCTCATCATCTGCTGCAATACACGGGTCTGTGTAGATAATTTACGACACACAAACAACGCTGACAGTTTCACCTTCGGGTGCAATCGGCACGACATCACCCTCTACACGCTTTCCATCGACCCATAGCCCTCTTTCGCCATCGCGCTTAATCGTAATATCATAATTCGCACCACGGTATAAGCGTTTTATGCGCACGTTGTCAAACCGTGAAGGCAGACAAGGCTTAACACTTAAACCGTCCGGAGTCGGGCGAACACCGAGCAAGTACTGACTCACATTGACAAACGTCCAAGCAGCAGTACCCGTGAGCCAACTGTTCTTAGCCTCACCCGGGGTAGGAGCCTCTTGACCTGCAATGGTCTGGCTGTAAACATAAGGCTCAGTTCTGTGAACATCGCTTATATCCTCGATGTATGCAGGGCAAATACGGCGATATACCTCAAAAGCCTCATCGGCGTTGTCAACCACAGTCTCGGCAATGCTCACCCACGGATTGTTATGGCAAAAAACGCTTCCGTTTTCTTTGTAACCGGGCGGATAGCTGGAAATTTCACCCAAATGCAGATGATACTCCTTATAAGCGGGATAAACGAGACAAGTACCATACTCAAAAGTCAAGCGCGCTCTGGTACTCGCAAGAGCTTTTTTAGCATGACCGCTCTCAACACCGACACCCGCCATAACGCACATACCCTGCGGCTCGATAAAAATCTTACCATCGTCGCACTCGTGGCTGCCTACTTTATCGCCGTTAGAATCATAGGCTCTCAGGAACCATTCACCGTCCCAACCGCTCTTAAGAATTGCCTCTCTCATTCGGCTGACAGCATTCATCGCCTCGTCAGCCTCGCCATTGAGCGAGCGTTTGCGGCAAAGCTCGGCGTATTGCTCACCATAGAGGACAAACATACCTGCAATAAAGATGCTCTCGGCATCGCTATCGATATTGGCACAAGTCTGAAAGCTCTCGCCCGGCTCCTCGGAGAAACAATTGAGGTTTAAGCAATCATTCCAGTCCGCTCTGCCGATAAGCGGCAGCTCGTGCGGACCGAGATTATTCAGCGTATAGTTAAAGCTCGCCCGCAAGTGATCAAACAGCGGCTTCTCCGTGCCTTCCTTGTTATCAAACTGCACAGGCTCATCCAAAATAGAGTAGTCGCCCGTCTCTGAAATATATGCATGAGTACACGCAATCAGCCAAAGCGGGTCGTCATTGAAGCCGGAACCCACATCGGCATTGCCGCGCTTGGTGAGGGGCTGGTACTGATGCCATGCACCGCCATTTTCAAACTGAATTGCGGCAATATCTAAAATCCTCTCACGCGCACGCTCGGGAACCATATGCACAAAACCAAGCAAATCCTGGCATGAATCGCGAAAACCCATGCCTCTGCCCTGCCCGCTCTCGTAAAAGCTGGCACTACGGCTCATGTTAAACGTCACCATGCACTGATACTGGTTCCAGATGTTTACCATGCGGTCAAGCTTCTCATCGCCTGATTTAACTTCATACTTTGAGAGCAAACCATCCCAATAAACAGAGAGTTCTTTGAGGGAATCTCTCACCTTGTTTCCGTCTGAGTAACGCTCCATCAGTTTTTTTGCAGGAGTTTTGTTAATAATGCCTTTTGAAGCAGGGCCATCCCACTTTTCCTCCTTAGGAAGCTCGATATAACCTAACACATAAACAAGCTCAACTTCCTCGTCCGGTTTAAGATTAAACTCGTGTCTGTGACTTGCCATCGGCGACCAACCGTGCGCAACGCTTCCTGAGCTTTTATCGCCCGCAACCACACGCGGCATATCATAATTTCCAAACTTGCCGAGAAACGTGTCCAAATCCGTATCAAATCCGCACGCAGGCTTATTAACCGAATAGAAAGCGTAGTGATTTCTTCGCTCGCGGTATTCAGTCTTGTGATAGATAACCTTATCTTCAATCTCAACTTCACCAATGTTGTAGTTGCGCTGAAAATTAGTACCATCGTCCACAGCATTCCAAAGGCAGAACTCCACCGCACTCGTAATGCTTATCTTCTTTTCCTTACCGGATAGATTCTTGACCGTGAGCATATTTATCTCACAGTTATCATCCCTCGGCACAAAACAAGTAAGTTTCGCGCTGAGCTCCTCAAGCTCAGATTCAAAAACAGAATAGCCAATCCCATGCCTACACTTATACGAGTCCAGTACTGTTTTTGCGGGCAAAAACGTAGGACTCCACATAGTCCCGCCGTCGTTAATATAATACATTCTGCCGCCTGTATCACGCGGTACGGAATTGTATCTGTAACGAGAGAGTCTCCGCAGTTTGGCATCTTTGTAGAAACTGTAGCCGCCTCCCGTGTTGGAAACTAGCGAAAAGAATTCCTTACTTCCAAGGTAATTAATCCAAGGCAACGGAGTGAAAGGTGTCTCAATAACATATTCGCGCGCCTTATCGTCAAAGTATCCGAACTTCATAGTAATGACCATTCCTTTCCTACAGAGCCAAACGATAAATGTTGTAAATATCGTCTGCGGTCAGCTTTTTGAAATTGCCGATTGAATCTCCACGGTGCATAACGCATTTGTCTGCCATTTCCCGCAATCTGTCTTCGCCGATTTCAACCTGGCTGAGACGAATCGGGAGCCCCAGAGAAGTGTAATAATTCTCCAGGCGCGCTATACCTTCATTTATGGCACGTTCTGCATGACTAAACGCATAATCGACATCAAACACACGTTTGAAAAACTGGAGAAAGCGCTCGGGATCGTCTTTCCAGCAATAACGTATCCATGCGGGGAAAACAATGGAAAGCCCCTCACCGTGATAGATATCATAAATTGCGCTGAGCTCATGTTCAATATTATGGCTTGCCCAGTCTCCACTTCTTCCGCAACTGAGCATATCGTTGTGAGCGATAGTACCCGCCCACATAACCTCAGCTTTTATATCATAGTCGTCTGAGAAATCCTGAGCGAGTTTTGAATAATGCAGCATACTGCGCATATTAGCCTCAAGCTGCCTGTCGGTGACATCGACATTCTTCTGTCTTGTGAAATATCTTTCAAACATATGAGCCATGATGTCTGAACAACCGCAAGCCACCTGATACACAGGTAGAGTGAATGTATACTCAGGATTTAATACCGCAAAAACCGGAATGATGAGTTCCGAGTTAAGAGGCCTTTTCATTAAACCTTCGTCATTAGAAAGAACGCTGCCGGGCGAGGATTCACTACCTGCTGCCGGAATTGTGAGAACAACTCCAACAGGTATCAGCGGTTTTTTAAGGTCTGATTCACCTGCTTTGTCGATATATAAATCCCAAACATCGCCGTCATATGCTGCACCCACGGCAATGCCCTTAGCAGAATCGATGACACTACCTCCGCCGACCGCTAAAATTAAATCTATACCGTTTTTACGGCAAATATCAATACCCTCTCTGACGAGAGTTACACGCGGGTTTGGTTGAACGCCGGAAAGCTCAATTGTTTCAATGTTTAGTTCTTTCAAAACTGCACTCACCATATCGTAAACGCCATTTTTCTTGATAGAACCACCACCATAGTGAAAAAGAACCTTCTTTACGTTGCGTTTTCTCAGTTGCTCCTTAAAAGCACTCTCAGGTTCACGACCAAAGATACAAACCGTGGGTTGCGAAAATTGAAAATTGTTCATAGTAAAATCCCCTTATTTTTTTAATTTATCAACGGCAAGTCTGGCAGCTTCTTGTTCTGCGCCTTTTTTTGTTTTCCCGATACCTCTGCCAAGAACCTCATCGCCTATAACGACTTCAACATGAAAAGTTTTATTGTGATCCGGGCCACTTTCGGCACATAGATTATAGAAATAGGTTGTGCCCGGCGTAAGCTGAATTAATTCCTGCAACATCGTTTTGTAGTCGGCGGTTTTCTGCATAGGTTTTTCAATATGCAATTTATAGCAATCTGAAATAAACTCAAATACAGGATCAAATCCACCGTCTAAGTACATAGCAGCTAAAATAGCCTCAAAAGCATCTGCAAGTATTGACGGTCTGGTTCGTCCGCCGCTATTATCTTCCCCTTTGCTAAGCATTATATATGAGCCGAGGTCAAGTGTGGATGCGAGCTCTGCCAAGTTCTTCTCGCAAACAAAGTCAGCGCGGAGTTTAGACATACTGCCCTCTTTTAGCGAAGGTCCATCGCTAAAAATAATAAGAGCTACAACCATGCCAAGCAGAGAATCTCCAAGAAACTCAAACCGCTCATTACTGCAAAGCTTGTTTTTCATGTTGTCGTTTGCATATGAGCTGTGTGTCATTGCTTGAATCAGGAGGGCAGAATTATTAAACTTATAGCCAAGCTTATCCTGTAACTGCGCTAATTGCTCATACTTCATACACAACTTCTTCCTTTATCAATCACAATTTGTCGACAGAAACTGGTATAAATCTCCGACGGTTTCAAGCCCCGAAATTAAATCATCGTCAAATTCCGGCACATCAAAGGCTTCTTCAATAGCCATAGTCAACTCAACGACATCGAGAGAATCAACGCCAAGGTCGTCCACAAAGGAAGTATCCGGTGTTATTAAGTCGCGACTGAGAGCGAACTGGTTTGAGAGTATCTCGCAAAGCTTATCATAAATCATAACATCGCCTCCCGTTCCATTCATCTCATTAGGTTATAAAACACTAATTATATAGAAAATTTTAAAACTACTTGGCTTCTGTGTCAATAGAAATTTTCATATGACTCACATTTTCTACAAGTCTGGCTGCAATACTTGACTGAGCCTCTCTTTTCGCTCTGATGACAGCGCTTTCTATTGCCGCAGCACCAGAGGAGCCATGTGCTTTGATAACAGGCTTTGAAATACCTAAAAGTGCCGTTCCGCCAACATTATCAGGGTTTAGTTTATCTTTTAATCCCTTCATTTTGCCTTTTACCAGCAGAGCTGAAATTTTAGTAGCAGCACTGCTCATAAAAACAGACTTTAGTTCTGACATTATAAGCGATGCAGTACCTTCAACCGCTTTAAGGAAAATATTTCCGGTAAAACCGTCACAAACCAACACATCACACGCGCCGCCCATTGCATCTTTTGACTCGACATTACCAACAAAATTGAGAGTTGAAGCCTTTAAAAGACCATAAGTTTCCTGCTGCAAAGAGGTACCTTTGGAACTCTCTGCGCCATTATTCAAAAGACCTATCCGCGGACTTTTAACACCCAGCACATCTTCTGCGTAAAACGAACCCATGTATGCAAATTGTAACAAGTACTCGGCGGTACATTCGGCATTTGCACCGCAATCAATCAGAATGAACCCACCCTTTTTACTCGGAATAAAAGGAGCAAGCGCGGCACGTCTGATACCGCGCACACGCTTGACAATTAGGGTTGCACCTGACAGCAACGCACCTGTACTTCCCGCCGAAACAAACGCATCACCCTGTCCGTCACGTAGCATATTAAGCCCAACGACCATAGAAGAATTCTTTTTAACACGAATCACAGTAGCAGGATCATCATCAATTTCGATTATTTCAGATGCATCCGCAATTTTCGCTGTATCAGGCAACTTTTCTATACCCATGCTTTCCATTGAGCGAAGGATTTCCTCGCCTTTGCCGACAAGAATAACCTCAACATCTTTATTTCTCGCCGCATTTAATGCTCCAAGAACGATTTCACCCGGAGCATTGTCACCACCCATAGCATCAACAATAATCTTCATAAAAATGACCATGCCTTTCTTGTTTTCTTGAGGCACAAAACGACCATGAAAAGGTATGGTCATTAACGTGCATCATTTGCGGCTTCACGCAGGGGGAGCAAATCGCACATTCCCCCGTTAGTTTGAATTCTTTCAAACTACACGCATCTCTCAGTATAGTATAGCAGATAATATGCAGTTTGCGTAGTTTTTTTGCGATATGAGAGCAGAAGTCTACCGTTGCTTCCCGTATCCGTCTATAATATCCAGCGACCTTGCAGAAATCGCCAAATTCTTCTCCTTCTTACCTCGAACCCTAAAACCAAGAGGCTCAATCAAGCCAAAATTTACGTTCATAGGCTGAAAATCTGACACAGAACCACCTGAAATATAAAGAGCAAGCGCACCAATAGCAGTCTCTTTAGGAAAATCAATATGTGGTTTACCCAAAAGCTCACGGGATAACTCAAGCCCCACAAGAAGCCCCGATGAAGCAGACTCCACATAACCCTCAACACCTGTTATCTGCCCGGCAAAACTAATACGGAGGTCAGAAATTAATCGATAATACCTGTCAAGGAGTTTTGGCGAATTCAAATAAGTATTCCTGTGCATTACACCATAGCGGACGAACTCAGCATCTCTAAGGGCATAAATCATAGAAAAAATGCGCTTCTGCTCGGAAAACTTGAGATGAGTCTGAAAACCCACAAGATTATATAAGGTACCCTCCGCATTGTCCCTGCGAAGCTGCACCACAGCGTGAGGCACTTTACCGTTTCTGGGGTTAAGAAGACCAACAGGCTTTAAAGGACCGAACCTCATTGTATCCGCACCGCGCCCCGCCATGATTTCGATAGGCATACAGCCCTCAAAAATCAAAGATTTCTCAAAACCATGGATGTGAGCAGTTTCAGCCGTTGTGAGTTCTGCTGTAAAAGCAGTGTACTGATCTAAATCCATCGGACAATTGATGTAATCCGCATCGCCCTTACCATACCTTGAAGCCATATAAGCATGCTCCATATCTATGCTATCATAAGTGACAATCGGCGCAGCCGCATCAAAAAAACTCAAAAACTCAGTATTTCCAAGCATTTTTGCAATTTTATCTGCAAAAGCATCAGAGGTAAGCGGACCGGTAGCAATGATAACCCTGCCCTCAGGTATCTCAGTAGCTTCACCACTTCTTACCGTTATAAGCGGATGCCGCATAATCTGCTTAGTTATATACTCAGAAAAACGCACACGGTCAACAGCCAGTGCACCGCCGGCAGCAATCTTAGTCTCATCAGCAGCCCTGATAATAAGACTACCGAGCCTGCGCATCTCCTCTTTTAGAAGACCAACTGCGTTTGAAAGTTCGGAAGATCGGAGAGAATTAGAACAAACAAGCTCTGCAAAATCGACAGATGCATGAGCAGGAGACATCATAGTAGGCTTCATCTCAAAAAGCTCTACAGGAATGCCACACTCCGCAAGTTGCCAAGCGGCCTCGCAGCCGGCAAGACCCGCTCCAATAATCTTCACGCTCATGCTTTTGCTTTCTTCACTGTCGTCTTCTTCGTTGTCGTCTTTTTAGCTGTGGTTTTCTTTGCCGCAGGCTTCTTAGCCGTTGACTTTTTTACAGTAGCTCTTGTCGTGGTTTTTGCGGCAGCCTTTGTACTCTCTGCGCCCTTGCTGTCGTCGCTCACAGCTTCGCCGCCATCAGTGTCCTGTTTTTTTCTCCTGTAGCCTCTGGCATCCTCGGGAGTAAAATTCTTGCATTTCTCATTGATACAAAACGGCTTTTTTGCACCTCTGCCCGAAAGCTTAAACATAGTCTGACCACACTCAGGGCAATTATCCGCAGTGGGAACATCCCAAGTCATATAACCGCACTCCTTAGAAGCCTCACACGCATAATAGGCATAACCCTTCTTAGAAGTCCTCTTGAGAATACGTGAACCGCACTTAGGACACTTGCCCGGCATCTCAACGACAATAGGCTTGGTAAACGTGCAATCGGGATAACCGGGACAGGCGAGAAAACGGCCGAAACGACCTGACTTAAAAACCATCATCTTCCCACACAAATCACAAGCTTCCTCAGAAACCTCATCAGGCACCTTTATGCGCTCACCCTCCAGCGCCTTCTCAGCACGCTCAAGCGTATCGGAAAAACCACCATAGAAACTGCCCAGCAAGTTCTGCCAGTTATCTTTACCGGTTTCAACATTATCAAGCTGCTCTTCCATGCGGGCAGTGAACTTAAGGTCAACAATATCCGAAAAACGCTCCTTCATAAGCCCGACCACAACCTCACCAAGTGAAGTAGGCCGCAAATTCTTACCCTCTTTAACCACGTACTCCCTGTCGAGAATGGTGGAAATTGTAGGAGCGTAAGTGCTCGGGCGCCCCACGCCCGACTCTTCCATCGCCCTTATAAGTGTCGCCTCGGTATACCTAGCCGGAGGCTGTGTAAACTTTTGTTCTTTGGTAATCTCTTCAAGGCTTAACGGGTCGCTTTCCGCAAGCCCCAAAAGTGCAGATACCTTTTCGACTTTTTCCTCGCTATGGCTCTCATAAGCAGCCGTATGACCGGGAAAAGAAATAACAGTGTGATTTGCACGAAAAACGTGTCCTGCGGACACAACATCCACAGTAAGACTGTCAAAGATAGCCGGAGCCATCTGGCTTGCCAAAAAGCGGCTCCAGATTAGACGATAAAGGCGTAGCTGGTCTTTTTTGAGACTGCCTGAAATACTGTCAGGACTCATAGACACATCACTCGGCCGAATCGCCTCGTGAGCATCCTGAGCACTGCCTTTGGATTTATATCTATTCGGGGACTCGGGATAATAATCTTTTCCGAAATTATCTGTGATATATTTTTTCGCATCACGCGCGGCATCGTCTGAAATGCGCAAAGAGTCAGTTCTCATATAAGTGATAAGCCCGACAGTGCCACTCCCTTTAATGTCGATGCCCTCATAGAGCTGCTGAGCTATCATCATCGTCTGGCGCGGAGTCATACCCAGCTTGCGTGAAGCCTCCTGCTGAAGCGTGGAAGTTATAAACGGAGGCGATGCAGAACGTTTTTTATCGGCACGTTTGACAGAATGAACCCTAAAGCTATCACTCGTCACAGCAGAAATGACAGCCTCGACAGCTTCTTCACTATTGAGCTCCGTTTTCTTAGCCACTGTGCCGTGATACGCTGCGTTAAAAGTACCCTTACCCTTATCAGACGAGAGTATCGCATTTAAAAGCCAATATTCCTCGGGAACAAACGCACGAATATCATTTTCCCTGTCCACAACCATTCTTGATGCAACAGACTGCACCCTACCTGCTGAGAGGCCCCTGCGGATTTTCTTCCAAAGCAGCGGACTGAGCTTATAACCCACAATGCGGTCTAAAATACGCCTCGCCTGCTGAGCATCTACAAGCCCCATATCTATCGGTCTTGGATTTTCAATGCTGGCTTTTACAACATTTTTTGTTATTTCGTTAAAAGTGACACGAAACGCCCTATCATCTGAAAGTTTCAAAAGCTCCTTGAGATGCCATGAAATTGCCTCCCCCTCACGGTCAGGGTCAGTGGCAAGATATATCTTTGCACTGTTTTTTACCGCAGAACGAAGCTCCTTTATCGTGCTTTCACGAGCTTTCACGGGCTGATAGTCAGGACGGAAACCATCATCAATATCAACGCCTAATTTACTTTTAGGCAAATCACGCAGATGTCCCATTGATGCCGTGACCTTAAAATCAGGACCGAGGTACTTGCCTATTGTTTTTGCCTTTGCCGGTGACTCAACTATCACCAGATTCATTTCCTTTGCCATATGCGAAAATATTCTCCTAGTAAACTAAATCTCCTGAAAGTTTATATATAACTTTCCTAAGTCAATATAGTCTACCTTTGACACATTGTCAATTGGTTTTTTCATTTTTACCTAATTTGATTGCTACATATATTAAAACTCACCCCAGTAGGCTATACTTACCGGACACGCCACGCACGGTGAACCCACTGAGTTCGAGCATTGTGAGTGCTGTAAGGACACTTTGGGCGGGCAGCCCTGTTGCGATTATTATTTCGTCTGTGAGCAGCGGTTCTTTTGCAAGAGTCTCGGCGACTTCTTTTTCATCTCCCGATAACTCTCGAAGTAGTTTTCCCAATTCAACATAGTCTGTTTTCGGTGCGTTGCCTTTTGCTTTTTTGTCGGCAGACGGACTTTTTAATGTCAATTTATCCTCAAACAGACCGATGTATTCATCTATTATATTTTCAGGAGATAGAAAGGGAGTAGCTCCCTCGCGAATCAAGCGGTTAGACCCCTCACACTTATCGGCATCCACATTCCCAGGAAGCACGAACACGTCTCTCCCCTGCTCCAACGCCCTTGCCGCCGTGATTAAAGCTCCGCTTCTCATTGGTGCCTCCACTACTGCAATGCCTACAGACAACCCGCTGATTATCCTGTTTCTCATCGGAAAACGTGTTTTGTGTGGCTCAGTGCCCGGCGGGTATTCGCTTACAATAGCCCCAAAATTTTCCACATCTCTATAAATCTGTGTATTTTCAGGTGGATACACAAAATCTACACCACATCCGACTACCCCGATAGTCGGAGTACCGCCTCGAAGCGCACCTAAAGTGGCAGCTGTATCAATCCCCTTGGCAAGCCCCGTAACTACGACAAATCCACACTCCGAGAGCTGCTGACCTGCTCTCGTTGCGTGTGTTATTCCGTATGGCGTGCAAATCCTGGTTCCTACAATGCCAAACACAGGCATTTCATCGATTCGTGGCAGCTTTCCTTTTACATACAGCACCACAGGCGGGTCGTAAATGTTTTTCAGCCTCTGCGGATAGCTTGTGCCATCCTGCGTTATAACCTCGCATCCGATTTCTGCGCACGATAAGAGTATTTCGTCTGCCTTTTCAAGATTTTTATCCAGCAGCCCCTTGACATTTTTAAGCCTGAAACCGCTTATTTCCATGTACTCGTTGCCCTTTGCTTTATACACGGCTTCCGCAGAGCCAAAATGCTCCAGCAGCTTTCCCGCATTCGCCGCGCTCAGACCCGAACACTCCGCTAGCCATACCCAATACTTTTGCTTTGACATTATTTTTCCCCCTTGTTGCTTTGTTAGTGTTTGCCGGAGATGATATGCAATTTGCTCCGCAAACCGCACATCATCTGTTTACCCTGCGCTATACCAATTTGCCATCATCGTTTCTCCCCGCCTCCCACATTATAACAGCTGCTGCTGTTGCTACATTTAGCGATTCACTGTTTTCTGAAATTGGTATCGTCGCCATTTCTTCACAGAACCCTAAAATCTCTTCAGAAATTCCCTGCCCTTCATTTCCCAATATGATGACTGAATCCCTAAATTCTATATCAGATACGGATTTTGCGGAGTTATCCGCAGATGTGCCTATTAAACGTAAGCCACTTGCCTTCCGCAGAAAATCTATGTCAACAGAAAACACTTTTTGGCGAAAAACAGCTCCCATAGAAGCGCGAATGGTCTTTGGGTTATATGCATCGGCACAGTCGCCATAGAGCAGCACACCGTCAAGAGAAAAAGCATCAGCCGTGCGAATAATCGTTCCTATGTTGCCCGGGTCTTGTACACTATCAAGTAAAATATAAGTTCCGGCAGATAAGCTACCTGACTCAACATTCGGGATTTCACACACAAAAAGCAAGTCATGCGGATTTTTCAGCGCAGATATAGACTTTAGCATACCGTCTCCCAGTAGCAGAACTTTAACTGTATCAGGAAGTTTATGGGTATACGGACATTCAGTAAGAACATATTTCACCTCTGCACCACTGCTTAAAGCCTCACTCAGAAGCTTAGCACCCTCGCAAACAAACTCATTGTGCTTTAGTCTATAACTTCTGCTTGATGAAAGTTTTTTAACATGAACCAATACCGGATTACGTCTGCTTGTTATTTTTTCCAACTTTTGCACCTCCAAAGTGTTAAAATTACACATTTTCCTACAAATATTCCAAGAAGCCGCAAAGCGGCTTCTAAGCGAAAAACAGTTATTCCCAATTGTAACCCATATAGCTAAAATTTGCAACCTGAATTTCTTTTAGTTGCCTTTAGTTGCCCCATTTCTTTTTTAGTTATCCCATTTACTCAAACCAGCTTTCATCAATCCGCAGCAAACGGTGCAATTGCGCGAGGTAGTATTCCCTTTATGTGGCTTATCAATATTCCGTAATTTGTGATGGGAACTCCTGCTTTGCGTGCTGCACTGTGGCGATAGCGCATTTCTCGTGGGTTTTGCATACACCCGCCGCAGTGGATGATGAGCTTAAATTGTGATAGCTCATCGGGGAATCCGCCTCCTGATGAAAACTCAAACTCAGGAGTTGTTTTGGTGCGCTGACGAATCCAATTCGGAATCTTTACAGTGCCGATGTCTTCGCATTGGCGGTGATGTGTACATCCTTCTGCAACGAGTATCTTATCCCCATCTTTGATTGTATCTGCAACCTCGACATGCTTGACTGCATCTTCCAGCACACCTTTGTACCTTGCCATCAAAATCGAGAACGAAGTCAACGAAACACTCTGCGGTGTGAGTTTTGAAACCTCTTCAAATGCTTGGCTGTCAGTGACCACAAGCTTTGGAAGGTCTTTTAGTTTTTTGAGCGTGTCAGTCAGTCCCAGTGGGTGTGTAATGACAGAAATAGCTCCCGCATCGAGCACATCACGCGCCACCTGCTGCTGCGGCAGTATAAGCCTACCTTTTGGTGCGGCGGAGTCTATGGGTATTACCAGCACTACCACATCTCCCGGCGAAAGCAAGTCTGCTACCAATTTCTGCGGCTCACTCTCCGAAACACTGACCTGTGCTATGAGTTCTTTGAGCTGATGGATGTTTTCACCTGTAGTTGAGCTGACACTGATTTTCGCCGATGCGCTCTGCTCTGCATCGGTGTTCAGCCCTGTCTGAGCCGGATTTAAGTCGGACTTATTATATACGATTATATATTTAACGCCTGCTTCATTAAATGCGCTGATTAGCTCCGTATCATAATCGTGCAGCCCCTCGACTGAGTCAATCACAAGAAGTACAATATCTGCCTTGCGCAAGACTTTTTTTGCCTTTTCAATGCGCAAATCGCCAAGCTCGCCCGAGTCGTCAATGCCCGGAGTGTCAATAAACACAACGGGTCCGAGCGGCAATAGCTCCATCGTCCTGTTCACGGGGTCGGTGGTTGTGCCTTTGAGAGGAGACACGATAGCCGCATCTTGATCGGTTATAGCGTTGAGTAGACTGGATTTGCCTGCGCCCATTCTGCCGAAAATCCCAATGTGTATCCTCTCGCCAAGTGGAGTGCTGTTTAAGTTGTTTACACTGCTCATATTCTGAAATCCCTACTTCCTTTTTTTATTTCTTTTAGCCATCCGCTCACAAGTGAGCGTGTATTTTCGTTTGGAATACCCGATAGCTCTTCTCTTATCAACCCTTCGCCAACGTGCCTTGTATCTGCACCTGCATAATCAATCAAATATTCTTGCAGTGTCATCAGTGCGTTTGGTTGGCAGCAGTTCTGAATTTGTCCGGATTTGCAAAGTTCCATAAAGCGATCTCCCACGCGCCCTTCGCGATAACAGGCTGTGCAAAAACTGGGAAAATACCCAATCTCTAAGAGCCAGCGCACAATTTCCCCCAAGCTGCGCTTGTCATTTATCTCAAACTGCTTGGTATCATCGCCATTCTTATGCTCTGCTGAGCCGTGATAACCGCCGACTGAGGTACACGAACCTCCGCTGATTTGTGACACGCCCACATCCAAAACTTTAAGGCGGCACTCTTCGCTTTCTCTGGTGGAAACAATAATTCCCGTGTAAGGTGCGCTGATACGCAGGCAAGCCACAATTTTTGCAAATGTCACATCGTCTATGCCCTTTGTAAAGTTCCCTGTGTCTACCCCTCTCGCTTTGCGTATACGCGGCACGCTCATAGTGTGCGGTCCTACACCGTATACTGCTTCTAAGTGCTCGGCGTGCATGAGCATTGCCGTAAATTCATATTCGTACTCATAAAGCCCGAACAAAACGCCGATACCCACGTCATCTATCCCACCCTGCATTGCCCTATCCATGGCTTCAGTGTGCCATGCATAATCGGACTTAGGCCCGCTCGGATGGAGCGCTTTGAAAGTCTGCTCGTGGTATGTCTCTTGAAACAGAATATATGTCCCGATATTTGCAGATTTAAGCATACGGTACTCATCTGCCGAAGTCGCCGCAATATTCACATTCACACGGCGAATAGCACCATTTCTGTGTTTGATACCGTAAATGGTTTCAACAGACTGCAAAATGTACTCAATAGGGCTATGCTCTGGGTGCTGACCTGCCTCAATGGCAAGACGTTTATGCCCCATATCCTGCAGTGCAACTACTTCATCTCTTATCTCGTCTTGAGTGAGTTTTTTTCGCAGCATATCCTTGTTTTTGCAATTGTAAGGGCAATAGATGCACCCGTTAATGCAATGGTTTGACAGATACAGCGGTGCAAACAGCACGACACGGCTTCCATAGAAATCCTGCTTTATTTTTCCGGCAAGCTCAAAAAGTTCTTCATTTTTCCCACATTTTAAGAGCAACAAGGCTTCACGGTGACCGAGCCCTTTCCTCTCGCTTGCTTTTTTCATTATCTGTGAAATAAGCTCTGCATTATTTTTATTTTCATCTGCCCACTCGAGTGCCGCTAAGATTTCATCGTGACATATAAACTCCCGCGCACTCGCTGATTTTGCGTTATACATGGACATAATCACCTCTGGTTACGGCTATCTCGCAGCCTATTTTTTTCATACGCCGCGCAATGCAGCCTCGGCATTTTCTTGCACCATCGTCAGTGCATATCTTGTTGTCGTAAAGCATATATTTCTCGCGGGCATCGAGAGGGGAAAGATTTGGCATTACCACGTTACCCCCTGCCAAAACTCCCATTTCCCGCCCTGTCTCTTCGATGGTGCCGAGCGCAGTCGTGGCGGGCAGCAACAGGTTTGGTTTCATCAGGCGGAGGATTGCGAGGCAGTTTAGCGTAAGGCGCAAATCCCCCTGTTTCTCCTCGGCATACGGCGAAGATTTATGCGGGATGAAAGGTCCGATTCCGACCATCGCAGGGTCGAGCTCTTTAATAAAAAATAAATCGTCTACAAGATGGTCAAGAGTCTGACCGGGAGAGCCGACCATGAACCCGCAGCCAACTTGATATCCTATTTCTTTTAAATCCCACAGGCATTTCTTCCGTGCTGAAAGTGTCATTTCCGGCGGGTGCAGCATTGCGTAATGTTCGTCGGAGGATGTTTCCTGCCGGAGCAAATATCTATCCGCACCCGCATCAAAGAGCCGTTTGTAGCTATCATAGCTCCGCTCACCAAGAGAGAGTGTAATTGCACAGTCGGGGTATGTCGCCTTTATAGTGCTGCACAAATCGGCAAGCATATCATCGGTATAATATGGATCCTCCCCTCCTTGAAGCACGAATGTGCGAAACCCCAGTTCATGACCCTCGGCACAACATTCCAGAATCTGCTCAAACGTGAGCCTGTAGCGCACAACGTCGCTGTTACCACATCGCAAACCGCAGTAATAGCAGTCATTTTTGCAATAGTTTGTGAACTCTATCAGCCCACGCATATATATCTGGTTGCCAAAAAAGCTCTCACGCACCGCCCTTGCCCTCTCATGTAAATAATCATCTTCACAGGTCAAGAGCATCTTAAATTCCTCGCGCTCAAGGTTTTTTTCGGCTTCCAGCTTATCTATAAGTTTTTTCAAATTTTCCTCCTTATGGGCATCTTATAAAGCACTGCCCTTATTTTGAATATACGGTTTTTGCATTTACGCCCGCTACGCGGCCGATTTTCCCCGACAATGCGCTGATAGTGTCGTGCGGAGCATCTATCACAATGCTTATGATGCTCAACTGCTTATCCCTGTAGGGCAACCCCAAGCGACCTATAATATAGTCTGCATAATCATGCAAAATGTTGTTCACTTCGGCAACGCTTTCACGGTTTTCCACTATAATCGCTATTACCCCGACTCTCGTTTCCACTACCGATCACCAATCCTTTCATGCAAAATAAAATATGAAAAAAATTGCGCCCCGGCAGGCGCAAAAATCTCATATCGCTTAACAATACAGAGTATTCAGCACCTTTAACATCAAGTGAACAATGCAAGTGCACGTTCAGTTTCTGCCTCAGGAATAGAAATAATGTAACATAATTGAGTAAATTTGTCAAATTTATCGCAGTCAAATCGCAGCTTAATCGTACCTTGCATTGCCGCCTTATTGGTGCTATCATTGAAAACGATTTGATAATAGACATTATCTAAATCTAAAATCAAGATTTTTGGGGGTATAAAAGCATGATATGTAAGCTGTTAGGCACCGGATCAGCAGAGGGTATACCGGCACTGTTTTGCAGGTGCGATATATGCCGTGAGGCAATTGAGCTCGGAGGCAGAAACATACGCGGCAGAAGCTGCATGAAAATAAACGACTCAATCCTGATTGACTTCCCACCGGATATGCTGTCATATAAAGTACGCTACGGACTGGATTTAGCTGCAATTTCACATATCTTTTTTACACACTCGCATCTTGACCATCTGACTGCAGGTGAGCTTTGCTATTACCACAGCAGCTATGCAGATAGACAAAGTCCGGATTCTATCCTCAACGTCTATGGAAACAGCAAGGTCTTGGAAGTAGTTACATCCGCATTTTATTTCGATATGCATCATATGCCCGACTGTGTGGCACTTCATCCGCTTAAAGCCTTCAGTACGGTAGAAACAGACGGGGTGCGTGTCACGCCCCTGCCCGCCGAGCATGACTCAAATGAAGAATGCTTCTATTATCTGTTGCAGCAACAATCTTCCGCTGTTTTACTTGCCAATGATAGTGCAGAGCTTTTAGATGAAGTATATCGTTATCTTGCCGATGTGCGGCTGGATGCAGTCATTTTAGACTGTACGGGAGGCAAACTTACGCCTCGAGCATGGCCGCATATGTGCTTTGCTGACAATCTGGCTGTAATGGCGCGTTTAAAAGAGCAAGGTTCTGCGGATAACGATACAACGTTTATATCGCATCACTTTTCACACAATGGGCTCGTTAACTACGACGATTTTGCAAAACTCGCCGGAAATTCAGGATTTGTTTCCTCATATGACGGCATGGAGCTGCTTCTATGAAAAAACTCTTAAATGGCACTGTCACAAGCTATGCAGGCTCTTTGTTCGGAGCGTTTTTGTTTGTGCTTGGGATAAATGTCATTATTGTACCCCATGAACTCTACAGCGGCACCATGACAGGTGTTGCTCAGATGATTGAATCGCTGCTTATGAGACTGACCAATATAAGAGCGCCGGAGGGTAGTAACCTCACCGGCGCGGTGCTCCTTTTACTCAATATCCCTCTGATGATTATGGTCCTGCGTGTGACCAACAAGAGCTTCCCCGTTAAGTCAATCATAAACATCATTTTTATGAACACGGTCTTATCACTGGTACCCATCCCTGAGAGCCCGCTTATCGGCGATACACTGACATCCTGCATAGTCGGCGGTGCTCTTGCCGGCTTTGGTGCAGGATTCACACTGCGTAACGGAGGCTCCGGAGGCGGTAGTGACCTTATAGGTGTCTATTGCTCTGCCAAATATCCAAACTTTACAGTGGGAAAAGCCTCGCTGATGATTAGCGTTGTCGTGTACACCTACTGCATAATAGTTTACGACTTTAACACCGTAATCTACTCCGCTATATTTACCCTCATCTATGCAACCGTGCTGGACTTCACCCATCATCAGAATATCAAAACAAGTGCACTTATATTCACAACAAATCCCGATGCTATGCAGTCGGTAATGAACAGACTAAATCGCAGTGCGACACACTGGGAAGGAAAAGGAGGCTACTCCGGGCAACATACCAATATTTTCATCACTGTAGTATCAAAATACGAAATCTCGGAGCTCAAACGCGTAGTCGCCGCTGCCGACCCACGCGCTTTCATCGTCATGACCAGCAACGTAAGCATATTCGGGACATTTGAAAAGAGGTTATGAAGTACTAATACACATCTTCCTGCGGCTATTCATCTGCGGCAAAATCACTCCACAGGCTTCATTGTAGGAAATAAAATCACATCCCGAATTGACGAACTGCCTGTCAGCATCATCACGCATCTGTCGATACCTATGCCGATACCACCGGTGGGTGGCAGACCGTATTCCAGAGCATTGATATAATCATCATCCATCATGGAAGCCTCAAGGTCGCCGCTTTCACGCATTTTTGCCTGCCGAAGAAAACGCTCTTTCTGGTCAATCGGGTCGTTTAACTCACTAAAACCATTGCTCATCTCACTGGAGCAAATAAAAAGCTCAAAACGCTCAGTAAGCCTCGGGTCAGAAGCCTTTTTCTTCGCCAGTGGAGAAACCTCAACAGGATGGTCGGTGATAAACACGGGGTTAACAAGATGCTCCTCAACCCTCTGGTCAAAACACTCAAAAAGTAAATCACCCCAAGACGGTGCTTTCCCCTCAGGCATTTTAACGCCTATAGAAGCCGCAGCAGCGACAGCATCATCGGTTGACTCAAAGGACATAAAATCAAGACCTGTGTGCTTTAAAACAGCCTCAGCCATAGTCAGGCGTTCCCACCCCGGCGACAAGTCAAAAGATTTGCCGTACCATGTCACCTCATAAGTGTCGAGCAGCTTGTGTGCCGCAGAAGATAATATTTCTTCACACAAATCCATAATATCATTGTAGTCGGCATAGGCCTCATAAAACTCAATCATCGTAAACTCAGGATTGTGGCGTGTGCTCATACCCTCATTTCTGAAAATCCGACCAATCTCGTAGACACGCTCAAAACCTCCGACAGTAAGCCTCTTAAGATGAAGCTCAGTGGCAATACGCATAAACATATCAAGGTCTAAAGTATTGTGATGCGTGATAAAAGGCCTTGCAGAAGCACCCCCGGAAATAGTATTTAAAACCGGAGTTTCAACCTCTATATAGCCTCTTTTATCCAAAAACTCGCGAACATGGCGAATAAACGCACTACGAATCTCAAAAGTTCTACGTGTATCCGGGTTCATTATAAGGTCAACATATCTTTGTCGGTATCTAAGTTCAGTATTTGTAAGGCCGTGAAACTTTTCGGGCAAAGGCCGCAGTGACTTTGCAAGTAATTCGACAGAGTTGCAGTGAACCGAAATCTCACCCATTTTCGTTCTGAAGACACTACCCGAAACACCGATAATATCACCGATGTCATACTTTCTGACTTCGGCAAAACTTTCATCACCAACATCGCTCAGCTTTATATAAAGCTGAATACGCCCCTTATCGTCATGAATATCGGCAAAAATAGCCTTACCCATCCCGCGCTTTGCCATAATTCGTCCGGCAAGAGAAACGTCTTTGCCTTCCATGGTATCAAAACCGTCAACAACATCTTTTGTAAACGCAGTCCGGCTAAATTTTGTCTTTAAAAAAGGGTCATTATCCGCATCCTGCAAAGCCTTAAGCTTATCTCGGCGAATTTGCAAAATCTCGGACAACTCCCTTTGAGACTCTTCGTGAACTATATTGTCTGTACTATTTTCCATAATATATAGTATTTCCCCAATTACTTTATTTTTACAATCTTAAACTCCAAAACACCGGCAGGCGCATCAACAGTCACATTATCGCCTTCTTTGCAATCCATGAGTGACCTGCCGAAAGGAGAATCATCAGAAATCTTAAGAGCTGCCGGGTCAGCTTCCTGAGAACCGACTATCTCATAAGTTTCCTCAGTCTTAAGCTCAAGGTCTTTAACGGTGACAAAGCTGCCCATGCCGACAACATCATTTGCCTCAGAAGCAACCACAATCTCGGCATTTTCAATCAAATTCTTGATTTCAGCAATCTTAGTGTATAGCTTACCCTGCTCAGTCTTAGCTTCGTCATATTCGCTATTCTCAGACAAATCTCCGAAAGAACGAGCCTCTTTAATCTGCTGTGCAACCTCTTTCTCACGCACAGTCTGAAGATATACAAGTTCCTCCTTATACTCTTCCAGACGCTTCTCGCTCATTTTATATTTTGCTTCTTTAACCATAATAATGACCATTCCTTTCGAAAATCTTCAGGCACTCTAACACAGCTACTTAGTTTTGTCAAGTCAACAAGTAAATCGCTTTTTCAAGCTGAGGGTCAATGCCCGCATCGGGGCCGAGAGTTAGTGCATCTCTGTATTGCTCTGCGGTAAGCGGGATTATGAAATCCGGAGTAAAACCGCCGACATCAAAAAGACTTACCCTGTTACGGGTCAAGTATTCGCCCGTTGACAAAACGACAGCCCCGCCGTTATCAAGCGCAATAGTTGTCTGCATCCTATTTTTGCCGGTAGTTGGCTCACCGACAGTATATGCATACTCAAACTCGCTGAGCATGGCGGCAAAAAACTCCGCACCACTGAAAGAATTGCTGTTTACAAGCACAACAGCAGGCAAGTCAATCATATACTCATCAGAAACAGTGATATTCTCAACACCGGTACGGTTTATCGAGATGAAAATATCACCCTCGGGAAGCAAAAAATCTAAAATCTGAGTAATCTCATTTACCCTGCCTCCATTATTGGAGCGCACATCAAAGATAAAAGCAACAGCACCCTGCTCTATGAGATTGTTAACAGCAATAATGAAACTATCCGCAGAGCCTACATCAAAGTTACGGAGCTGAACATAACCAATGTAACCTTCAAGCATCTCATAAGAAACAGGATCAATAAACACAATACTGTATATAACAGTCATCTCATGAAACTCACCATCAGCACGAAAAACAGTGAGATTTACGGTATCGCCAATTGGGCGGCGAAGAGATAAACGAATATCAGCAATCGAAATACCTGCAATACTCTCGCCATCAATAGCAGTTATAACATCGCCAATAATAATGCCTGCCGTATAAGCACCGGAGTCACGGTGAACACCTGTTACCCTCATTCCACCAATCTCATAATCACTATCCACTGTAACACCAATACCGGCATAGGTGTTGTCTGCGGTTTCCAGAAATGCCTCATACTCTGCTTGATTCATGAAGTGCGACCACTGGTCATCAAGAGAATCCACAGCGGCACGAATAGCTGCATCGATGATTTGCTCAAGGTCGTAATTGCCTATAAATCGAGTGTCAATTAATTCCAATACCTCGTAAAAACGGCTTGTATCACTGCTTTGCTCATCGTGGTCATATTCATTACCGTAAAAAATAAAAATTAGTATGACCAATGTCGCAGTTAACGCTGATGTAATAATCACCAGCGTTAACATAAACTTTAAAGAAACTTCTTTTCTTTCCATTCGGATCCCATCCTACAATCTGCTGAGCGGGTTTACTCTGACACCGTTGATAATAACTTCAAAATGAAGGTGAGGGCCGGTAGAAACACCGGTTGAGCCAACGAGCCCAATTTGTTGCCCTCTCGTTACAGTATCACCCACGCTCACTTGCCTTGTGCTCAAATGTGCATAAAGAGTGCTCATTCCGTTGCCGTGCGAAATAACTATGAAGTTACCATAACTTGAGTTAAAAGTAGAAGTAACAACGGTACCCGTGTCAGCCGCAAAGACAGCCTGACCATGAGGTGCACCTATATCTATGCCACTGTGCTGAATCATCCGCCTGTGTATAGGATGCATTCTTACACCAAAAGGACTGGTAACACGCCCGGCTGTGGGTCTCAAAAGTTCACCTGTGCCAACGACAGCAGCACCACCACCTGTGCCACCACCGGCACTGGCGCGAGCAGCAGCAGCCGCTCTTGCTCTGCGTTGGCGCTCAAGTTCACGTTGCCGTTCAAGCTCTGCAACAGCAGAGTTAATTTCCCGAAGCACTCTGTCTTCTTCTGCTCTTACATACGCTTCCAGAGCACGCTGAGCCTCTAGGTCATCTTCAATTCTGAGAATTAGCTGATTGGCTTCATAAAGCTGCTCTTCAAGCTCGTTATTTTTTAACAAAAGGTTGTGTTCTTCTTCATATAACTCAGTCCGTATATCCTCAAGCTCCATTTTTGCTGACAAAGTCTCGGCACGTGCTTGCTGAAGTGCGATATATGAATCTTCATCAGCGCGCATAATATCAGTTACAAAATCAATTCTTGCGAGTAAATCGGCAAAGCTGGTAGAGTCGAAAACAATCTCAAGCAAAGAGATAAAACCGTTTTCTTCCATGTCCCGGACACGGCGCCTGAATCTTTGAAGTTGCTCGTCTTCTCTGTTTTGAGCTACGATAACTTCATACTCCATCTCCCTGATTAGCCTGGAAAACTGGTAGATACTCTGCTGTATATTATCTATTTCCCTGCCCGTAAGCGCAATGCGATCATCAAGAACTCCTTTTCTGGCAATTTCATTTAAGCGCTCAAACTCTATGGTGTTGATTCTGGCTTCAATTTCGCGCCTTTGGCGCTCGTAATCGCGCCTCTCTTCCCTGAGCCTGTTGATATGTCCTTGCGTGACCCTGCCGGAAGCGGTAGCACCGCCCAAAGCAGACAGAGCTATCATCACAACTCCGAGCAGCATTAAAAACGCAAGAATAACGGCCATAACGCGTGTAAACTTCTTATTTCTCATTTTTTTTAAATCACCTCACTAAAAATACTATGCTTATACTGCTAAACTTTCAAGTATCTGTTAAGTGCCAGTCCGCTGCCGCCGACACCTACACCAAATCCAATACCGGCAAAGAGCAAGAACACCGGTATGGCAATATCGGAAGAGAAACTGACCAACTGGAATAAGCCCGCTTCAAAGTCAATGACCCTGTCAAATGCAATGCTGTAGAGCCCCCAGACGGCGAAGAACGCAGCCATAGCTCCCGTGACTCCGAGTAAAAACCCTTCAAATATGAATGGCCAGCGTATAAATGAGTTTGTCGCACCTACCATTTTCATAATGGCGATTTCTTCACGGCGCTCAAACGTTGCAAGCTTGATTGTATTTGACATAATGAAAAGAGAAATTGCGAGCAAAATAGCGACAATTATTATGGAAGCCCAGGTAACGATATTACGGACAGTGACAAGTCCCTGCGCAATGGCAAGATGTGCATTTACAGATGCAATCTGCGGAACATGGCGGAGATCATGCTGTGTTTCTCCAATCAGGGCAACATCCTCGACAAAAACCTCAAATCTGTGCCTGAACGTTGCAGCATCGATATCACGAAAACGGGCTGCGTCATCGGCAGACCTGCCTATGAAACGCTCCATCGCCTCTTCACGGGTGATGAAATTGACATTTGCGACATTTGGTATGGCACGTAAAGAATGTTCAAGAGCACTCGCCTCAGAAACAGAGAGATTTTCATGGACATATGCCAGTATAATGTTTTCAGCTTCAAGCTCACCTACAAGTGCCGTGATGTTCACTGCTAAAAGTATGAAGCTGCCCATTATAACGAGAAACGCAATGATTATACACACAGAGGCAAATGACATAAGACCATGTGTGAAAATACTTGATACGCCTTCTCTGATAAAATAAAATGTTTTGTTTCTATTGACTTTCATAATTATAGTACCTATCCAAAGCGTCGCTTATTATTCTGCCGCCATCTATTGCGATGACACGTTGATGAAACTGGTCAACAAGAGGCTTTTCGTGTGTAACCACTAAAACGGTCGTACCCAGCTCGTTAATCTTTTTGAGCAGAGTTAAAATCTCAAGGCTGCGTGCGGGGTCCAGATTTCCGGTAGGCTCGTCTGCGATGATAAGTTTTGGATTGTTGACCAAGGCTCTCGCCACTGCAACTCTCTGCTGCTCACCACCCGAAAGTTGATCCGGTCTGGCTTTTGCTTTATATTCAAGTCCAACCAGCTCTAAAACATATGGAACGCGCTGGCGGATATCTTTTCTCGAAGCACCTATGACATGCATTGCAAAGGCAACATTTTCGTATACAGACTTATTTTCTATGAGTCTGAAATCTTGGAATATAACACCTATGGTTCGCCTCAGATACGGCATCTTGCGCATTTTAATATTGTCCATATCTTGACCGTTTACAATGACAACACCGTCAGAAGGAGCAATTTCACCTATGAGTAATCTGATAATCGTGGACTTCCCGGAACCTGACGGTCCCACGAGGAACGCAAACTCACCTGCATTTAATTCAAACGAGACACCTTTTAGTGCCTTGGCACCGTTTTCATATTCCTTAAAAACATCGGTCATTCTTATCATAATCTAAATAATTCGCCTAAACCTTTCACTTGACTGACACATCGCCTACAAGATGCATTAATACTTCGACTCTTGTGAAATGAGATACTTTTTAACCATCAAAGCCACTTTAAATATTATTGCATGGTCGAACTCTCTAAGGTCAAGCCCGGTTATTTTTCTGATTTTCTCCAGCCTGTAGACAAGGGTGTTTCTGTGAACAAAGAGCTTCCGTGAAGTCTCAGAAACATTCAAGCTGTTCTCGAAAAACTTATCAATGGTAAAAAGTGTCTCCTGATCAAGCGCTTCTATCGGGTTTCTCTTGAAAACTTCTGACAGGAATATCTCACAAAGAGTTGTGGGTAACTGGTAAATAAGCCGCCCTATACCGAGAGTTTCATAGTTAATGATGGATTTGTCGGGTTCAAAAACCTTACCGATATCGATGGAGATAAGCGCTTCTTTGTATCTGTCTGCGAGTTCTCTGAGATGACGAGAAGGAGTACCTAACCCTATCACGGCATTAATAGATAGTTCAGCCTGAATCTTTTCGTATATCATTTGCGCCAGTTTTTCCAGATACTTCAGGTCTCCGGTCGGTGGCATCTCCTTTATCAGTGCTATGTCTGTGTCGCCGATTGAGATAACAAAATCGTGCTGCTTATCAGGAAAAGCATCCTGAATAAGTTCAACCGCAGATATGTTTGAACCTGTAGTTAGCCGTATTACCAGAACTCCCCTCAGCACATCGGGAGAAAATCGAAGTTCTTTTGCCCTAACATAAATGTCTCCGGGTAATATGTTTTCAGTTATAATCGTTTTTACAAACGTGCGCCTGTCGTGATTTTCTTCAAAATAAATCCCCGCCTCATTTATGGCTATTGAAGCCATAATGCACAGAGTTTTTGCAAATTCATCCACTCCCGATGCAAAAATAGTAAAATCATCCGATGTATCGGGACCAAGTGATTTAAAGGTTTTCCCTTCATGGGCAACGGTTGTTGCATCACTGCCTTCAAGGATTTCAAGTTTAAAATCAATGTTTGTGCCTATGAGAGACAAATCGCTGCTGGCTACGACAGCTCCATCTGCATCAATAACTCCAACGGGACGGTCGGTTGCGTCTTTCATTTGGATAATGACACTTTGAAATATTCTGCTTGACATTTAGGCGCCTCCTTTGCACAAACAATCATAATAATCGTTGGCAATTTAACTAAATTTTATCACATACGGTGTACATTATACACTAAAGAAAAACAAATTTCAATAGTTTTTCGTAACTTTCTGTAATTATTTGTAAAAAGGAATCGGATAAAATCCGATTCCCTTTCATTACTTCGATATCTAAGCCGTTTAGCTTGTTTGGATAACAACGCCCGAACCGACTGTTCTGCCGCCTTCGCGGATAGCAAAACGAAGACCGTTTTCGATAGCAATCGGTGTGATAAGCTCAACATCCATTTCGATGTTGTCGCCCGGCATACACATCTCTACACCCTCGGGGAGAGTTATGACACCCGTAACATCCGTTGTGCGGAAATAGAATTGCGGACGGTAGTTGTTGAAGAAAGGTGTGTGGCGACCGCCCTCGTCCTTGGATAGAACGTAAACTTGACCTTTAAACTTCTTGAGGGGTTTAATGCTTCCGGGTTTAGCAAGGACCTGACCTCTGAAAATGTCCTCTCTTGCAACACCGCGCAAGAGTGCACCGATGTTGTCGCCGGCTTCTGCATAGTCGAGCAACTTGCGGAACATTTCGATATCTGTGATGGTTGTCTCGCGGGGTTCGTCCATAAGACCGACGATTTCAACTTTGTCATTCTTGTTGATTTTACCACGCTCAACACGACCTGTAGCAACAGTGCCGCGTCCTGTGATAGTCATGGTGTCTTCAACAGGCATCAGGAACGGCAGGTCTGCCTTACGCTCAGGAGTCGGGATGTATTTATCAACCTCTTCCATGAGCTTTTTGATGCACTCAAACTCGGGTGACTCCGGATCTGTCGAAGTCGATTCCAGCGCGTTTCTGGCACTTCCGATTACGATTGGAATATCATCGCCCGGGAATTCATACTTCGAGAGAAGTTCGCGAACTTCCATCTCAACGAGTTCAATAAGTTCCGGATCGTCAACCTGATCGGCTTTATTGAGGAATACAACGATAGCAGGAACACCAACTTGACGTGCAAGAAGAATGTGCTCGCGTGTTTGAGCCATCGGACCGTCAGCCGCTGAAATGACGAGAATCGAACCGTCCATTTGAGCAGCACCTGTAATCATGTTCTTGATGTAGTCGGCGTGTCCCGGACAGTCAACGTGTGCATAGTGACGTGCATCAGTCTCATACTCAACGTGTGCTGTGTTGATTGTGATGCCGCGCTCACGCTCTTCAGGTGCCTTGTCGATTGAATCATATGCTTCAAACTTGGCTTTGCCACTGAGGCTCAGATACTTCGTGATAGCTGCTGTAAGCGTTGTCTTACCGTGGTCAACGTGACCGATTGTGCCGATGTTGACATGTGGTTTGTTTCTTTCAAACTTTTGCTTAGCCATTTACTGGAA
>WQTE01000022.1 GCA_009786445.1 Oscillospiraceae bacterium | reverse complement strand
TACTGCAAATTCAAGTCTTTCAGCTTTTTTCTGCGTTTTTCTAAATCAGCAACATCAAGACCCCAGACTGCGAAAGCGACAGATGTATTTACTTTGTTCAGGCCGTAGGAAAGTATATCCCGTTTTGACATTTCTTCTTTTGCAGATTTCTTCAGTTTCGCATATGTAGCGGACGAGAGCCGTCCGAAAAGTGTTGTTATTTCTTTGTTTCCTATCTCGGAATGTGTGTAATATATTCTGAGTGCATTATCAATGCTCGTTATTTGCGGTGTATTCATCGTGGAACACCCCCTTGTCGTTTTTTATCGGTGGATGTCAAGACTTTTTCGAGCTGTTTTTCTTGCTCCGGCACAGATGTTTCAGGTGGTTGATGTAAAATTTCATCAATGACCGCCATCAGCCGTTTTGGTGCTCGTTTCATTGCAAGCATAAATTTATCAATCCATTTCAATTGTCCGGATATGCTCGGACGCTTTTTCTTTTCCTCGGCAAGCTCTGCAACTGCTTTATCACGCTCACGTTTCAAGTCGGTAATCTGCTTTCCCGAAACTACACCTTTTTTCGCCCAGTGTTTGAGTGTGCCTATTTCATCAGCGGAAACGTTGTAGCCACCAAGAAGTGCAGGTTTTCCTATGTTTTCAATATCTGAAAATGCTACAGCGGTTTTCTTTTTCAGTGCGATTTGCTTGTTGAGTTTTTCAATATGATTTTCCTTTTGCTTAGTTTTCTCATCGAGCGTAGATACAGCTTGCTTTTTCAGCTCAGTTTTTTCGGTCAACGCTTCTAACCGCTCCGACTCTTTTTTTGCTTTAAACTCCAAAACGGTCAAGTGCTCTGCGGTACTGCCACGCTCCCCACGCTCAATATCGGTGTAGCCTGCTTCTTTCATATGCTCATGGAATATATCTTGCAAGAGCGAATAGCTGTTGACCCAGCGACCGTTTTCATCTTTAAAGCGAGACCATCTTTTGGAGTGGCTAACCTGATTTATTGTCTCTTTGAGTTTTCCTGCGAGATTTAGGTCTTTGTTGTTTTTCCTGAAGTAGACTTTCTTTTCTACTACAGGTATATATACAACATGAAGATGATAGTGGAATACGTCATGTCCATATTGCTCGGAGAGCGCCTTGTTTCGCTCATCTGCATGAAGCACAGCAGACAATATGTATTCCTCGCCTCCTGCTTCTTTGACCGCCAAGCTGTATGCCTCGGCATAGAACTTTTTAGCGAACTCGTAACCGCCATTTTGCTCGAAATATTCGCTGTTTACATCGAAAACGAACTCATCGAATACTTTTGCATCGGATTTCAGTCCCCGCAGGCTTATGGTGCCGTCATCAACCATACGGTTGAACTCTTGCTCGTATGAGCCATCACATTTTTTGTAATGCACGTTGTATTCAGCCCGCTCACGGATAATGTCTGCATTGCTGTAGCTCACATTTTCACGCTCGTTATGTCTTTCACGGATACTAAACCCACCTTTAGAGTATGCTTGATTGCGCACAACGCTCCTGTTCGTTTTCAATATTGCTTCCCCCTTTCTCTTAAGTTTTTAGCGGTAAGAGCATAATATCAGAGATACTCTGCCCGTCCTGTATTTCCCAAAATCGGGTTTTTTCACAAAAAATTACCATTTTCCCGAATTTGAAAATGGTATAGTGAGGTATATGGGTTTTTGAAAGGGCGTGGTGAAATTGAAACTTGAGCTTACTTTGCAGGAAAAACTCCGTGACTTGCGTGATGAGCGGAAACTTATTTTATCGGAACTGTCGGTCGCTACAGGTATTCCGCTGTCAACTCTGCAACGCAGTGAGGGGCAAGATGAAGTCCGTATTGGTTATCAGGATATAGCTACGCTTGCGAAATTTTATGATGTTTCGACTGACTATCTTTTTGGATTGACTGATAATCGGCAACACAGGAATGTCAATATAGATGAACTTCGGCTCTCTGATTCGGCGATTGAATCTTTGAAAAGTGATAATTTTAATCATAGATTATTGAGCGAGATTATTTCTCATGAGGATTTTTCAAGACTGATGAGTGCAATTGAGATTTATGTTGACCGAAAAATCGTCCCGCAGATGAATACAATGAATGCCATGTATAAACTTGCTGAGAACTCCATAAGGGATAAATTTGATGTCGCTGATAATGATGAGATAATATCTTTGCTCGGCGAAGCTATTGTTGATGAGGATGAGTATTTGCGCTACAGGGTTACGGAGCGATTTAGCGAGTTTTTGAAAAATCTCTATGATATTCACAGGAAAGATGTAGAGCCGCTGGGTGAAGCTGATATTGTTCGTGAGATGAAAGATACTTTGCAAAGTTATCCAATTTGTAAAAGTGATGAGGACAAAACAAAATGGAAAATGTGCTCACTTGCGAAACAGCTAGGCTTGAATATTTCCGAATTGACCGACGAAGAAAAAGCGGTTTTGATGAAAGCTTTGAGCAATTCTAAGCTGTATAAGCAGAGCAGACGGAGCAGGAAACGTCGTCGGTGAGGTGGCGGGGGCGGAGCGCAGTCATATTACTTTCGTGAAAGTATATGACCCACTCTGACAGTTTCCTCCGACTTCGTCGTCGGCAAACTGTCGGTGGGCTCTTGCAGAGGGCGCCTCTCGCCTACCTTGCGGTGGCGAGTGCAGGTGTGCTCTTGAAATCAAATCAGGCGCTCCAACAATTCAATGCTCTAAAATAATTACGCTTTATTGTATTCTGCTAAATTCATTTCAAGTTTTGAGAGGTATTCCCAAAAGAAATCATTCAATAAAAATTCCCTTAAATAAACAAGATGATTGTCAATTATTGTTTGAAGTGCAGCTTCTATTATTACATTTGTGCTCAAGCATATCATTATCAGCCAGTCTACAAGCTGTGCAGCCGTTATCTTTTTTGTGCGACAATGTTTACACATAAGCAAAATCAGTGCTGCTTTTATCTCTTTATTTTTCATAGCACTTGCTTTTCCTGCATTACCAGCATTAACCTCTGTTGCTTTTATTCGTACAGGCAACTCATCGTCAAATGATATTTGGTAGTATCGACCTCTTTCGACAGAGCCTGCTGTTCCCACAAATTGATCACTATAACCTTTGCTCATTATGCGGTGGCCTCCTTCTTCGCTTCATGGTATGTTTCTTTTTCGCTGGGAAATTGGATTATATTTATTCCTGATTCAGAGTATTCTTTCCAGATTTCATCAGGAGCTTTCCCGTAAATTATTATTGTATGTGGAGAAAGAGTCGCCATCATGACTGGTAACCCTTCCAAGAACAATTTTTTGTTCTCCGCTGACTTCATTTGCCCGTGAGTACCAATAGCCACAACACTATTCTTTTCAACTCCTCGAAAACAAAATCCATAGCTCCGCCTATTCGCCCATCTCACATTTGGTATTACAGGAACCCCTTTCGTTGAGAGCCAGTGAGAGAGTGCATGATTTCTGTATTTATTTTGATATTGTATTGGGATAGGGTAGTCAGCATAGTAGCTTAAGTCCGGCGATATAATGCCTGCAAACTTTTTTAGTCTTGGTAGGTATTTTTTGGGATTATTCCAAAGGCAAATAAAGTCCTTATCCCG
The DNA here is from genome assembly GCA_009786445.1 of Oscillospiraceae bacterium. Classification (GTDB taxonomy): domain Bacteria; phylum Bacillota; class Clostridia; order Oscillospirales; family Oscillospiraceae; genus WRMH01. Next base: position 26,049 of record WQTE01000022.1, on the reverse strand, counting down.
TTCAAAGAAATGAATCCATTTATGGAACTCATTTGAACCATTTCTTTGAGAGAATCGCACTAACTCCTGTGGTAGCTCTAGCGCTGTTCTAATGAATGGAATATCTTCCTTGTCAAATTCAGCGTTTTTCACCAACCACGACTTTTCTAAATCGTTTTTTTTATTAAACATTTTTATTTTATCTCCTCACATAATTTCTGTAACTGCGTACTTTGATATAATAACAAAACCCGGAGCAATAACACTTCACCTCCAATAAAAATTTTTTGGTGGCAAGGTCTTGCAACCGAGCGAAATATGTGATAGCATATGTGGCGACGTGGCACAATGCAACTGTTATCTCACGGTTGCCCTTGCCATAGGGCTTTGGTGGTCGGTAGCCATCAAAGCCCTTATTTTATTTTGCAAGGATAACGCACAATAATTTTATCATCGTTTTTTCAGACTGTCAACGTTTTTTGTTTTGTTTTGTCGTAATTTTCACCCTCTACACCCTCTATTATCACACTAATTTATCACTCCGCACAGCGATTACAAGCAACTCATTTCTGTCGTCATATTCTGCCAAAAATTTTTTTGACGGCGAAAATGGTTCTCCCACAATAGTCTCCAAGTACCTCACGAAGTCTTTGCACCCTATTCTAACCCAACCATTTTTTATTTTTCGAGAAAAATCATAAGGCTTAACATTTGGTTCGCCTCGGTAAGGCTTAACTCCGATAACACATTGACCTTCATCGAAACCCACCAACACTTTTTGAGGATATCCAAGTTTTTCAATCGACACGCTATTAAAAGCAATAGCGATAGTTGAAATAGTTACATATGGCGCACCACCACTAATGGCATTCCAATTAAAATTATAGTCCATAATATCAACTCCTTTATAAGATTCATTGGTAACAACAATATTATACGCAAAAAAAAATCCGTGTCAAGAAAAGTTAACAAAAAAAACAACCGCAATAAAATTACAGTTGTTTTTCACAGGTTAATTGCAGCAAAATAGTTTGCCGAAAAACATGAAAACTAACTCATAGCTAAGTATCATAAAAGTTAAATACTCGTCTAATCTCCCTTGCGATTCGTACCACAACAGGCACACACACAGTATTGCCAAGTTGCTTGTAAATTTCATTCTGTGGGACATTAGGAAAGTTAAAACCTTTTGGAAACCCTTGTAACGCCAAACAATCTTCGGGAGTTAGCTTCCTTATTCCAAATGAATCTCGAATAAGCGGTACACGATCATGATACGTTCCCATATTTGCCTTTAGCGTAGGACAGATGTGCCACGCCATCATTGCCACTCCGCTGTCGTCAATTCTATAAATAGCATTATTATCAATCATACGAGAGTTAAGGCTGTCATAGTATGGATTATCTTTTTTGTAATAATATTTCTCATCAACCGGTGCAGAGCGGTCAATTATATCGTTTACGCTTCGCTCAAGGGGCATTTTCTCCGGAAACGAAAATTGTTCTGCCATTTTTTCACTTGCAAATGCAACAATAAATAGGCGGTCACGATACTGTGGTGTATTAGCATGTGTATCCGGTCCCGGAACAGAATATTTTATAAAGTAGCCTCTATCAATCAGCGTTTTACAAATCGTCGCAAAGGTATTGCCGTTGTCGTGCTTTATTAGGTTTTTAACATTCTCTAACAGCACAACTCCCGGTTTTTTAAAATCAATCACTCGCAAAATCTCAAAGTACATCGTCCCACGCGGGTCGGCAAAACCTTTTTGTTTTCCCATGATTGAAAAAGGTTGACACGGAAATCCCGCAGTGAGAACGTCAAAGTCGGGAATTGAATCTAACTCAATTTTCCTGATATCACCCTCAACCAAATAATCCTGCCCGAAAACATGCCTATATGTTTTACACGCAAACTTGTCTTGCTCATTCGCCCATACAATACTTGCTCCGGCATATTTAAAGCCGAGACAGATACCACCTATACCTGCAAACATGCTGCCAACGCGCATTGAAATCCCTCCTGCCGTTGTTGTGGAGTTGTCTTGTACGGCAACACCTTACAGTATTATATCACTAAGAAAACAGCTTGTCATTACACATTTGAATTCACATTTTCACACTGATTTTCACACTTTTACGGCACTTTACGCTCTCTAACGTTTGCTTATCATCATTTCGGCTCTCCTAGCGTGTATTTTTTCAACAATTTCAAAAATTACAGCATCAAAATCTTTTATAATATTTTTTCCCCAATAACGAAGAACCACATATCCGGCTGACTCAAGATATGCGGTGACTTCCTTATCACGTTCCATATTGCGCTCTATTTTCGGAATCCAAAATTCTCTGTTGCTCTTGAAATCGGCTTTACGATTTTCCCAATCGTATCCATGCCAGAATTCGGAGTCGCAGAAAACAGCGATTTTTTCTTTAGTGAAAACTATATCAGGTTTTCCATAAACTTTTGAATAATTTTTTCTGTACCTATATCCCTTTTGGTAAAGGGCTTTACGGAGTAACACCTCAATTTTTGAATCTTTGTTTTTCACTGCCTGCATATTTCGCCGGCGTTGTTCGGGTGTGTGTTTGTCCATAAACTACTATTTAATGTTCTTAAACCTAATTTGTACGTTTAAGTCCAAGTACATTGCTCCATTTTCTTTATATAAATACCCATAATCAAACTTGCTTGCACTTGGTCTGTCAAATTGTGTATTTCGCATCAGATATTCTTCAAAAAAATTCCTGTTGTAAATGTGATAGCACAAAACATCACCATCACGCTTGACGATAATATATCCACCTGTTGCCGCTTCTAATCCGTCCCATGTTTTGCCCGGTGTCATGCCCAACGCCGATGCACAAATAAGCCTCTTTATCTTATATCGATATATCTTAGATGCTCGATAATCCAGAGGATTAAGTTCTTCAACCAACCTAATTAGTTCTTCACAATCGTAAATTCCCTTATCAATATTGGAATAGTGCCGGAGTACCATTTCTCCGAAAAGTTCCGGTAATAAACTGTCTATTAAAATTAAGTTGTCAGTGAATGTTTCATCTTTTACACAGTGGTACTCAATTTTACTGCACAAAGAAAACAAACGCACCATCCGAGCTATCATATATTCACGCAAAACAGTCTTATCTATTGCATTTATCTCTTCCATCTGTTCATCATTTATGCCATGGACTTTATATTTTATGCGAGTATTCTTTCCTGAGTTAAGAAGTGTCGGCGGAGAACCCACATCCGATTTTACTGAGAACCCAACTTCAGGACTAAACCCTGTATTAATATCGTGGATTTGCATTAGCATATCTACTTTGTCGTTATATGGGGCTTTTATCTTTTTAATATGTATTTTCCCTATAAACTCCTCCAATTCGTCTATAGGAAATGAGCCACTTTTGCCTTTAGTCTTACTTCCCTCAAAAATTTTTGTAAATAAAAACTCCGCTTGTGCTTTCAACTCAGAAATTGATATTGTATTTATCAACTCATTATCTTTATATATGCGTATACTTTCACCTGTATGATAATCGTATATTTCCCCCTTAGTTTCCTCTCTAATAATCTTAATTATTGGCAGAAAAATATCGTCTAATTTGTTTACATTTTCATCTGCTGCGTAGATTCGTCCATCTTTAAGGAGTTTGATAAATGCGTAAAGCTCAGACCATTCACCTTTGTTTCCGGTTATTTGCATAATCTCATCTTCCCCTTCACTACCCATTAATTTATCTGCACGACTGAGAGTATCCTTAATTTGTTTTGCTATCTCCTCAATAACCGGCACAGTAACTGAGTTCCCCAGTTGCTTATACAAATGAACATCTGCTAATGGAAGTTTGTATTCATCATCATACCCCTGCAATCTTGCCCATTCACGTGGGGTCATTTTCCTTATTCCTTTATTATTTATCTTTCCCTTTATATGTGTAACAGGTGTCAAATCAGTTTGCCGTTTGTCAATCAAAAGATTGCGTTCACGTCCCATTCCGCCACAAACAATAGCACCCGCAACTCCACTCCATTCCCTGATTTCATAACCAAATCCGTTCCCTTTTGATTCGTGCCGTGCTTTATGCTTTACTAAAGTTTCAACATATGTTTCACTCAAGTAATATTTAGCCGATACCGCTTTATCTTCAATAATATCTTCAAGTCGCTTGTTTGAATCTTTTGGATTTGGAAACTCAAAATCAGAGCTGTCAATATCGTTTCTAAAAGCCACAATGTAAATTCGCTCGCGATTTTGCGGAACTCCAAAATCGCGACTGTTTAACACTTTTTCGTGCACTGTGTAGCCGATTTCTTCCAGTGCACCCTTGATTATTTCATAAGTGCGTCCTTTGTCATGTATTGCAAGACCTTTTACATTTTCACAAAGTATCACTTTTGGTTTATGATACGCACAAATGCGAACTACATCAAAAAATAGTGTACCTCGTGAAGAGCCTTTATAATCATCTTCAAAGCCTTTCCTTTGCCCTGCAAGGCTGAACGCTTGGCATGGAAAACCTGCCAAACAAATGTCAAACGTTGGTATATCGGTCTCAGCAATCTTAGTAATATCGCCTTTAATCTCAAAGTCATCATCAAAATTCGATTTATATGTTTTTTGAGCATTATCGTCTATCTCGCTGACAAAAACGGTCTGAACCTCATCGCCAAAAGCTTTTTCAAATCCAAGTCGTATGCCACCGATACCGGCGAATAAATCTATTGATTTTAATTTTCCCATCACAACAACGCCCTCAATGAATTTGTGTTTAATCTACGAGAGTTTTACGCTAATATCATACAGTTTTGGGAAGAGAAAGTCAATACAATTGCCCAATATACTGTATAATCTTTTATTTATGTTTAATTCAGTACACCGGATTTCGTATAACATATTTGGTAACGCAATAGTAACTAAGCCAATCGCCACGCTGTGTCGATTGACCTGTTTCCATTGTGTTCAAGGTGAGGTGTCAAGGGTCTGCGATAAACGACTGATATGCGCCGCAGGCGTTGCTAAAAGAAAAATCTTGCGAGCGCATATCAGCCGCCCTTGACACGGCAAGATTTTACCAACGCTCAAAAAAGAAACAGCCCACCTTATCGTGAACTGTCTCCCTGCAAGTCAAGCCTTATGCTCATTTTCTAATAAATCGTGCAAAAAACGTGTATATCGCTTTTTGCTACACCGAAACCCATTGGTATTGCTAGGTTTCAAAAAAAATTGGTACCGGTGGTCGGACTCGAACCGACACGGGGTTGCCCCCAATGGATTTTGAATCCATCACGTCTACCATTCCATCACACCGGCATATCTAGTTGAATTTTTAGGCCGAAAACCCTTCATTGAGGAAACAACAAAACATCTGAGTCGCTCAACAAGTGTATAAACCTGCAATTATCAGGATTATCCCATACCCCCGGCTATTTCGCCCATTGACTTGTAACTGGCAACTTTGTTTAGTATAATATATCGGTTAACATATTTCAACTGCAATTTTCACTAAGGAGCCATAGTTTGAAAGGAATGGTCATTATTATGAGCATTGTTACAATTATTGGTGCGGGAGTTATGGGGTCTGCAATGAGCTTTCCTCTATCGGACAATGGGCATACTGTTCGGCTTGTCGGAACCATGTTGGACAGAGAGATAATAAATCATGTAATTGATACCCTTTATCACCCGAACCTAAAACGGAGTCTTCCGAACGGTATTGAGTGTCATCAGCTCGAAACCCTTGAAAATGCAGTGACCGGAGCTGACCTCGTTATTTGCGGAGTCAGCAGCTTTGGTGTTGAATGGTTTTCCGAGAACATTATACCGAGGCTTCCGCCAAGTGTTCCGATACTGTCCGTGACAAAGGGTATGTTTAATCTACCTGACGGCACTTTAATGTCATACCCAAAGTTTTATGCCGGTAAGTACCCGGATAGGAGCTTTAATGCCATCGGCGGTCCTTGCACCAGCTATGAGCTTGCTGACCGTGACTTCACGCACATTTGCTTTTGCGGGCAAAATCTCACAAAACTTGAAGAAATGAAAAAAATACTCGAGACACCCTATTACAACATCAGCCTAACCACCGACATTGAAGGGCTCGAATGCGCAGTTGCCTTAAAAAATGCCTATGCACTGGCTGTCACACTTGCCGTTGGTCTTTCAAAGCGCAGTGGAGATACTATTCACTATAACTCTCAAGCTGCGCTGTTTGGGCAGAGTGTAAAGGAAATGCGCAAGTTACTTTCCCTATTTGGCTATGCGGATGAAAACATTATCTATGGAGCCGGCGACTTGTATGTTACTGTGTTTGGCGGCAGAACGCGCATGATTGGCACGCTTTTAGGGCTTGGACACAGCTTCGATGAGGCGATGCGGGAGCTGGAAGGCGTGACACTTGAATCTATTGTGATTTCCACACGTGTCGGCGAGGCTGTACAAACTTTAATCAACGCGGGTAAGGCTGACTCCGCAGATTTTCCTTTACTGCTTCATGTTTATGATATTATCACTAACGGAGCGACAGTCGATATACCATGGAAAGCATTTTAGAGGCTGTGTGCCTCTCCGGCTTCAAAAAAGTAAATTACACGCTCTTTTACTCTCTTTTTTGTTATTCGCTCCAAAGCTTCTGCATAAGTGTTTAGCTGTGGGGCATAGTCGCTTGCTTTTTTCTCAATAGTGTTTTTTGTCACCTTATCGGTCTTAAAATCTACCAGCACCAGCTCGCCGTCTTCTTCAAAGAAGCAGTCTATAACACCTTGAAGCAGGACTTTATCGCAGGAACATTTTTCGACTTCTTTTGCACCGCATTTACATCCTTTGCTATAGAGTTTTGCTCTGTGTTTTCCTCCCTTTTCAGCCTCGTGTATAAGCCCTTCGGCGGGAATCAAAATCGAAAAAGTGAACTCTCTATTGACCTTTTCGGCGGCTGCCAGTCGCTTGCCTAGATCAGAACTAAAGAAACTAACAATACGCCCTGAATCAATTTCGTGGGTATCACTTTCCTCAATAACACCACTTTCGGCCAGAGATTGCAAGGCTTTATCTGCATCATGGTCACTTGAGCATATTTTGTAGTCTATGTGCTGCATTACATGGTGCAATAACGTCCCCAGCTCGGCAGCATTCCTTTTCCCTCTTTTTTCTATGAATGTTGGGACTACAAAAGTTGCTCTTTCTTTTAGTTGAATTTTTGCCCAAGGCGCAGCTTCGGCATCTTTGTCTGCTAATTTTTTTATTCCGGTCACAGTCACTTTTGAGGGTATGCTTATTGATGATTCATACGGATAAGTAAACTCGAAACTCTTTGACTCCAAACCAATTTTTTCTTTATTCTCACTCTCAGCATTTTGTACCACTCTAACAGGTTTCTGCTCTGCTATATCTTCCGGCGTTATGAAGTTTATTTGCGCTTTATCGCTGTCAATGTCTTTTAAGCCTGCTACTATCCAGTCAGAAAGGCTGCTCATACGCGAAAGTTCCTGAGGTGACGGCATACCTATGATAGTTTGCTGTATTTTGTCAACTTTACTCTCTGCATCAGTGTATGTCGCAGTTACTATTAGTTTTTCGCACGCTCTTGTCATTGCTACATAAAGCACTCTAAGTTCCTCCGAGAGCATCTCTGCCTTCAATTTACTTGCTATCGCTGCTTTTTGCAGTGTTGTATACTTAATTCTTTTTTGTCTATTTATCAGCATGGAGCCAACTCCAAGCTCTTTATGAAAGATTATTGGCTTTTGCGAGTCAAGATTATTGTGTCTTTTTGACGTGTTTGTGAGAAATACAACCGGAAATTCCAGTCCCTTTGACTTGTGGATGGTCATGATAGATACCGCATCTCGATTTACGGAGGTCGCTGCACCAAGCGATTTCACTGCAAACTGTCCCGAATCCCTTGCTTTTAGCTTACGAATATACGACAAGAAGCCAAATAGTCCTTTATAGCCACTTTTCTCAAGTGTCACTGCTAATTCCGTAAGTTTTGTAAGGTTTTCCTTGCGCATCTCCGCCGAACTCATAGCCGAAATAGCAGCAAATAGCTCTGTCTTATTATAAATATACCACAGAAGCCTGTCTGCCGTCATATCCGCAGCAAGTGTTCTGTATGTCTCTATATCTTCGATGAAGCTCCTGCATTTACTCGATAATTCACCAGTCCCTGTATCATGTTCTGCTGCACAAATTACAGCATCATAGTATGAATTTGCGTTTTTATCTGTTTTTATTATTGCGAGTTCATCTGATGAGAAATTATATATAGGACCACTCAATGTTGCAGCAAGTTCAATGTCTAAAGTTGGGTTATCTATTACCGAAAGAAGTGATAATACCCCTAAAATTTCTCTTGATGCAAAGAAATCTTCGCCGGTTGAGATGTCAGTTGGTATGCCTGCGCTGCTAAGAGCTGCTGCATATCTGCTCGCTACACCTTTTTGCGAGCGTGAGAGTATTACTATATCACTGTAACGTAGTGCCCTCATAGTACCATCTTTTTCGGGCACACTGTACCCTGTCTCAAACAGCTCTACTATGCGGTTGACAATATGTTTTGCCTCTAAATCCACGGCTTTTATATCTTCTGTGGTGCTTTCATCCGCTGTTTCTTCTTCCCTGCTTTTTGTGGAAATGAAGTCAAATTCTACCGGAATTGTGTGTTTTTCCCTCTGTGTTTGCATGATTAGGGGATCTATTAGGATATCTGAGACTCTGCCCTCTAAGGACGAGACTGATTCTGCATTTTTCTTTTTGCCTTGTTTTCCGTGAATTCCTTTCTTTTCTACTGAATCGCTTATTGGGTCTCTCCCAGGAACAAGCCTTTCATGCTGCGAATACTGCATTTCTCCCAGTTTTGGGGACATTATTCTTGTGAATATGTGATTTACTGTATCTAAAATGCCGCTGTGCGACCTGAAATTTTTAGATAAATGGATTTTTACGCCTACATTTTTACTTTCATTAGAGTCAAAAACGACTGATTTTGCAGAACTTTTAGCTTTGTTTTCTGTTTTCCTTGAGGTCTCCTTTTCTTCTATTTCTTCTATTTCTGCTTCCTTAAAGCCGGCATACTTAGAGAGAAAGATTCCCGGGTCGGCAAGTCTGAATCTGTAAATTGATTGTTTTACATCACCCACCATAAATATGTTTGACTCTTCTTTTGATATAGCCTTGAAAATCATTTCCTGCACTTCATTTACATCTTGGTACTCATCGACCATAATTTCTGTAAATCTCTTTGCCAAACTCTTCGCGATTTGCGTTTTTTCTCCTGAATTCTTGTCAATGAGTAATGACAGTGTCAGATGTTCCATGTCTGAAAAGTCGGCTACACCCCTTTTTCTTTTTTCCAGAGCATAGGCTTCTGCGAATTTTTCTATGAGATTCATCAGGGCTATAAGCGCAGGTGCAATTTGCTTTAAATCTTCCATATGTTCGTGTGAACTGTTTTCAAGTATCTTTGTGCCTTTGCGTAATTCATCCCTGCACCAAGTACGAATCGCTTTGAGGTCATTGTAACCTGATAGGCTGCCTGTCCTTGGAAATTCTATGTTTCTGTTTTCACACGCCTCATCCCAGCTCAGGTTCAGGCTACCCTCCAGTTTCTTGACATCGGAGTAGCTGGTTTCTATGCTTGCGCCATATTTTGCCTTGAATTCAGAATTCAAGCTCACCTCTTCTCTTAACGCGTTCAACTGATTTGCACAATATGACACCAATTCTTTTAGCTCATTTGTTATGTATTTTCCGCAATCTGTCTCTGTGAGTTTTAGTGTCCCTACTTCGGACAGATTCTTTTTTTGTGCTTCCATCCACTGCTGTGGATTTGGCAGACTTTGGAGCTTTCTATCGATATCCAGCACAATTTCTTCGAGGTTTTTGTCGTCTCTGCCCTCTATAACCATGCTCAGTAAATCTGAAAATCCTTCTATTTTTTCTTCATATGCAAAATCCAAGACATCGCTGATGACTTCTCTTTTAATTATTTCACTTTCGTTTTCGTCAATCACTCGAAAATCGGGGGGCAGACCTGCAAGGTGTGCATTTTCACGCAATATTTCCCCGCAAAACGTATGAATTGTGTCTATCGATGCAGTATTACATAACATTACCTGTCGGCGGTAGTGGGTTTTCTTTTTATTTTGCCTCTGCCTATCGTATAACCCATCATTTATTCTCTCTTTGAGCTCGTGCGCTGCAGCTCTCGTATAGGTAATTATCAGAAACTCGTCAATATTACTCCCCTCGTCAATACGATTTAGCAAACGCTCAACCAGCACCCTGGTCTTACCCGATCCTGCTGCGGCAGAAACGAGGAGTGAGGTACCACGATGAGTAATAGCTGCCCGTTGCTCAGGCGTGAATTGAGTTTTAGCACCGCCAAAGTTCAAAATAGTTTCCATACCTCCTCCGCGGAAAGTTTCGGAGCGTATCTGCGGGAGTCGCCTCCTGCTTCGTCAAACCCGCATACCGATTGATAATCGCAGTAATTGCAGGCATTATCCGACTCATTCTTGTAATAAGGCTTGCAATCGACCACTCCGCTTATAATTTCATCTTGTGCGTTTTGCATCATCTTGTCAACATACCTAAATAGCCTATTCATCTGAGCTTCGCTGATGAAGTTTCTGCCAAAATCTCCGGAGCTATCCTTCTTTCTTGACTTTTCTACGGGCAAATATCTCTTTTCTTCACCCGATTCCATTGCCTCCACTATCTCGGAGTCGTCGAGCACCAGCCCACTTCGGCGCATTTTGGAGCTGCGAAGCTTGTCTATCTCTTCTTGCGGAGTGTTTCTGGATGTGCTTATTATAACATCTCGAGCAGGAACGTATAGCATCCCACTTGGGCGTATCTCGCTTCTTCTATAAAACTCTGCACCATACTTTTGCAGTACAGAAAGATATACAAGCATCTGCATATCCCTGCCGCGCAGCACTTCCGAGAGTTCAAACGTATACGCTTGCTTTCGCGTTTTGTAGTCAATGACACGCAAATAGAGCTTTCCGTCTTGCTCGTAACCATCTACCCTATCTATATAGCCCCTCTGCAATTTAGTAAGTTTTGAAATATCCATTTCGAGATTAAGTGGTCTGAATTTAGACGTTCTTAACTCATTTAACATATCGTCAACTATATAGTCAACATCTGCCTCAAATCGTCTGAAAAGATACTCAAATCTAGGCGTTTTCCCTTCAAAATCGTGAAGGACTTCACTTACAAACTTATCGCAATACTTTCTCGTGAGTTCTTTCCAGCACTTTTCATCTGTTTCCTGATATTCGCTGTTTTCCTTTATTTCCTTAAACACTCCGTCAAGGACAAAGTGTATGAAATTGCCTGCCGATGCCGCATCAAATTCTACAGGAGTCCTCGGCATGAGACATAATCCATTTTGCAAGAAATGCTTGTACGGACAGGAGTAATACCTGTCTGCTCTCGTAGCTGACAGTGCTATATTATCGCCATATATCGCCTTGGCAATACTTTCCGAGAGTTTTTCTCTACTCGGAGTAGTGCTTTGTTGCGCATCTCTCATCAACAGCTCTCTGTATGGTATTTCCGCAGCGCTCATATATACTTCTTCCGACAGGGTTTCCTCTTGCAAATTGTACATTTTACAGATATTTGTAATAATAAACGAGCGATGCCTTCCTTCGTTTGTCGGGTATATCAGATAGAGCTTTTCCGAGGGCAATGTCAGAGTTGAGTAGAGCATGTTCATCTCTCTCTCGTAGCGTTCTTCCAGCCCTGCCGGTATCTCAGGCAGGACTCGCCTCAGCTCCAGACGTTCATTTTCTGACAATGCGCCGCTGGTTTTCGTCAAAAGTGGCAGCTTATCGTCTGTTGCGCCGATTAGTATTAGAGCTTTCAGGTCACGGCGGCGGCTCATTGCCATGCTTCCGAGCGAAACCGCATCAAGCGATATAGGGATAACTCCTACATCCTGCTGCGATAATACAAGTGTGAGAAGTTTTTTAAACTCACTTTCATTCACCTCTTTATCGCCGACTATCAAATACATTTGATCGAGTGCACTCATTATTATGTCCAAAAGTTGGGTATATTCGTCGGCAAGGCGTTTCTCTCCACGTTCATTAAGTAAATTTGCCTTTTCTATAAGCCTCTCGGGAAGTGATATTTCTATGAGAAAGTTGTAGAGGGCTTTCAGCTTCATGGTCACTTGGGATTCGCCTTTTATGCCTCTTCTGAGATTTTCAAGTGGAATAAGTATTTTTTTTCGCAAAACGTCAATTCGCTCTAGAAGCCCATCATCGCCTTTTTCTGCTCTGCCATATCCCGAGGGAGGCATTTTCCACTCTTTTTGCCAGTAATATCCTCGAATTTGCCATTTTATGACGTAGTTTTCAAGTAAGGAAACTTCGTCATGGGAGATGTCTGTCAGATCCGTTTTTAATAACTTGAAAACGGAGCCATACTCATAACCTGCCGTGACTATTTCTAGTGCTGCAACGATTAGAGCAATTGGTGGCTTGGAAAGAATGTCTGTTTTAATTCCTGAAAAGTAAGGAATTTCGTACTTTTCAAATACATTTTCACAGATTGAGCTATATTCTTCCCAATCTCTTGCCATAACCGCAATGTCTCGCCATCTGTAACCTTCTTCAACAAGTTTCCGAACTGTGGCAGCCGCATATGAACACTCTTCGTATCGGGTACGTGCCGTGTAGATGGTTATAGGAGCAAATTGCCCGTTGTCTGCGGCTACTGTGGGGATATCTACAGTTTTGGGCCGATGTACGGTCGAATTTTTGTATTCGGCGAGGTTTTCGGTAAATAAATGCTTTTCCAAGTGTTTTAGCTCCGGTGCGCGATGGGACAAGTTTTCTTCAATCTCGTAAATTTCAACTTTTTTTGCCAGCCTTTTCAGCTCTGAAGCTGTTTTTGCGGGGAGCTTGAATGCTTCACCGTCATCACTTGGGTCTAATGTCAGGCACACTGTTATGTTTGCATTTTTTTTGAGCATAGCTCCTATTACGCTTAGTTCCTGTGCCGTGAAGTCGTTGAATCCGTCAAAATATATGGCTCCCTTGCCGACTGTGGTGCTTTCTTCTATATTGCCGGCAAGTATTTCAAGCCGCTCTAGGGCATCTCCTCCGTGCGCTTTTTGCATGGAGTTGTAAGCATCAAATATAAGTGCAAAGTCGTGTATTTTTTCGGCAAGAGGGTTTCCCACTGTGGTTGCCGCTTTTTCCAGCATTTTAGCTGTCAGTTTTCTCGTTTTAAGCTCTGTTACGGTTTCGAGCAATCTCTCGAGTATCTCTGTCCGCATTTTTTTTATTCCGAATACTTTAAGCGTTGATGCCACAGCTTCAAGTGCCCTGTGCATCAGAAGTATTTGTCCTCCACTGTCGAGTGTTTCGACTTCTCTTTTTCCCATCTCTGTGAGCACTCGTCTGCTGAGTCCCGTGAAACTTAGAACTTCCGCACACAGCGAAAGAGCATCGCCGCACACCATGCATAGCTGCCGCTCTGCCTCATGCGAATATTGCTCCGGCACCAATAGAATCATTCCAGTTTCGCCTGATTCCATCTTGCGTTTAATTTCATTCATTATATAGTTTGTCTTACCTGTCCCGGCACGCCCAATAATGATGTTAAGCATAGTTTGTTTCCTGTTGTACATATTTCATGTTAAAAAGAATACCATAGTGTACACAAATTATCTATAGCTTTATTTGCCTGTTTGTGTTATCGTAGAAGTCCTGTTTCGTTTTGATATAATAATTATTGAGAGGATGTTCATCATGAATAACAACAACTCTATCGACACTTCGGCTTTGTTTAAGTTGTCCTATGGGCTTTTTGTTTTGACTACGCGTGACGGTGATAAAGACAATGGCTGTATTATCAACACTGCTATGCAGATTACTTCCTCGCCGCTTCGGATTTCGATTGCTGTAAGTCGTGCAAATTTTTCTTGCGAGCTTATTGAAAAAACAGGGATTTTCAATGTCTGTGTCTTGTCACAAAGTGCGGCTATGAGCACTTTTGAGAGATTCGGTTTCCGAAGTGGAAAAACCACCGATAAGTTTGATGGCACAGGGTATGAAAATCGAACTGCTAACGGTCTCCGATATGTTCCCGAACAAGTAAATTGCGTAATTTCCGGTAAAGTTTTTAAAAGCCACGACTATGGCTCTCATATGCTTTTCATTGCCGATGTTACTGAGTGTTTCGTCGTATCTGACGAGCCCAGTGTTACATATCAGTATTATTTTGACCACATTAAGCCGAAAACCGCAGGTGGAGCACCCGCCGTAGGTACAGGTGCTTCAGACGATTCGGGCGCGGGCGGTAGCGGCACAAAGCGGTTTGTTTGCAGAATTTGCGGGTATGTCTATGACGGCAACAGTTTACCTGACGATTTTGTTTGCCCGCTTTGTAAGCATGGTAAAGAAGATTTTGAGGAACTGGTATAATATAAGCGATATACTAGTTTGAAAGGAATGGTCAGGTAAATGCAAAAAGTTCCGGAATATAGCGGTGTACTTCGCAGTCATATGATTGAAATTCCCGAACCAATCTACAAATGCGGTGGTATTCGGATTTTCGGCAGACTTATCAGGTCTTTGGTTTTTTCCACGGATATTGCCATCATCAGAAATATCAACGCCGATGCTGTTATTGCTGTGTACCCTTTCACCCCGCAGCCCATTATTTCTCACGCCCTCATTATGGCTTCGGACATTCCTGTGCTTTGCGGTGTCGGCGGCGGTACAACGACGGGCAGACGTGTAGTGCAACTTGCCACCGATGCAGAATTTCAGGGTGCTTTTGGTGTTGTAGTGAATTCTCCGACGCCAAACACCACAATCAAGGATGTTAAGGAAGTCATTGACATTCCTATTATTGTGACAGTTGCCCGAGAGACTGATGATATTATAGGGCGGCTTGAGTCGGGCGCTACCATTTTTAATGTATCTGCTGCGGCGCGAACGCCTTGGCTCGTTGAAAAGCTGCGAAAAGATTTTCCCGAGATTGCAATTATTGCTACAGGCGGACCAAATAATCAGTCTATCGAAGACACTATCAATGCAGGTGCAAACGCCATCACTTGGACTCCACCCACTACGGGTGAAATATTCAAAACCATGATGGAAAAGTACAGAAACTTATAGACTTTGGGGGTATATGAGATGTTAAGAAGAGCTAAAAGGGTTGGCTGTGTTTTGATTGCGGTTGCGCTTATTGCAGCCGCGGTAAATTTGTTTTTGGGACCTCATTCCATTGCAGCGGGGGGAATTACAGGGCTTTCTATTGTTTTTGAGACATTATTCGGGCTTAACAGGGCTATAACAATACTTGCCGCGAATGCCCTCATCTTAGCGGCGGCACTTATTTTCTTGGGTAAGGAAGTTTTTTTCAATACCATTATCGGCGCAGCGGTGCTTCCGCTTTTTGTGAATATCATTCCGCAACATATGCTGGTTGAGGATCCGATGCTTTCTATGCTTACAGGTAGCGTAATTATGGCTGTTGCTGCCTCTCTTATGTATGCTAATCATGCTTCAAGCGGCGGCACGACCGTCCCTCCGCTCATTTTTAAGAAGTATTTTGGTCTCAGCACATCAATTGGACTTTTCTTTTCTGACGGTTCAATCATTTTACTTAGCCTGTTTGTCTTTAGCTTTGATGCATTTTTGTATGCTATTTTCTCCATTACCATTACTGCTCTTGCTATGGGCTTCATCGAGTCAGGGCTTCGCAAGAGAAAGATGGTTTATATTATCAGCGATAAAAGCAAAGAGATTACACAAGATATTTTGACAAAAATCGACCGTGGTGCGACTTTAGTGCCTATTCTTGGTGCTTATGAGCGCACTTCGCGTGAAATGATAATGGTCATTTTGGATTCAAAAAACTACCGTGATTTGATTACGATAGTTAACGAGCATGACGAACACGCGTTCATGATAACTGATAACGTATCACAAGTTCACGGACGCGGGTTTACTTACGATACCGGCAGTGTTTAGGAGTGATGAATTATGGATGCTTTGCTTGAGATTTTGCAGGAACTGCATGATGATGTGGATTTTATGACACATGAGACGTTGATTGATGACAAGGTCATAGACTCCTTTGATATAATTACGCTCATTGCAGAGGTTGACGACAGAATTGGTGTAACAATCCCGCCGGAGGAACTAATTCCTGAAAACTTCAACTCTTATGCTGCGATGACAGCACTGGTTGAACGGTTGGATGATGATTAGTGTTCTCTGTGCATCTCCAGCAATTTTACCCTGTCCAGTTTTCCACCGGGTGTTCGGGGGATTTCCTCAAGCTCATATATAGCGTGAGGGAGCATATAGCGGGGAAGGTTTTTTTTAAGATGCGCTTTAACTTCTGATTTCTTAAATTCCTTACCCATATAGTAAAGGATAATTCGACTTTCTGTGTCGTCAAACACTGCACATGCAAGGCTTATTTTTTCATGCCGTGCCGCCATCAGTTCTATTTCAGCAAGCTCTATCCTATAGCCCATGTGTTTAATCTGGTGGTCTTTTCTTGAAATATAGTATAATTCTCCGTTTTTGCCCTTGCGCCCTAAATCACCTGTTTTGTAGATAATATCCGGAAATTCTGAGAGTGGGTTTTGTATGAACGCCGCTCTGGTCTTTTCCTCATCAGCGAAGTAGCCCAAACTCAGCCCCGCTCCTCTTATGCAAATCTCGCCTGAGTTCCCGTCCGATGCAGTTTTCCCATCTTCGCCCAGCAGCACTATTTCTGTATTTTTAAAGGGATAACCAATCGGAATCGACTCATCTTCCGCATAGGGGCTGTTTGCTATGTAATAGGTTGACATTCCTGTGGCTTCTGTCGGACCGTAAAGGTGAACAAATCTGGCTTCAGGCAGCTTGGTCCGCCAGTTGTTATAGTGCTTTATAGGAAAAACTTCGCTGCCGAACGCTATTGTTTTCAGGGTGTACGGCAACGACTTTTCCAGTGCACCAAGACCGGAGACAAGACTAAAAGCTGATGCTACCCAGCATACAGTATTTATTTTGTTCTCTGTGATGTACTCAATCAGTTTTATCGGGAACATGAAAAGTTGCTGCGGTATGATATGTGTGGTCGCACCGTGCTTCAGAGTTGGATAAATTTCTTTCAAACAGGCATCGAGGTATAAGGGCGATTGGTTGCCGAACACTGTATTTTCATCAGTTTTGAGCACTTCCGTTAAGTTTTCAATGTAGTCAATTACTGAGCGGTGTGATGCCACAACGCCTTTAGGTCTACCGGTTGACCCGGATGTGAACACCACGTAAAGCGGATCTGTGTCGATTGCCGTTTTTCTTACTTTTTGCAGTTTTTGTTCGTCGATTTTATGGGCTTTGGCTTGATTAAAATCTATGGTCGTAGTTTGTGGTGCGGCGGGGGCACCATCCCCTATAGATGCCTGTGTTGGCCGTGCAGTTGTCTCATCGCAAATTATTAGCTCGGGATTTACGGTTTCGAGTATCATTTGTATTCTAAATGCGGGGATTTCATTGTCCAGCGGGACATAATAGTTTCCCGAATAGACCACCCCCAGAAACGCGGCTATCATTTCGGGACTTTTTTTCATATGCACGACTATTGGTTTTCTTTTTATATTCTGCTCTGCTATGTAACTTCCGCAAGAGAGAGCTGCTGTGTGCAATTGTTTAAAAGAAAGTGCGCCATCATCGCCAACAAATGCTTTTTTTTCAGGGTCTGCGATATTATTTATAGTATTTTCAAGATATTCAAGCACATTTATCATTGCCTGTCCGACTCCCTAAGTGTAGTTTCTGCGAGTATGTCAAGTGTGTTTATGTAGTTTTTGCCCTCTACGGTGCCTATACATAGCTCTGTGCAACCGAGCACTATTGCTTGCGCTCCTTTTCCTGTCAGTTCTGCTGTTACGTCAGCAGGCAGTCCAATTGCCGGTTGCTTACCCTTTTTTATGCCGTAGATTATTTTTGTCAGTTTCTCTTGTGCCTTAACTCCCGGAATCACGGTTTCTATTCCGGATTTTTCAAATTTGTCTTGTAGTATTTTGCCTTTTATCGCACCTTCTGTAGCAAGTAACCCAACCTTTTTAAAACCGTTTGCACTTACGGCTTTTACTACTTCGTCGGGCAGATTTATTAGTTTTGTCCTTACTTCTTTTACTAGCTCGTCATAGAAAAAATGCGATGTCATGCACGGTAAGACCAAAATAGCAGCACCTGCATTTTCTAGGATTTTTGCTGCTTCTATTAAAGCGCATAGTGGACTTTCCTTATTTCGCCCAAGTATGAATTCCGTGCGGTCAGGGATTGATGGCTTGCTATAAATTATGACATCAATGAATTCCTGCTCTGTCGTAACATCTTGCAGGCTGTGCAGTTTTTCGTAAAATGCGGCTGTCGCCATTGTTCCCATGCCGCCGATGACACCTATAAGTGGAGCTTTCAATAAGATGATCCCTCCCCTTTTAAGGTACTATTGGCGGGAACAGGTCGGGGTCGAATGTATAGAAGTGGGGACCACCATGTAATGGAGCTAAATCGGCGGCAAATCTTTCAGCCTGCGATTGAGTAAACATATACATCTGCGGACTCCAATAGAAACGAGTTGGCATTGAGTCAAAGTGATGCCAGCCCAACCCATCCGGGTTTATAAGGCTCCAGTGGTGATTTGTTGCTGAAAGTCCCGGAGTGCGTGAAATCCTCATGTTTGGTATACCCGCACGTGTTAGCAGACGTTCTGATATAGAGAAAAATATGTAACAATTTCCACGCCTTTCGCGCAGTGCGCGGTATGCTCCTTCGTAGACTGAATCAGGACCGCCTCTTATGTCTGTGTCAACACGGACATTGCTTCTGACCCATCTCATAATTTCCCTAGCCTGCTGAACTTGTGTCATATCGTCAGTCAAAATACCCTCAATTATTTCATCAACACGGGTATCTACATACTCCGGGTCTATATCGACGACAAACACTGTTACTTCTACCTCTGTGCGATTACCTGTAAAGTCCTCTACCCAGTAAATTGCTGTGTATGTTCCGACTGTGTGCTGATCGACTCCGCTTGTGTCAACATGAAATTCCAGCTCTCGTCCGAAGTCATCAAAAGCAATGACACCCGCACGGTATATTATCGGATTTCCCACCCTCGAATGTATTGTTTCCGTACCCTCGATTCTTGGTGGCTCTACATTCACTGCTACTGACAGAGCAGATGCAACTACGTAAATGTTACCAAACTCATCCGTAATCTCTATTTCTATGATTTGGTTACGACCTGAAAAAACATCCGGCTCGTTTAGAAATTCAATTGACATAATTTGTGATGCATCTCTTACATCCGTCACGAAATCTTCTGCACTTACTTCCTCACCTATTAAAATCGACATGCTGACAGGTGTTGCCGTGGGTGGCGTCGTGTCCGCTACGTTAAGGCGAACACTGAAAGGTGTTCCATTTAACTCCAAATTGAGGATATGTTCACCTATACTATACTGCGCAAGCGGCAATGGCATTGTCTGAAAGCTCAAGTCAAATGGCACACCTCGGGCGATTTCGGCATTTGAGAGCATATCTATAGGGTTTAAGTCCGGAGAATCTTCAGCAAATTCTACCGCGAAATTCCTAATGGGCGACAGTACGTATAATACAGCGAACGCATCCAGTGTGCGCAATCCGTAGGTGAGTGTCAGCGGCACGGTTTGTCTTCCGGGCTCCGGCGTAAATGTCTCATCTCTAAATGTTACAGAAACTCCCTCCGAACGGTACAAAAAATCTGCGGGATTTACATCTGCTCCTTCCACAATCACAACGGCTTGCATACTATATTCAAACCCTGCGTGTGTCGTCCACCAGTAATAAAACCCGAATAATGCCGCTCCCACCACTACAAATAATATGATTAAAACTAAGGCGACTTTCGAGCCCGTGCTTCCATTTTCTTTCACCTTTGATTTTTTTTCTGCTTCTTTTCCCTGTTCCTCGTTTTTTCTGGCTTTCGCGTTTTTGTCCCGTCTTGCACCCTTTTCCGATTTTTTCCGTTTCGCAGGCTTCTCTGCTTCATTTTGTGGTGTAAATCGCTTTGTTTCTGCGTTTTGATAAAGTTCCTGCTTAGTTATCGGCTCAGGCTCAGGTTGCTCAATATCGAGAATATCATCCTCTACGGTTGCGTGGTCAGGTGTGTAGTCAGATGCATATTCCGGCTCCGGCACATATACGGGTTCTTCCGATGCTTGCACGTTTTTCCTCTGCTCAGGTTGGCTGCGAAGTGGTGTTACATGACTTCTCGGTGCAAGTGGGTCTCTTTGCGGCATTTTCTCCGCCGGGAGAGGAACTATCCTCTCAGGTTGGCTTTTTCTTGAATATACTGCTTTTTGTGCTTCCGTATGTGCTTTTTCATTTTTACTCTCATTTTGCCTTGCTTTTGTTTCCGGTGCTGCACTTTGAGATGTGGGCACGCGTGTCGCCGGTTGCAGGTACTTTGGCGGTGGAGGGGTCTTGGTTAGTTTTGGTATATAATCCGATGATTCCTCCTCCGCTTGCGCACTCTCGGGATTCGATTGACTATTCTTTTCGGGTGCAACGCCCGGATGTGTTTGCACCGGAAATTGACTCAAACTCGGCTCTATATTATCTGTAGCAATTTGCTCGGAGACGGTTACATTTTGCTCCGATGGTGCATCTGTAGGAGTGCTTTGGCTCTCTGCTCGCACTGTCCTGTGTGTTGCTTTTCTTTTCTCGGGCTGTTTGGCTATTTGTCTTTTGCCCTTTTTTCCCATCAATTTCATGGTCAGTTATCCTTTTGTTTATGTTTCAAAAATTAGTCCGAATGTGATTCCCTCTACCCTTCCGTCCGGTATGAAGAATTCCAGTGTTGTGCGACCTCTTGTGAACGTGTACATATTGAAGTCTTTAACATAATCATTTCCATAGGCAGCTACAACGTCTTCATAGCTTGCACCTATGCGGATTCCTCCTTCTGAAGTGCGTATGTTGTCATCACGTAGGCTGATAGTTTGCACAAAATCGTTATCGCCCATCGGATACGTGTGGATTTGTATGCTCAGATTATCGTAGCGGAGTATTAGGTCTTCTCCATCAAATGCGCAGCTTGGCACTGCAAGCTGATAGTTCGGCTCGCCCAGTGCAGCCAATACATAGTTAATGTCTTGATCCATCTCTATCAAAAATCCATTTACTTCCAGCGAAAAGCTATCTGAGGGCATTTCCTCTGTTTCTTCTCCAGAACCCGTCACAGGTTCTTCTTGAGCCGTTTGGGGTGGTTGTTCTTGCTCTTGCGGCGCAGGAGTTTCTGCGAGTTCTTGAGCTTGTTGACTGTCAGTGGGGGTTTGCTGAACTTCATTTTCATTTTGCTGACCGTCACAGGCGTTGAGAAGCACTATAGCTAGTACTGTTACAATCATTAATGCCATTTTTTTCAATATTTTCACCTCGTTGTTATTTAGTCGTAGCCGCGCTTGCGAAGCATCCGGATATGCGCCCTCTATGGTATCAAAATACTCTGTATCCTGCCGGTTTCAGCTATTTCTTGTTGCTGGATTGCTATTAGTCTTTGGTATTGCTCTGTTAACTTCGCCCAGTGGGCAGCTGTTTCGGGGAAACTGCGTCTGTCCGGTATGTCAAAGTTTTCTGTAATAATCTTCCCAAGGTAGTCAGCCAGCAGCTCTGCGCCGAACACGTTAAGGTGCAGTCCTGCATTAAATGTGTGCATTGAGAAGTCGAGCCCAATTTCATCAATATACTCCAAAAAATTGATATATATCAAGTCATTTTCCTGCGCAAACTCCACTATTTGTTCATTCCATCCGTCTGCCCAATGCGGAAACAGAACCGGTGCTTTTATCAGCATTAGGTCTATTCCGTGCTGTCTTGTCAGGTCTACTATGCGTTGCAGATAATATAGCGGTTTTTCGCCGAACTCATAGGTTGCTCTGCGCAGAGGGTCGGGGATGAATGTTACCGGCATGACATCGCTTCGTATCATGAAGCCGTTTATTGAGACTTGCGGATTTCTGAAAAAGTATCTGAAATCTTCTGCGCTGACGTAGCGCCAGTTGTCTTTAAATCTGAAAAACGGGAATATGTACGATAGCAGGTCTTCGTCTTCCATCATAGAGCTTTGCACTGCCCTGATTTTTGTCGGTGATAACCTCATGCCGTCCAACGTCAGGCGATTAAATGGTTCGTACTGCGGCTCTGCGTATTGCATGGCCATCACGTTGAATACTACCAGCCGCGGCATTTCTCTTGCGTGGCGCAGGGTGTCTTCAAGCAAGTAGTATGAGTGCCATACCAGTTGTTGTGGGCTTCCTCTGAGGAATGATGTTATGCCGTAATTTTCCCATAGTGCTATAGGAGAGATGTTTGCATATACTTCGCAGTCTCCCAGTATTATCACGTCTTGGTCTCTTGTGCTGCTGTAGTATTCGCGTATTAGGTTGCCCTCATGTGCAAAACTTGCGTATTTTGGCATCAATAGGCGTTGCAACGCAGCGAATACCAGCGTAAATGCAACTATGGCAGTGATTATTTTTATAACTATTTGCTTCATGTCGGCTATTTTACCACTATTAATCGCAAATTGCAATGGAAATACAGCGCATTCCCTGCAAATGATGGGCGGTTTGTATCTTTAAAACACATTGTATATAAATTGTCTTGCATCGAAGCCGAAGCCGTATGCACCCATTACAAGGGTCATGAATAGGATAATGCCCGTTGCCAGGTATCGTAGCGGCCACTTAAACTCAAACAGCCTTTCGCGGTAATCTTTTTCGCCTCTGCCCAGCCAGCTTACCCAGAACACAATCATCAGCCCCACTCCTGCGCTTATGTAATCCGCTGTAGGTAGTGTCAGTTCGGTGATTCCGACGGTTAAAAATTGGCTCAGGCTGAAGTTCGTAAATACGCTTCTCATCATGCCGAATGTGTTTCGCACGCCATCGTAGATGTCAAATGAGCGAATCATGTTCATTAACCAGAATGTGCGAAATATCTGAAATCCTCTGTAGGGTAAGCTGCTGTGAAGTGTCGGGAACTTCTTGCTGAATCGATTGTAAAGCGGTGCAAGTTCGAGACTTGCCATTATTACAAATCCATTTGCCAGACCCCATGCGATGAAGTTCCATGTGGCTCCGTGCCATAGTCCGGTCAAAAACCACACCCAAACAAGTGTTATGTGTACGGGTAAGCGCTTTGAGAAGGCTTCGCCGACGATTTTTTTTGTTGCTTTTGAAAACCGAAGCATTTTTTTGCTTGCCGCCACCGTGTAAAACACGTAATCTCTAAACCACATATACATGGTCATATGCCAGCGTTGCCAGTACTCTTGTATGGATTTTGAGTAAAATGGTCTGTTGAAGTTTTCGGGGAGTTTTACGCCGAACAGTTCTGCAACACCTATTGTTATGTCTATTCCGCCTGTGAAGTCGCAAAATAGAATTACTGCGTACATGCCTATCGCCAGAAGGTAATATATTCCTTGAAATTCTTCCGGATATGATGTCAACACTACAAGTGCAGGCCAGAGTCTGTCGGCTATCACCAGTTTCTTGAAAAATCCCCAAAGTATGCGGTTTGCTCCTCTTGCAAAGTCGTGGCGGTTTATCCGTGTACCGCTGTACAGCGTTTTTGAGAGTTCACCGAAACGGCTTATCGGTCCTTGCACCACTTGGGGGAAGAATGATACAAACAGTGCCAGTTTCAGTGGGTTTTTCTGTATTTCCGCTTTTTCTCGAAATACATCGATAACGTAGCCTACGGTTTGGAATGTGTAAAACGATATACCCATCGGTAAGGCAAGTCCTAATAGTCCGAACCTCCTTACTCCACCGAATACGCCAATCACTGCGTTTGCGTTTGCTAGTACGAAATCTGTGTATTTTACTGCTGCGAGTATTCCGAGTATTAGCACCAGACAGACGGCTGTCCAGCGTTTTGATACTTTTTTTGCTCTTTCTTTGATGGCTTTTTTCTGCTGTTTTTCGGTGGTTTGCTCTATTGCTTCGTCTCTTTTTTTGCGCAGCTTTGCGACTTGCATTGTGCAGATGTAGGTTATGACTATGGTTGCACCGATGTATAGCAAAAACTGCGGTCCGGCAAACGCGTAAAATGTCAGAGAGCCGACGAGCAATATAAACCATCTGTATTTTTTAGGCGTTATGGCATATACCGCAAGCAGTGCTGCCAAGAACACCAGAAATCCCGAGGATGTAAATAGCATTTTATGTCCGTCCTTGCATTGTTCAGCTTTAAGCCCCAGAATACCACATCTTTAGCTTTTTCACAACCACACCATCTGCCGAACTGTGAAAATACTAAAACTTTTATTTCATTTCACAAATTAACCCTTGATTTTTTCACAAAACAAGTCTAGTATTGTTGCTTGTTACCGGTCAGAGGTTCTCTGACTTGCAGCTCGGTGCTTTGTTTTGTAAAGGATTTTTCGATGTTTATTTATAAGCTCTTTGATCGTTCTTATCGTGATTATGTTGGGAGTGCTGAGGTGCTTAGGACACTCAATATAATTGTTTTGTCTGCTGCAGTGGGGACTTTTTTGTTTTCTGCTCAGTTCGGTGTGGCGTTTACGGGATATGCCTCATCGCTTGGTGCCGGCGAGTTTGTTTTTGGTCTTATCACTGCTTTGCCTGTGCTTGCAAGCCTTTTGCAGATTCCTGCATCTTATCTCGCTGTCAAGACCGGGCGTTTTAAGCAAATATTTCTGATTGGCGGCGTGATTCAAAGGGTAGCATGGGTTGTCATTGCTTTTATACCATTTTTGTTCCAAATTCAAGATTCTCGCCTTTGGGCTTTAATCGTGTTGGTCACTCTTGCTTCTATGAGCGGTTCTTTTGTTGCGATTACGCACATGACTCTTATGGGTGCTGTTATTCCTATGGAAATCAGGGGTCGCTATGTAACCACGCGGCAAAAGGTTTTGATGGTCGTTTCTCTTATTTCAGGGCTTGGTTTTGCTTTTTTACTCGATAATATTCCGGGTTTTTTAGGTTATACCATTGTTTTTGGCGTGGGAGGCGTTGCCGGGCTTATTGATATTTTAATGTATATGCGTGTCGATTTTTCGTCTATTCCCAAAAAGACAAAGAGCACCCCGCTCCGCAAGGGTATCCGGGATTGTTTTACAAAACCGATTATGCGAAAGTATCTTATTTTCTGGACTTTTTGGAGTTTTGCCGTCAATATCAGCGGTCCGTTTTTTAATAAATATGCTATTGATGTCCTGGGTCTTTCTTATATGAGTTTGATTATTTTCGGGCAAATTATGTCGCAGGTAGTGGCTTTGCTCGTTATTTCTCGTTGGGGCGTGTTCCTTGACCGCTATGGCAGTGTGCCGACTATGATGATTTCTTCAATTGTTTCGACTTTTGTTGGGTTTGTATGGCTTTTTGCCGTTCCGGGGGCGATTTGGCCGATTTTGATTTTTAACATGATTGGCGGTATGTTCTGGTGTGCAAATGATGCTTGCGCGGTAAATATGCAGCTTTCTCATACTCCTTCAGAGGATCGCTCCACTGCTCTTGCTGTTTATGCTGTTATTACTTCGCTTGCTGCGGCTGCGGCTCTCATCGTGGGCGGTGCTGTGCTGGAGTTGCTTTCTCCTGTCATGGAAGAGCTTGCACTTTCCTTTGCGGGAACTGCGTTTGACCACTATAAGCTGGTGTTTCTTATCGCCATTGTGTTACGTTTCGCTGTTATTGGCACTTTTTTACCAAGGGTATGGAACGAGAAGGAGCTTCCTCTGCGCGTGGCGTATGCCAAGGCCTATGGGGATATCAGCAGCAGACTCCGTTATGAGCTTTCTCGCTTCAGGCTTCCAAAGTCCGACCAAATTAAACACTTCTTTAAGCGGCGCAGAAAATAGTTGCACTTTCGCGCTAGTTCCCGCAGATGCTGAGCAATTTGCGTTACTGTACACAGGTCGCCAAAAATGGATAATTTATTCCGCTTTTTTGCGAGCCAGAGAGCATTGCGCCACTGTTCTCGCAAAAAAGACTCCATAAATCATCCACTTTTGGCTT